>NZ_JAQGIZ010000202.1 GCF_028290885.1 Phenylobacterium sp.
TGACGCCTGCCCAGGCCGCCATCGCCTGGGTGCTGGCCAAGGGCGAGGACATCGTCCCGCTGGTCGGCGCGCGCCGCCGCGACCGCCTGGCCGAAGCGCTGGGCGCCCTCGACGCGGCCATGACGCCCGAAGCGATCGCCGCCCTGGAACGGGCGGTCCCCAAGGACGCCGCGGCCGGCGAGCGTTACCCGGCCCCGCAGATGGCGACGCTCGACAGCGAGAAGCGGAGCGCCTGAGGCCGTCCGCCACTCTGGACATCGCGGACCCGACGCCCCATCCTCCGCGTTCAAACAGACGTTCGCCGCACGAGACCACCCATGTTCATGCGTTTCTTCACCGAGCTTCGCCAGGCCAAGGTGCCGGTGACGCTGAAGGAATACCTGATGCTCATGGAGGGGCTCGACAAGCGGGTCATCGACCGCTCGGTCGAGAACTTCTACTACCTGTCGCGCGCGGCTCTCGTGAAAGACGAGAAGAACATCGACAAGTTCGACCAAGTGTTCTCCCACGTCTTCAAGGGCCTGGAGCGGATGGGCGACGACGTCACCGCCGACATCCCCGCCGAGTGGCTGAAGAAACTCTCCGACCAGTTCCTCACCGAGGAGGAGAAGGCCCAGATCGAGGCCATGGGCGGCTTCGACAAGCTGATGGAGATGCTGGCCGAGCGCATCAAGGAGCAGAAGGAGCGCCACGAGAAGGGCGACAAGGCCATCGGGACCGGCGGCACGTCACCCTTCGGAGCCGACGGCTATCACCCCGAAGGCATCCGCATCGGCCAGGACAAGGGCCGCCACGGCCGGGCGATCAAGGTCTGGGACAAGCGCGAGTACAAGAACCTCGACGACCAGGTCGAGCTCGGCACCCGCAACATCAAGGTCGCGCTGCGCCGCCTGCGCAAATGGGTCCGCGACGGCTCGCCCGACGAGCTCGACATGAACGGCACCATCAAGGGCACCGCCGAGAAGGGCTACCTCGACATCCAGATGCGCCCTGAGCGCCGCAACAAGAACAGCGTGCTGATCTTCTTCGACATCGGCGGCTCGATGGACAGCCACATCAAGGTCTGCGAGGAGCTGTTTTCCGCCGCCCGCTCCGAGTTCAAGAACATGGAGTTCTACTACTTCCACAACTGCCTCTACGAAAGCGTGTGGAAGGACAACCGGCGCCGGCACGCCGAGAAGATCAACACCTGGGACGTGCTCCACAAGTTCCCGCACGACTACAAAGTCATATTCGTGGGCGACGCGACGATGAGCCCCTACGAGGTCACCTATCCGGGCGGCTCGGTGGAGCACTGGAACGAGGAGGCCGGCGCCGTGTGGCTCGACCGGGTGGCCAACATCTACGAGCACATGATCTGGCTGAACCCCACCGCCGAGCGGCACTGGGACTACACCCCTTCGGTCGGCGTCATCAAACAGCTGGTGGGCGAGCGCATGTACCCGCTGACCCTGGCCGGTCTGGAGAAGGCCATGAAGGAGCTCGCCCGCTAGGCGGGGCCCATGAGCGACAACCTCACGAACGGGGTGGTTGAGAGCCCCGACGACGAAGAGACCCATGCCGCCACCAAGGCCGCGGTGTTCGGCGCGGCCGAGCGGCTGTTCGCCCTGCACGGGTTCCAGAACGTCTCAGTGCGCGACATCACCGCAGAGGCGGGCGTCAACCTGGCGTCGGTGAACTACCATTTCGGCTCCAAGGACGCCCTGCTGTTCGAGATCTTCCGCCGGCGGACCGGCGAGCTGAACCGCGAACGCGCCCGCATGCTGCACGAGGCCAACGACCGCCACGGCGGCAAGCCGCCGGTGCGCGACATCCTCGAGGCGCTGTTCGCCCCGCCGCTGCGCTGGGCCGACCCCGCCAACGACCGGCGGATCAGCGTGCAGTTCATCATCCGCGCCCGCTCGGAAGGCACCGCGGAGATGCGCGACGCCCTGCAGAACGACGTCTCCCACCTGGCGCGCTTCGCCGAGGCGCTGAAGGCCGCGCGGCCCGACCTGCCGCCGGAGAGCGTCTACTGGCGGCTGCATTTCGTGCTGGGCATGGTGCACAACAACCGCTTCGTGGAGTTCGACCGGCTGCACCACCTGTCCGGCGGCCTGACCCGCGAGGGCGACGTCGCCGCCCTGCTCGGCCGCATGCTGGACTTCGCCGAGGCGGGCTTCCTAGCGCCCTAGGCGGGTCCCGGCGCTCAGGCGGCCTTGGTCAGCAGGATCGTGCCTTCCATCATCAGCTCGCGCTTGGCGTCGTGGGTCAGGGCTGCGTCGAAGCTGTCGATGATGGCGTTGGCCCAATCCGGCAAGACCACGTCGGCGCGGCCGGTCGACAGCCGCATCTGCACGGCGGTCATGTCCTTGTAGAGCGTCGGATGCCCGCGGTGCGGCACGAACCGCACGGTCTCGAAACCTGCCGCCTTGGCCGAGGCCGATACCCGGCTGCGGGAGAACAGCCACTTGTCGTCGAGGTTGCGGAACCAGGAGGTCGTGGTGTCGGGGTCGCTGCGCTCGGCCACGTCGCGGATGGTCGAGCGCAGGACGGCGTCGGCCGCCGGGTCCAGCGGATCGCCGCGCAGTTCCGCCTCGGCGAGGATCCGCTCGAACGCCAGGCGCATGATCGCCCAGCCGTTGAACGGCTCGAAGAAGATGGCGTGGCCGCCCGGCTTCAGGGCCCGCGCCGCTGCGTTCAGCCCCCGCTCCGGGCTCTCCAGATGGTGCAGGATCGAAGCGCCGGTGACGAGGTCGAAGCCGCCCGGCGTCACCCGCTCGCTCATGGCGTCCATCTTGACGCAGACCACCGCGTCGGCGGCGGCGTTGTCGAGGGCGTAGGCGGCCAGCATGGCCAGCAGCTCGGCGGAAAGGTCGGTCGCCACCATCCGTGCGCCGGGGAACAGGCGGCGGCAGGGCACGATGGAGTTCACCCCCGAGCCACTGCCGAGGTCGAGGATCAGCGGGGCCTCGGCGACCGCGACGCCCGTCGCCTCCAGCCCCTGGCGGAACAGCCGCTCGAAGTGGTCGCTGGCGGCGTAGCGGCGGTGGTATTCCTCGGCGTTGGCCTTGAACTGGTCGGTGATCGCCGCTTTCGAGGCGCGGTCCTCGATCGTCCAGACCAGCACCTCGCCGTCCTTGCGCCGCAGATGCGGGGCGAGCTCGGCGGCGAACAGCGGCCTGGCCCAGTCCGGCGCCGGCTTGGCGGGGCGGCCGGGACGCAGGAGATCCTTCAGCGACGCCATTTCGAACTCCCCGCGTCGCTCGTCACCGCGACCATCCTCCGTTAGGCGAAGGCGGACAGAGAGGCAATCAGGCCGCCAGGCTCCAGGCGAACTTCAGATCCTCGACGAACAGCGCATAGGCCTTGGCCTTGGCGTCGGCGTCGGGCAACCGCAGCAGGTAGGACGGGTGATAGGTCACCACACCCTGCGCCTGGTCGGGGAGCTGCAGCGCCTGCTGGCGCATCTTGCCGATCGCCAGCGGCTTGCCGAACACCGACAGCGCCGCGGTCGCGCCCAGGCTCACGATCACCCGCGGCCGCACGATCCGCCGTTCGTTCTCCAGCCACCAGCGGCAGGCGGTCACCTCGCCGGCGTTTGGGGTCTTGTGGATGCGCTTCTTGCCGCGCAGCTCGTGCTTGAAGTGCTTCACCGCGTTGGTCACGTAGGTCTGGTCGCGGGGGACGCCTGCAGCGGCCAGCGCCTTGTCGAGCATCTGGCCGGCGGGGCCGACGAAGGGACGGCCGGCGAGGTCTTCCTGGTCGCCGGGCTGTTCGCCCACCAGCATCATCCTGGCTCGCGCCGGGCCCTCGCCGGAGACCCCTTGCGTCGCGTCGCGGTAGAGGTCGCAGCGGCGGCACATCTGCACGCCGGCGTGCACCTCCTCGAGCGTGGTCACCGCCTGGCCGTCGTAGGACGCGTCGCGGCTGGCCCGCTGGGCGGCGCGCACGAGTCTGCCGGAAGGAGGCGCGCGCGGCGAGGGTGCAGATGGGGTCCGGCCGACCATGGCTGGGCTGGGAGCCTCCGCGTGAGCGATCTGCTGCGGAATGGGCCGGGCCTCGGGCGGGTTCCGCCGATCGCGCGCCGGCTGGCCCGGACGGAAGCCTGCGGCGCAATAGCTGCGCCAGTAGTCCTCCAGGCCGTCCTCGCGGGGCGCATCGGCCGGATCGGCGCCCGGCGTGAAGCTGAGCTCGCGGGTGTCCCAGTGGGCGCAGACGTCCGGCGTCAGGACGGAGAACCGCCGGTTGGCGAAGCGCCGCACAAAGAACGCCGCGGCGGCCTCGGTCACCCGATGCGCCGGCTCGAACCAGGCCACCTGCACCTCTCCTCCGTCGGCGCCCGCGAACCGCTTAAAGTCGGTGAAGGCCTTCATCTGATGCTCCGCCTGGGCGACCGCCCGGGCGAAACCATGGGCCTTGCGCACGTCCGGATCGGCCTTGACCGCCAGTAGCCCAGTCTCGCGCTCCAGCCGGCACAGGATCCGGTAGAGCAGCGCGAACCGCTCGTCCGACCGGTGCCGGATCACCGTCCCCGCCAGTTCCACGAACGCCCGCGGCACGGTGAAGGTAGAGGGCGCCCCCGTGTCACCCGCAGCGTCGAGGAGGTTCCCCGCCCCGTCCACCGTCCAGATCACCGCCTCCGGCGCCACGTGGCGAGCGCGCAGCCGCCGCGCCGCCTCCCGCCAGCCCGGGAAATCGGTCTCGGAGGCGAGCCTGACGATCGCCTGCGGCTCGGCCTGGAGGTCGGGGATGGTCATCCCCCAGTTCTAATGTTCTCTTTTTGTTCTGTCTAGCCTCGCCGCACCCTGCTGACAGGACGCTGACAGCACGCCCAGGCGACCATGCGGCCCTCCCCAGCACGGAGCGCCACCATGATCACCCTCTACACCATCGGCTCCCTCTGGGGCCTGCCGGACCCGAGCCCCTTCGTCATGAAGACCGAGGTGCAGCTCAAGATGTCGGGCCTGCCCTTCACCACGCGAAAGTCCCGCCCGCCGGAAGCGCCCAAGGGCAAACTGCCGTACATTGAGGACCAAGGCGTCCTGATCGGCGACTCCACCTTCATCCGCGAGCATCTGGAACGGAGATACGGCGTCGACCTCGACGCCGACCTTTCGCCCCGGCAGCGCGCCATTGCCTGGACCGCCGAGCGGGTGGTGGAGGACCACCTCTATTGGGCGACCATCTACGCCCGCTGGGGCGTACGCGAGAACTTCGACAAGGGCCCGGCGATCTTCTTCGGCGGCGCGCCGCCTGAGGTGGTCGAGGCGGGCCGGGCGCGGGTGCTGGAGAACCTGCACGGCCAGGGCTTTGGCCGCCATTCCCTCGCCGAAGTCGCCGACCTCGCCGGCCGTTCCTTCGCCGCGCTTTCGGAGCTGATCGGCGATGAGCCCTATCTGTCCGGCGCGGCGATGTGCGGGGCGGACGCGACCCTGTTCGCAGGGCTGGCGGCGGTGGCGACGCCGCATTTCGACACGCCGGTGCGGGACGCCCTGCTGAGGTTCCCCAACCTCGTGGCCTACCACGACCGGATCATGGCGCGGTTCTATCCGGCGTTTGCGTGGGCGGAGCCGGCGCTGGCCTGAGATTGCGCGGAACCGACCGCGCCACCACCTGTTCCGAGACCATGGCCCGCCTCTCCATCCGCCATGAGACGCTCTACACCTATGAGCGTCCGGTGCGGTTCGCCGCGCATCGCCTGCTGATGCGGCCGCGCGACAGCCACGCGACGCGCGTGGTGGACGCCCACCTGACGCTCTCTCCGCCGGGCGAGACCCACTGGCTCTACGACGCCATGGCCAACTCGGTCTGCAGCTTCACCCCGGACGGGGAGAGCCGGATCCTGTCGATCGTCAGCGAGCTCACCATCGAGCGCTTCCCCGCCCCGCTGCTCCGCCGTGACATCGCCGACCCGCAGACCGTGACGCCGATCGTCTACGCGCCGTCCGATCGGGCGGTGCTGGCGCCGTTCATCGATCCGGTCAGCGACGACGCCGACGGCCACCTGCTGGCCTGGCTGCGCAACCAGGTGGGCAGCACACGCGAGCCGGCGCTCGACTTCCTGCTCAGGCTCAATCGAACGATCCATGCCGATTTCCAGTACATCGCCCGCGACACCGGCCACGCCCAGGAGCCCAGCCACACCGTCAGCGTGGGGTCCGGCGCCTGCCGCGACTTCGCCTGGCTGATGGTCGAGTCGCTGCGGCGGCTGGGCTATGCCGCCCGCTTCGTTACCGGCTATCTCTACTCGCCGGGCGCGGGGGCCACCGTCCGCGGCGCGGGCGCGACCCACGCCTGGTGCGAGGTCTTCCTGCCCGAGCTGGGCTGGACCGAGTTCGACCCCACCAATGCGCTGGCCGAGAGCCCCGACCTGATCCCAGTGGCGATGACCCGCACGCCGGTCGAGGCCGCCCCGGTCTCCGGCGCGATCTATGGCGACGGCGGCCAGTCCAATCTGACGGTTCACGTAGACGTGCGCCCCGCCCAGTCGCTTCCGGCCGCCGCCTGAGTCAGATTGCGAAGGCGGGGCCGAAGCAAAACCATCCGGGAGACGCCTCCATGACGCAGGGCTTCCAGCAGCAGGACCGTACTGACTCCGGCTTCCTGAAATCCGCGCCCACGCCACAGCACGGCTGCAAGCCGAACCCCAAAGCCGCCGCCCCCTCGCGCCCTCCGCGCCGCGTCGAGCCTCGCCCGGGGCATTAGGACCGATCGGCGTTTAGTGGAGCTCGGGGCTAGCCCCTCAAAAGCCCTCTCCCCCTTGCGGGGAGGGGAGCGTGGCCGGGCGATTGAATGTCGATTCAGTCTAGGCGGGGGCCGTTCAGCAGGCTCGAGGCCTGACCGCGGCGACCGCTTTGCCAGGCCGCTGTTTCGTGGTCCCCTCCGGCCATGGAAGAGCTGTCTCCCAATCTCGACCAGGCCACCTACTGGACCGAGTCGGCCGGCCCCACCTGGGTCGAGCTGAACGACGACCTCGACCGGCAGATC
Organism: Phenylobacterium sp.; assembly: GCF_028290885.1. Lineage (GTDB taxonomy): Bacteria > Pseudomonadota > Alphaproteobacteria > Caulobacterales > Caulobacteraceae > Phenylobacterium. Next base: position 6,970 of record NZ_JAQGIZ010000202.1, read on the forward strand.
GCGCCGTTGGGCGCCGCCGCCATCGCCGCGCTGGCGCCCCAGGCCGGGGAGCGGATCATCGACATCGGCTGCGGGTGCGGGCAGACCGTCCTGGCCCTGGCCGAGGCGGTCGGCGCGCAGGGCCGCGTGCTTGGCGTGGACATCTCCGAGCCTATGCTGGCGGTCGCGCGGCGCAAGGCTGAGGCGGCCGGCGCCGGCGCGGTCCGATTCCTGGAGGCCGACGCCCAGGTCTGCGCGTTCGATCCCGGCGCCGCCGACGCGGCCTTCTCCCGCTTCGGCGTGATGTTCTTCGCCGATCCCACCGCGGCCTTCGCCAACATCCGCAGGGCCCTGAAGCCCGGCGGCCGCATCGCCTTCCTGTGCTGGCGCGGCATGCAGGAGAACCCCTGGATGACCGTGCCGCTGAGCGCCGGCCTCAAGCATCTGCCGCCGCGCCCGCCGCCGGAACCCGATGCGCCCGGCCCCTTCGCCTTCGCAGACGGCGAGCGATTGCGCGGCCTGCTCACCGCCGCGGGCTTTTCCGATGTCGAGGTCCGCGCGCACGACCAGAAGATCAGCAACGCGCCGGCCGCCTCCTTCCGAATGGCCCTGCGAGTTGGCCCGCTCGGGGCGTTGCTGCGCGACAACCCCGAGGCGCGGGAAGTGATCGAGGCCGACGTCCGCGCGGCGCTCACGGCCCATCTGGTGGACGGTAAGGTGACGATGGACTCCGCCACCTGGATCGTCACCGCGCGCAACCCCTGACGTCCGCTGCCGATCCGCGCTTTCCGCGGGGGCCGCGATTCTGTTAGACCCGGAGAATTGATTTTATCCGTTGCCGGAGGGCGCCGGGCGCGGCCGGACAAGCCGGCACGCGCGCGGCCTGGACGCATTTGGACGCCAAGATTGAATCCACCGACGCGGCTGCCGGCGAGACCGATCTCGCCGTACGCGAGGCGCAGTACGAGAAGTTCGTCTGGGACAATCTGAGACGCAACTACCTCGGCAACTACCTGCACGGCATGCTGGGGATGACCGGCTTCCGGCTGGTCAACGCGCCGACCTTCCTGCCGGCCTACCTGCACATGATCTCCGGCTCCAACGCCATCGTGGGGCTGGGGCTGGCGTTGCAGCAGGTGGGCGGGGTGATCTCGCCGATCTTCGGGGCGAGCAAGATCGAGCACCGCACCAAGGTGATGCCGGCGGCCCTGTGGATGGGCGGGCTGGCGCGCACGGCGGTGCTCGGCATCGCGCTGTCCGGCTGGCTGCTGAAGGGCAATGCGCTGGTGGCCTCGATCCTCGGCTTCATGCTGATGTTCGGCATCTTCATGGGCGCGCAGCGGGTGGTCTTCAGCCTGCTCATGGCCAAGGTGATCCCGATCAGCCGCCGCGGTCGCCTGCAGGCCTGGCGCAACGCCACCGGCGGACTGATCGCCGCAGTCCTGGCCTATTTCGCCGGCCGCTACTTCATCGGCCCGAACCTGTTCGGCAACGGCTACGGCACGACCTTCGTCTTCGCCTTCATCCTGACCTCGATGGGCCTGTGGGCGCTGCAGTTCCTGCTGAAGGAGCCCGAGCCGCCGACCACCCGCACGCAGGGCCGCTTCCGCGACCGGCTGCGCGAATTCCCGCGGCTGATCACCGAGGACCGCGCCTACGCCTACTTCCTGCTGGTGCAGATGCTCGCCACCTCGGCGCGGATCGCAACCCCCTTCTACATCCTCTACGTCTCGGCCTCGATCCACATGACGGGGATGATGCTGGGCGCGCTGTCGCTCGCCTACCTGGGCGCGGACACCCTCTCCAACCTGGTCTGGGGCTATCTGGGCGACAAGAGCGGCTTCCGGCTGGTGCTGCTGTTCTCGATCGTCACTTGGATCGCCTCGACCATCCTGCTGATCCAGGTCCACGACAGCTGGGCGATCTTCCTGGCCTTCTTCGGCCTCGGCGCAGCGCAGTCCGGCTACATGATGGCCGCCCAGACCATGATCCTGGAGTTCGGCGACCGCGACGAATTGCCGATGCGGATCGCCGTCAGCGCCACCGCCGAGAGCATCACCGCCACCCTCGGCCCGCTGATGGGCGGCAAGATCGCCGACCTGTTCGGCTACGACCTGGTGTTCGGCATCTCCATCGGCGTGCTGATCGCCGCCCTGGTGCTGCTGATCGCCGCGGTGAAGGAGCC
>NZ_JAQGIZ010000207.1 GCF_028290885.1 Phenylobacterium sp.
TGCGTGGTCTCCCAATGGCCCGAGGTCGCGGAGCGTGAGAAGGTCGGCTGCTGGGGCGCGGTCATATGATCTTCGCCTCCGTGGGCTCCATGTTGCCATTCGACCGCCTGGTGCGGGCGGTGGACGAATGGGCCGCCGCCAACCCGGCCGAGCCGGTGTTCATCCAGATCGGCGGCGGCGAGTACGAGCCCAGGCACGCGCCCTTCGTACGGATGATGCCGCACACCGAATATCGCCGGCGGCTCGAGAAGTGCGACCTGTTCGTGGCCCATGTCGGCATGGGCTCGATCCTGCAAAGCCTCGAGGCCCGCAAGCAGCTGCTGATGCTGCCGAGGCTGGCCGCGCTGCGCGAGCACACCACCGACCACCAACTCCATACGGCGGCGCGGTTCCGCGACACCGAGGGCCTGCTGATCGTGGACGACACTCAAGCCCTGCAGGCGGCGATGAGTCGGCTGCTGCGCGAGCCGCTGGCGCCGTCCGCGGGAATTTCGCGGTTCGCACCGCAACCGATGATCGAAAAGGTCGCGCACTACCTCACCGCGCGTCCGACCCAACAGTGAGCAGCCAGGCGATGGACCGCATCTTTTTCGGCGACAATCAGTTCTTCGGCGTCAACCACATGTCCGAGGAAAAGGCGCGCCAGCAGCTGATGCGCTTCCAGGACATCAACGCCATCGTGGAGGTGCTCCATGCGGCCTACTCCGCGGGCGTGCACGGCTTCATGTGCACCACCCACGAGCGGATGATCGAGGTGACCGAGATCATCCGGAAGGAGCCCAAGAAGTGGGCCGGCCTGCGCTTCTACCCGGGCATGCCCTATGCCCATAAGTACGCCAACGCGGTGACCGAGCTCGGCCCGTTCGAGGCGCTGAAGCGATTCCTGCCCAGCGACGGCGTGCTCGACACCGTCATGCGCGGCGGCAAGGCGCTGCTGAAGCGCGACGTCGAAGGCATGATCACCTTGCTGGTGGATGCCGAAATGAAGGCGTTCGAGGGCTTGGACACTCCGATCATCTTCCTGCAGAACGTGGTCACCGACCTGGTCCTGGGGCTCGGCTACTACGACGCCTTCCGGGTGTTCGCCGACCATGTGCGCAAGCGCTACAAGGCCGAGCCCGGGTTCTTCACCATGAACCTGCCGATGCTGGTTCCGGCGCTGGGTTCGGTGGGCGTGGAGAATCCCATTGTCTGCGCGAATGTGAATAAGATCGCCTTCCGGATGTCGGGCGGCATCGAGGCCTACCGCGAGGCCACCGCACGCCACCCGGCGCGGGTGATCGCGATGTCGGTGCTGGCGTCCGGCGCCCTGCCGCCACGGGAGGCCATCGAGTGGGTGACCAACGAGCCTTATGTGGAATCGATCCTGTTCGGCGCCTCGAGCCGGCGGAATATCGAGAACACCGTCGCCCTGATCCGGGAAGCCGACGCGGCGCGCCTCGCCGCCGCCTAGGGCGCGGCGGGTGACATGCCCCCGGCGCCCGACGATAGCGGCGGCGGTCGCGGCCGGCGTCGCCGCGGCCCTTCCCGCCCTGCCGGCCCTCCATGCCGCCAGCGCCCTGGACACCCGCCCGATCCCCATGGAGACCTACGATCGGCCCGGCCGGCTGGTCGTCCTGCCCGACCATCGCCGCCTCAACCTGCGCTGCATGGGCCACGGATCGCCACTGGTCCTGCTGGAGTCCGGCTTCGGCGGCGGCTCGATCGGGTGGCCGAAACTGCAGCCGATGATCGCGGCCAGGACGCGGGTCTGCTCCTATGACCGCGCCGGCTATGGCTTCAGCGATCCGGGCCCGTTGCCGCGGCACGGCGTGGCGATCGCCAGGGACCTCGACTATGCCCTGCGCGCGGCGGGCTTGCGTGGTCCCTACATCGTCGTCGGGCACTCGGCCGGCGCCCTCTACGGCCAGCTCTTCGCAGGCCGCCGCCGCAAAGAGGTCGTGGGCCTGGTCCTCATCGATCCCTCGGTGACCTACCAGGACAAGCGGATGGCCGCGATCTTTGGGTCGGGCGCCGGCAGCCTGGAGCCGATCCGCCGTCGGGTCGAGCGCTGCCTGGCCGCGACCGAGGCCGGCGGCGCGGCGGTGACAAATTCGGCCTTCGCCGAATGCGTGCCGATCACCGCCAGCACCGAGGTGCGCGCCGAGGGGCTGCGTCCCTCGCTCTGGCGCACCCAGCTGTCCGAGCTCGACACGCTGTTCACCGAGACCTCCGACCAGCGCGCACGGCTGGGCGAGCTGATCCGCGACGTGCCGACCATCGTGCTGACCGCGTCGCGGACCGGCGAACCGGCGCCCGCGGACGACCCCGGCGACCGCGTGTGGGAAGGTGTGCACCGCGAACTCGCCGCGCAGTTCACCCACGGCTCGCAGCGGTTGGTGAAGTCAGGGCACCTGATGATGAACGAACGCCCCGACGCGGTCGCCGCGGCGGTCCTGGAACTGGTCGAGGCGAGCCGGCTGGCGCCGTTGCGCGGGGATTAGTCGCTATAGGCCGGCGGTTTCCGGATCGACGGCCGAGAGGCTCTGCTCGGGGCTCGGGGCCGCGGCGATCCGCGCCGCGCCGATGTGGATCGCCGTCCGCGTCAGAAACTGCAGGCTGCGCCGGGTCGCGCCGAGGAGCCACGTGGCGGCGAACAGCAGGCCGCTCACCGCGGCGCGGGCATAGAGGCTGAAGACGCTGCCGGTCACTCTGTCCATCTCGCGCTTGCTGCTCGCCATGTGGTGCGCGCCCGGCCAGACGCGCTCCATGTAGGCGGCGGTCTCACCGCACGACAGATAGAATTCGTAGACATATCTCAGGGTCTGGCGCTTCACGGGTATGATGTGCCGCACCTTGGCCTCGGGCGTCCACCAACCGACGGCGCCGGCCTTCATGATCTGGAACATCACCTCGGCCTCCTCGCCCACGCGGCGCTGCAAGGGCGATACGCCGAGCGCCGGCTCGTAGAGTACCCGGCGCTGCTCGGCCGTTCGCACAGCGAAGTTGGCGCCCCAAGGAATGACTCCCCGGTCGAAGTCCAGAGGGATGGCCTTGTCCCCGTAGTTGCGTTTCGCCAGCAAGGTCGTGAGCGGCCACTGGTCGGCGAGCCTGCTGAACCACTTCGGCGTCGGCGGTTGCAGCACCGGAATGATCTCGCCGCCAAAGACGGCGGCTTCAGGATGTCGCGCGAACGCTGCGGCATAGGCGGCAAGCCAGTTCGGATCGACAAGGACGTCGTCGTCAGTCCAACAGATATAGGTCCCCGCCGCCTCGGCGACCCCCAGGTTGCGGGCGTGCGAGAGGCCTGCAGCCTCTTCCCGCACTATACGGATCGGCAAGCGGTCCTCGAATGACGCGGCCACCTCGGCCGTGTTGTCGGAGCTGCCGTTGTCGACCACCAGAACCTCCCAGCGAAGCTCCTTCGGCGGCCTCAGGTTCGCCACCGAGGTCAGGCCACCGCTCAACTGCAAAGCCCGATTGCGGGTGCAGATGATCACCGTGATGTCGACGGCGTCGCGCGCGGCGGGGCTGGGCGGTGTCCGGGCGCTCATAGCAGGCCGGCTGCGTTCCAGGCCCCGCCGATCACCGCGGCCAATCCGGCCGCCACGGCCACGCTGGAGACGAAGATGAGGACCGTGGCGATCTCGACGCCGAGAGTTCCAGACATGTGTCGCCGCAAGCCCGGCAGGAGTGAGAAATAGGCCAGCATCGGCGCTCCCACGAGGACCCAGATGGCGCCGTGCAGGCCCCAGGTGTGCACGGTGAGCAAGAGGCCCACGATCAGCACGACCAGGCGGACCACGTTGGCGAACGCCGAGTAGCGCGACGCGCCCGAGGCCAGCAGCGTGCTGCCGACCGGCATGGCGAAGACATCCACCGCAGCCCGGAAGCCCAGGAACTGCACCATCCAGCCAAGCGCCGCGTAGGACTTGTTGAGGTGCAGCAGGGCGACGAGCGGCGGCCCGAGCAGGATCGCGCCCCAGGCGACGCAGACCGCCAGGCCGGTGAACATCCACTTCACGTGGCGGAACTGACGCCGCGCGACGGACGCGTCCTCGCGGATCCAGCCGGCCATCATCGGCAGCAGTACCTGGGAGCCGAGTTGCGTGATGGCGCTCAACGGCGTGGTGACCAGCATCGAGGCGAAGGCGAAGCAGCCGAACTCGATGTCCGGGACCGAGCCCTTCAGCATCAGGACTTCGCCCCGGCTGGAGAGGAAATAGGTGCCGGTCGAAAGGATAATCCAGCCGCCGAACTGGACGATCCCTTTGGCGACGGCCCCGTCCCAGGCGAACTTCACGCGCGGGCCGGCGAATTGCGAGGCGACGGCGTAGGCCGCCGAGGTTGCGACGGTGCCCGCCACCAGCGCCCAGGCGGAGGGCTGCTTGAACGCCCAGACAACAGTGACGACGAACCCGACCACTTCGGAGACTACGGTCACCATGGTCGGCAGGCGAAGGTCGACCCGGCGGGTCATCACCGACAGGCCGGGGTTGGCGAACCCGCGAAGCAGCACGGACATGGCGCCGAACAGCAGCAATGGCGCGAGCTGCGGGTCCCGATAGATCCAGGAGATCGGGAAGGCCATGGCGGCGGCCAGCAGATAGAGCGCGCCGCTGCGCATCGCCTGGACGGAGAAGGCGGTGCCGAGGAACCGGGGGTCCGCGCCGTCCCGGTGCTGCACGATGTTCACCCCGATGCCCAGGTCGGAGATCATCTCCAGGCCCATCAGGATCGTGGTGATGACCGCCACCGTGCCCAGCGGGGCGGCGTTCAGCAGCAGCTTGGCCAGGACGATCCGCGAGACGAATCTCAGCGCCGTCTGCACCCCGTAGCCGGCGATCGACCATGCGCCTCCACGCAAGGCCTTCCCGGCCTGTTCCGACCGGCGCAGGTTCATCACCTGGCGCAGGGCGCCGGCCATCCGGGCGCGGGAGCCGGAGGAAGGGGTGGCGAGTTCGGTCAAGGGCGAAGGTTCCGGCAGCTGGTCGATTGCAGAGCCCCCCGGACGCGGCGCGGCCCGATCCGCGGCGAATCCATCGGGCGCGCCGCGTCCAGCGTCAACGGGCTTGCGCGGGGCGGGGCCGTTCCGGCGGACACTGCGTCCAACATGCCGCAGACCGCGCTAGCGCACAGACTGGGTGTCGCCCAGCACGCACGGCAGGGTTCGCGCCATGATCGCTAGGTCCAGCCAGACCGACTGGCGCTCTACATATTCCAGGTCCAGGGACACGCGCCGGCGCACCGCCTCGGGGGTGTCGACCGGCCCGCGCGAGCCATTGACCGCGGCCCAGCCTGTGAGGCCGGGCTTCATCCGATGGCGGTGGGCGTAGGTCTCCACAAGCTTCGAAGCCTCCGCGCCGTCGGTCAGCATGCCGATGGCGTGGGGGCGCGGCCCGACGAGCGACATCTCGCCGCGGATGACGTTCCACAACTGCGGCAATTCATCGAGGCTGGTGCGGCGCAGGAAGCGGCCCACGCGGGTGATCCGGTCGTCGTTGGCGCTCACCTGGCGGGCGGCGGTGTGGTCGGCGGTCTCCGCGCGCATGGAGCGGAACTTCCAGACCAGCACTTCCTCGTTCATGTAGCCGTGCCGGCGCTGCTTGAAGAGCACGGGCCCCGGGCTGTCGAGGCGGATGGCGACCGCGATGGCGGTGAGCGCCGGGGCGAGCAGGACGATGGCGGCCATGCTGAAGACCACGTCGATCACGCGCTTCACCGCGCCCTGCAGTGCGCCGCGGCGTACGCCGGAGAGGTGGGCCAGCGGCATGTCCAGCAGCCGATCGTGGGCCGCCTGTTCGGTGGCCGGGTCGAAGCCGTCCATCAGCAGGCTGATGTCGTTTGGGCAGGGCGCAAGCTCTGCGATGAGCTGGGCGATGCGCGCCGTGGCGCCGGACGGCACCGCCACGACGATGCGGTCCACGTAAGGCAGCAGCCGGTGGCTCTTCACGTCGGCGGTCCGGCCAAGCACCGGCACGCCGAAGATGTGCCTGGGCGCGCGCTCCCCGCGATCGTCGAAAAAGCCGAGGATGTTCACGTCGCGGTTGGAGAGCGCCGCGGTCACCAGGCGCTGGGCCGCGGGCGTCGCCCCGACGATCATCAGGTTGGGGGTCAGCAGGCCTTGGCGGCGCAGGCGGCGGACGTAGAGGAACCAGCCGAGGTGCGAGGCGCAGAGCAGGGCGACGGCGATCAGGCACCAGTCGACGATATGCAGGATGTTCGCGGCCTTGGCCGCCGGCGCGGTCAGCGAGGCGAAGGTCAGCATCATCAGGCCCGAGCCGCCCACCGCGCCGATGACCTTGTAGATGTGATGATAGAGGCGCTCGCGGGCGCTTAGCTGGTAGGCCTCGAAGCTGACCAACGTGCCCGCCACCAGCGCCGAGGCGGCCAGCACCAGGGCGGTCGAGCTGCCTAGGGCGCCGCCGAACGACTTGACGAAGAAGATGCCAGCGAGGAGCGCCAGGTCGCTGATCTGCACCGATCTGGCCAGCGCTCCGCCGCTGAGGCGCGAGCGGGCGCTCGCCAGACGCGAGGGGCGCAGGGGACCGCGCCGGTCAGCTCCGGATTTCTCGCTCTCGGCCCCCGCGGCGCCAGCGTCGTACGGCATCTTCGCTTCGCCTCAACTCTACTACCGCCGGAGAATGACGGGCGCGGCTGAGCAAGCCGTTAATCCTGAAGCCGAAACCGCAGTGGGCGCCTCATCGGACGCCCAGGCCTGGCTGCCAACCCTTGAGGGAATCGCGCGGCGCTTCACGGCATGGGGGAAACCGCTTGTTAGGGGTAAATGCCCTATTATAGATTTCTTATAGGCTACCGGGGGGTATTCCGCTTCGAAACAACCTGGGCCTTGGGCGTCCCTCGCCTGAGGCTGCGGTCGGCTGCGGGTTGTGATGGGGCGCATGGCCAAGATGCGAGTACTGTACAGTTTTCCGCATGGTATCGGTGCGCCGGGCATAGGCACGACCGCGATCCATCAGGTGCTTGGATTGCTGGACCGGGGCCACGACGTTACTGTTATGGCGACGAGCATACACCGGTCGTCTCCGCCTTTGCCTAAGGCGATCGAAACGATGGCCGTTGGCGGTCGCCGAGTGCCCCATCGAATTCTGGGTATGGATCGCGCGATGGCCTACCACGACTGGTGCGTCGCAAAGCATCTTCAGAGCCGTCCGACTTCATATGACGTCGCGCACTGCTGGCCGGGCGCGACGCTCCACACGGCCCGCGCAGCGCTGAGCCTGGGCATTCCCTCGCTAAGGGAGGCGCCGAACACCCATACGGCGGACGCCTACGAAGTCGTCGGGCGGCTTTGCGGCGAGCTTGGCCTGGTTCTGCCGAAGGGGCACTCGCACCGGCGAAATCCGGGACGCCTGAAGCGTGACGAGGCCGAATACGCGGCCGCGTCCCATGTTCTGGCGCCCTCCGACCATGTGATGAAGACGTTCACGGATCGCGGGTTTTCGAGCGAAAAGATGTTGCGGCACCATTACGGCTTCGACCCGAAGGCGTTCGCGCCGCGAGCGGCGCCGCGCCGCGGGCCGCTGCATGCTGTGTTCGTCGGCACGATCGGCCCCCGAAAGGGCCTGCATGTCGCCTTGGAGGCATGGCGCAGGGCAGGCGCTCCGGGACGGGCGCGCTTTTCGATCTATGGCCGGATCGTCAACGGCTACGAGCGGATCATCGAGCCATATCTCAGTCTCCCCGGGGTGACCCTGCATGGCTTCACCGAGGATGCAGCCGCCGCCTTCCGGGCCGCCAATGCGCTCATACTGCCCTCCTTCGAAGAAGGCAGCGCGCTGGTCACCTATGAAGCGCAGGGCTGTGGCGTCGTACCGCTGGTTTCGGACGCCTCAGGCGCGCGATGCACGCACAAGGTCACGGGCCTCACACATCGCGCCGGAGACGTTGACGAGCTGGCAGGCCACATAGCCCTGCTGATGGATCAGCCAGAGCTCCTGCGGTCGATGCGGGCTTCGGTTATTCGCCATCGCGATCGCCTCACCTGGGCCGCGGCCGCGGAGCGGCTCGAGGACTGCTACCAGCTTGCGCGCCGGCCTTGGCTCGAGGACTCGAGTCTCAGCGAGAGCGTGGCGGCCTGAAGACGTCGTCAGAGGCGGCGGTGACGGCCCGAAGAGGGTAGCCGCCGCGACGCAGGTTGCCGGGCCTCGCCAGGCCGAACCAGGCGGGCGGCGGGTTGCGGGCGCAGGGGCGTGTCGGGCTCGGCCGGAAGCGCAGCCGGTTCGCCCGGCTGCTCGGCCTCGGGGGCGCGCAGGAGCGAGAGTTCGGAGAGCACGTCGCCGTTGCGGGCGATCAGCAGATCGACCGCCTCTTCGCCGATGCCCAGCGCGCGATAGAGGTTGCGGCGGGCCCTGAGCTCGGCCCTGGACGCGGCCACGAGCAATGCGCCCGCTGCGATCACCAGCCCCAGCCCAATGATAAGCAAAGCCAACAACGTCATCGAACCCCGCCGCGAATGGGGAAGCCTTTCTTACGCGCCCTGTACCGAACCTGAACAATGGCTGGGCGCGGCGTTCCGCACCCGCAAAAATAAAGCCTGAAAGGATGACAAAAGCGTGCAAAGCCGGCGAACGGCGCAAACATCGTCGATTGATGTCCGAAAACCGCGAGACTTGCGCAGGGCATGCCCCCATCTTGCCGGCATGGACATGGATTTCGAAGCCTGCCGCCGCGCCTTCCTGACCCGCGATCCGCGGTTCGACGGCCGCATCTTCGGCGCGGTCCGGACCACGGGCATCTATTGCCGCCCGATCTGCCCGGCGAGGACACCGAAGGCGGGGAACATGACCTTCTATCCCACCGCTGCGGCCTGCCAGGAGGCCGGCTACCGGCCTTGCCTGCGCTGCCGTCCGGAATCCTCGCCGGACCTGGGCGCCTGGCGGGGCACGTCCAACACCGTCTCGCGGGCGCTGGCGCTGATCGAGGCGGGCGCGCTGGACGCCGGCGACGTCGATGCGCTCGCCTCGCGCCTGGGGGTCGGCGAGCGCCAGCTGCGGCGGCTGTTCCGCCAGCACCTGGGCGCCTCGCCAGTGGCGGTGGCGCAGACGCGCCGCGTGCTGCTCGCCAAGCAGCTGATCCAGGAAACCCTGCTGCCGATGGGTGAAGTTGCGCTGGCCTCCGGCTTCGGCAGCGTGCGGCGGTTCAACGAAACTTTCCAGCAGCTGTTCGGCCGCCCGCCGGGCACGCTACGCCGCAGCCACGCCGAAGAGGCCAGCGCCGCGGCCGGCGGCATCACCGTCAGGCTGCCCTACCGCGCGCCGTATGACTGGGCGGCGATGATCGGCTTCCTGGGCGCGCGCGCGATCCCGGGCGTGGAACAGGTCTCGTCGCGGCGCTATGCCCGCACGCTGTCGGTGGACGGCGCGCTCGGGGTAGTGACCGTTTCACCCGGGGCCGGCGACTTCCTGGTGGCGGAGATCCGCTTCCCGAAGGTCCAGGCGCTGCCGGCGGTGATCGCCCGCATCCGGCGAGTGTTCGACCTGACCGCCGATCCCGCCCTGATCGGTGACCACCTCAGCCAGGACCCGGCGCTGGCGCCGCTGGTGGCCGCCCGGCCGGGCCTGCGGGCGCCTGGCGCCTGGGACGGCTTCGAGCTCGCGGTGCGCGCGATCCTCGGCCAGCAGATCACCGTCACCGCCGCCCGCAGCCTCGCCGCCAAGCTGGTGGAGGCCTATGGCGCGCGGCTCGACGACCCCTTCGCGGCCTCGCTCGGCCTGACCCGCGCCTTCCCGACGCCCGAGCGGCTGGTCGGACAGGACATCGCGGCGCTGGGCATGCCCAAGGCGCGGGGCGCGGCGCTGGAGGCACTGGCCCGGACGGTCGCGGCGGACCCGGCGATCTTCACGCCTCGCGCCGATCTCGAGACCGCCATCGCCGCCCTGAAGGCCCTGCCGGGCGTGGGCGAGTGGACGGCGCAGTACATCGCGCTGCGCGAGCTGCGTGAGCCCGACGCCTTCCCGCAGGCCGACATCGGCCTCCTGCGCGGCATGGCGGACGAGACCGGGGCGCGGCCGACGCCAGCCGAACTGCTCGCCCGCGCCGAGGCTTGGCGGCCCTGGCGGGCCTATGCCGCGCAGCATCTCTGGGCGGCCGACGCCGACCAGCTCTCCAAGACCGCCGCATCCAGGACAGCCGAAGCCAAGAGGAGCAAGACCGATGCCGACCACCAACGCGCCGCCTGAAGCGCTGACCCTCGACCGGCTCGCCACCCCGATCGGCACGGCCCTGCTGGTCGCCGACGAGCAGGGGGTGCTGCGCGCCTTCAACTGGACCGACTACGAGCCGGCGATGATGGCCTGGATCGCGCGCCACTATCCCAAGGCGAAGCTCGCCGAGGGCAGGGCGCCGGCGGCGGTGCGCGGCCCCTTCGAGGCCTATTTCCAGGGCGATTCGCGCGCCCTCGAGGCGGTGCGGTGGCAGGCCTCGGGCACGACCTTCCAGTTGAAGGTCTGGGAGGCGCTCTGCAGTATCCCGGCTGGTGAGACGCTGAGCTATGCAGGCCTCGCCGAGCGGATCGGACGGCCGAGCGCCGTGCGCGCCGTGGGGCTGGCGAACGGGGCCAACCCGGTGGCCGTGGTCGTGCCCTGCCACCGGGTGATTGGAACCAACGGCTCGCTCACCGGCTATGGCGGCGGCCTGCCGCGCAAGCGCTGGCTGCTGGGCCACGAGGGCGCAAGCTTCAAGGACCGTCTCGCGGCCTGACGTCGCTCTCCCGCATCGGCGGCTGACCGGCGCATGGCCTGTGCTATGAGCCCTGCTCTTTTGGTCAGCCGGCGAGGCAATGGAAGAGTTCCTGCGACAGTACGGCCCGATCGGGATCTTCCTGGGCGCAGGGTTCGAGGGTCAGACCGCGGTGATCGTCGGCGGCCTGCTGGCGCGCCAGCATATCGTGCCGCTGTGGCTGGTGCTGGCCAGCGCCACGGCGGGGTCCGGGCTCGTCGACCACCTGCTGTTCGTCGCCGGCCGGCGGTTCCGGACGCACCGCTGGGTGGTCCGCGCGACCGAGCAGCCCGCCTTCGCGCGGGCGCTGCGCTTCATCGAGCGGTTCCCGATCAGCTACATACTCGCCTTCCGCTTCATCTTCGGCCTTCGGGTCGCGAGCCCGATCGCCGTCGGCGTCTCGCAGATACCGACCTGGCGCTTCACCGTGCTCAACATCCTGGGGGCGGTGATCTGGGCGGCGGCCTTCACGATGGCCGGCTTCGTCTTCGGCGAGGCGGTGCACAACGTGTTCGGCCACGGCCATCACGCCGGGCGCTGGACGCTGATGGCCGCCGGCGGGATCATTGTCGCCGTGCTGATCGTCTGGGCGGTGCGATACCTGCTGGGGCGGCGCAAGCATGCGCCCGAGGCGCCGGCGGGCGACGCCTGAAGGCGGCGCAACATTACGCAAAATTCACGCGGCAGGCTGTCGCCCCATGGCTTGGCTTGCCGTATAACACCGCTCGACGGAATCGCTTCGCAGCCGGGGTTCGGCGATGACGACCTTTACCGAGATTGTCGCTGCGGTGGTCGTGCATTCCTCGGCCGTCGCCCTGTCGCATTTCGGCGTCACCATAGAGCCGGCTCAGGTGGAGCGTCCCGCGCCGCCGCCCGCCGAGCGCGTGGTCGCCCGCACGCCGCAGCAGCACCACGCCGTCAAGCTGACCTCCTGCCGGCAGCCGCACCACCCGGCGACGGCCCTCAAGGCCTGAACCCCGCGACACACCGCCTCTGATCGCGCCTGACGCGCGCACGGCTGTTTGCGTCGCGACCCATCGCGGGTAATCCTTCGTAGGCAGTGGGGCGATGGCGGGGGTCGCAGCCGGGCGGCATCGACGGAAGAGGCGCATGAGGATCAAAAAGCGGACCCGGCCGGCGGATTTCGGCGCCGCGCCACGCGCGGCCTTTGCCGAACCCACGCCCGTGGCCGAGGCCCTGCCAGAGGAACGCTCGTCCGCGGATCCGCAAGCCTGGAGCCCGGCAGAGGCGCCGCGCTTCCACTCGATGACCGCCACCTCGTCCCGCACGCCGGCGCCGCAGGAGGCGGCGGAAGAGGATTACGAGGACGTGGCTCCCGATCCCTTTCGCCCGCCGCCGGCCTGGCCGCTCTATCTCATAGCGCTGGCCGTGTCCGCGCTCTGGGCGCTGGGCCCGATCGCGTTTGCGTTCGGCTATCGCCATGCCATCGCCCCGCTGCGCGACGACAGCTTCGCCATGCTGGTGTTCGGCCTGCTGGCGATCGGACCCGGGGTGTTTGTGTTCTTCTCCGCCTACATGGTGCGCCAGGGCCAGAAGCTCGGGGCGGAATCCCGGCGGACCAAGGCCATGGCCGAGGAGATGCTGGCCCCGGCGATCTTCGCCGCCGCGCGCGCCGGCCAGGTCACCCAGGGCGTCCGCGACGAGATCGTCCGCGCCGGCGTGGCGGCCGACGAGGCGCGCGAGACGCTGCTGGCGCTGCGCGAAGCCCTGGCCGTCGAGAGCCAGAAGCTGCTTGAAGGCGCCGACGCCTCGGTCCGCACGACGCAGGAGCTCACCACCACGCTGGGGCGCGAACGCTCGGAGATGGGCGCGCTGGCCCACAGCCTCGACGCCCAGGCCTCCCGCGTCGCCGACAGCATCACCCAGCAGGCGCGGATGGTGGCCGAGGCCTCCGAGGTCGCCGAAACCCAGCTTCGCGAGGCGGAGGCTGCGCTCGCGGCCCGCGCCGCCGACATCGCCGCCGCGGCCGGGGAAGCCAGCGACGCGGCCCGCACCGCCGGCGAAGACCTCACCCGCCACATCGCCCGCTTGGAGACCGCCGGCGCCGGTGTCGCCGAGCAGGTGCGCGCGGTGGAAGGCGGCCTCACCGAACAGCGCACGGCGCTGATCACGCTGGCCCAGGCGCTGAAGGCCGATCACGAAGGCTTCGCCGACCACGCGGAGGTCCACGCCGCCAAGCTTTCGGAGTTCATCGACCAGGCCCGCATCTCCTCGACCGAACTCAGCGACCGGGCGGTCAAGGGCGGCGAGAGCCTCCGCGCCATGATGACCGGCGCCGCGGAGCAGTTCCGGGAGCTGACCGAGGCCGCCGAAGCCGAGCGCACGCTGTTCGGCCAGTCGACCCTGCGGTCCCTGGAAACCATCTCCGAAGCCGCGGCCGAGCAGCGCACCAAGCTGGAGGCGCAAGCGCAGGCCGCCATCGAAGCGCTCGCCGCGGCCGCCGAGGAGACCCGCGCCGCGGCGGCCGGCCATGCAGCCACCGCCCGCGATCAGGCGGACCAGCTCTCCGAAGCCGCCGTCTCCGCCGGGCAGAAGGCCAACCAGGTGTTCGAGGTCAGGCTGTCCGAAGCCCGCGCGCTCGTCGAGCAGTCGTCGGAGATGGTGGACCAGGCCGGCGCGGCTACGGCCAAGCGTCTGGAGGACGGCGCGGCGGCGGCGCGGGCCTCGCTGAGCGCGCTGCAGGAGATGATGACCGAGATCGACCAGCGCGCCGCGCGGCTGCCCGCCACGGCGCAGAACCAGATCGACCTGGTGCGGGCCGCGGTGACCGATGGGCTGGAAGAACTGACCGTCCAGGCGCGCCGCACCGCCGAGGAGGCCCAGGCCATCGATGCGGCCTTCCAGGAGCGGGCGCGCCGCAACTTCGAGATGCTGAGCGAGGCGGTGCGGTTGATGGGAGTCACCGCGGCCATGCCCGCGGCCCCGCTGGCGCCGCTGCACGCCGCGCCGCCGCCCGTCGCGCAACTTCGCCCCGACCCCCCTGCGCTGGAATCGCCGGCGCCTGCGCCCGTCGAAGCCGCCGAGGACGAGACCGACCTGGCGCTGGAAGAGCTGATGGAGCCGGCGCCGGCTCGCGAGCCGGTGTCGGATCCCGGCCTTCGCCCGCGCCTCAGACTCACGCCCACCGCCACCGACGAGGAGTTCTCCGCGGTCTTCGAAGCCGCCGGCGGCCTGGCGGCGGATCAGGGCGAGGCGGCGCCCCACGAGGGCGAATCCTGGACCTGGAAGGACCTGCTGGCATCCATCGACGGCGCCGAACCCGAGGGCGAGCGGCTGCAGGACATCCTGGGGGCGGAACTCACGACGATGGGCATCGAGCCTGCCAAGCTCCTGCCCAAGGCGCGCATCGACGAGATCGCCGCCGCCGTGCAGACCGGCGACACCGAGGGCGCGCGCACGGTGGTCAAACGGCTGGCGCCTGCCGCGTCCCGTCGCATCGAGCGGCGCCTGTTCACCGACGAGGACTCCAGGCGCCGCGCCGAGGTCTACATCCGCCGCTACCAGACCCTGGTGGACGACGCGATGGTGCGCGATCCCGAGGGCTTCCTGATGGCCAACCTGCTCGGCGATGACGCCGGGCGGCTCTATCTGCTCCTGGACGCCGCGGCGGGAGACCTGGTCTAGGCGTGGCGGCGCTCGCCGCCCGGGCCGAACGCTGGCCGCTGGCGGCGGCCTTCGTCATCGCCCGGGGCTCCAAGACCGAGGCCGAAGTGGTCGTCGCCGAGATCGCCGACGGGCCGCACCGCGGCCGCGGCGAGGCCGTGCCCTACGCGCGCTATGGCGAGACGGTCGAAGGGGTGCTCGACCAGATCGAGGGCGTGCGGCGGATCGTGGAAGCCGGCGCGGGCAGGGGGGAACTGCAGGCCCTGCTGCCGCCCGGGGCGGCGCGCAATGCGCTCGACTGCGCGCTCTGGGACTTGGAGGCCAAGCGCGCCGGCGTACGCGCTTGGACGCTCGCCGGCCGCGCGCGGCTCGATCCGGTGAAGACCTGCTTCACGATCAGCCTCGGCCCGCCCGGCGAGATGGCCGAGGCGGCGCGGGCCAACGCGCGCCGCCCGATGCTGAAGCTGAAGATCGGCGGGGCGGACGACCTCGGCGCCGTGGCCGCCGTCCACGCCGCTGCGCCCCGCGCACGGCTGATCGTCGACGCCAACGAGGCGCTGAGCTTCGACGAGCTGCGCCGCCTCGCGCCCGAGCTCGCCCGGCTCGAGGTGAAGCTGCTGGAGCAGCCGCTTGCAGCCGCCGAGGACGCCGCGCTTGAGGGCTATGAGAGCGCGGTCCCGCTGTGCGCCGACGAGAGCCTGCACACTCGCGCGGAACTCGCCGCCTGCGCGCGGCGCTATGGCCTGGTCAACATCAAGCTCGACAAGACGGGCGGCCTCACCGAGGCCCTGGCGCTGGCCGCCGAGGCGCGGGCCATGGGCCTGGGGCTGATGGTCGGCTGCATGGTGGCGACCTCGCTGGCCATGGCGCCGGCGCTGATCCTTGCCCAGGGCGCCGCCTTCGTGGACCTGGACGGACCGCTGCTGCTGACGCGCGACCGCGAGCCCGGGCTCACCATCACCGGCTCGGTCATCGAGCCGCCTTCACCTGACCTGTGGGGCTAGAGGCCTCGGTGGAGCCGGTGGGACGCGAGAAGCGTTGAGGCATCCATGGACGAGACCCCCCGCGAACGCGCCCGCCGCGCCTGGCGCAACGCCGACCGCATCAAGCGGCTCTCCGACAACCTGATCAAGCTCGGGCCGTGGGGCATTGGCCTGGACGGGGTGCTGGCCTGGGTTCCCGCGGCCAACACGATCTATAGCGTCGGGGCAGGGGCCTTGCTGCTCTACGAGGGCGTCAAGGCGGGGGCCGCCCCCTGGACCCTGACGCGGATGGCCGCCTACCTGATCGCCAACAGCGCGATGACCGAGGTCCCGATCGTCGGCTGGGCGATGGATACCCTGTTCCGCGCCCACCTGATGGCGGCCAACGCCCTGCAGAAAGACATCGTGGCGCGGTACGGTCCGGTCGAGGCGACCGTCGATGCGCCGTCCTGGCGGCCGGTCGCGCGCCCGATCCCCTGAGCCGCCGCCCGGGCTTCCCGGACCGGCCCCAAACCGTGCTAGTGACCGCGCGACGTCCACCCGCGCGAGATCCCGATGCCGGCCAACCCGTTCACCCAGACGCCGGCGAAGATCGCGGTGATCGGCCTGGGCTATGTGGGGCTGCCGCTGGCCGTGGCCTTCGCCGCCGAGCACGAGGTGGTGGGGTTCGACATCAAGGCCGGGCGGATCGCCGAGCTGCGCGCCGGCGAGGACCGCACGCTGGAGGTCTCCCCCGACGAGCTGGCGGCGGCGGCGGGCCTGAAGCTCAGCTCCGATCCCAAAGACCTGAAGGCCTGCAACGTCTTCATCGTCACCGTGCCGACGCCCATCGACGCCCACAAGCGGCCGGACCTCTCGGCGCTGATGGCGGCGAGCAAGACGGTGGGCGCGGCGATCGGCAAGGGCGGGGTGGTGATCTACGAGTCGACCGTCTATCCGGGCGCGACGGAAGAGGACTGCGTGCCGGTGGTGGCCGAGGTTTCGGGCCTGACCTTCAACCGCGACTTCTTCGCCGGTTACAGCCCCGAGCGGGCCAATCCGGGTGACCCGACCCACCGCCTCGCCAACATCGTCAAGGTGACGGCCGGGTCGACGCCGGAGGCCGCGGCGTTCGTCGATGCGCTCTATGCCTCGGTGGTCACTGCCGGCACCCACCGGGCGAGCTCCATCCGCGTGGCCGAGGCGGCGAAGGTGATCGAGAACACCCAGCGGGACCTGAACATCGCCCTGATCAACGAATTTTCGCTTATCTTCCAGCGGCTTGGCGTAGATACCTCAGAGGTCTTGGCCGCGGCTAGCACCAAGTGGAACTTCCTCGACTTCCGGCCTGGCCTGGTCGGCGGCCACTGCATCGGGGTCGATCCCTACTACCTGACGCACAAGGCCGAGGCGCTGGGCTACCACCCCGAGGTGATCCTGGCCGGGCGGCGGATCAACGACGGCATGGGCGGCCATGTCGCCCGCGAGCTGGTCAAGGAGATGATCCGGCGCGGGACCTCTGTGAAGGGCGCCCGCGTGCTGGTGATGGGCCTGGCGTTCAAGGAGAACTGTCCGGACCTGCGCAACACCCGGGTGATCGACATCGTCCGGGAGTTGATTGGCTACGAGGCCAGTGTCGACGTCTGGGACCCGTGGATCGACGCGGCCGAGGCGCGCGACGAATACGGCCTCCACCTGATTGGCCAGCCGGAACCGGGCGCATATGACGCCATCGTGCTCGCCGTCGCGCATGACCAGTTCACCGAACTGGGACCAGAGGCGATCCGCGGCTTCGGCGCTGCGAAGTCGGTGTTGTTCGACGTGAAGAGCGTCCTGCCGAAGGCGGCCGCCGACCTGCGGCTCTGATCAGAGCAGTTTTTCGATCCGGATCGGCAGGTCGCGGATGCGCTTGCCGGTGGCGTGGAAGACGGCGTTGGCCAGGGCGGCGTTCATGCCGACGATGCCGATCTCGCCGATGCCCTTGATCCCCAGCGGATTGACCCGCGTGTCCACCTCCGGGACCAGGATCACGTCCACTTGGCCCACGTCGGCGTTCACCGGCACCATGTAGTCGGCGAAGTTGGTGTTGACCAAGCGGGCCGTAGGCAGGTCGATCTCGGTCGCCTCGTGCAGGGCCGAGCCCAGGCCCCAGATCGCCCCGCCCATGAGCTGGCTGCGGGCGGTGAAGGGATTGATGATCGTTCCGGCCGCGAAGGCGCTGACTGCCCGAGGGGTCCGGATTTCCCGCGTTTGCCTATGGATTCGAACCTCGACGAAATGGGCGCCGAAGGCGAAGGCCCTGACGTCCTTGCGTTGCTCGCCGCGCAGAATGGCGTCGGTTCCCTTGTAGAGGTCAGCCAGGGCGGTTGGCGGCAGGCCCTCGGGCAAACTCTCGCCGTGAACCTCCAGCGTGCCGCCGGTGACGCGGGCGAGCGCCTTGGCCAGCGGCTCCCTGCGCCCGCCAGGGCCGACGAGGGCGCGCCCGGCCAGCCTCAAGGTCGCCGGATCTGCGCCGGAGAACGCGCTGTCATTGGCCTGCGCAGCCGCCATGGCCAATCGGCTGCGGACCTCTTCGCAGGCCTTGGCCACGACATTGCAGGTCGAGGCCGCATTGTTCGAGCCGCCGGCCCTGGGCACCGGCGGCAGGTCGCTCTCGCCGGGCTGGACGGTGATGTCATCGACCTGCAGGCCCAAGCGGTCGGCGGCGACGACCGCGACCGTCGTGTAGGCGCCGGTGCCGATCTCGTGGGCCGCCATCTGGACCGTCGCCTTGCCCGTCGGCGTGAGCGAGATGCGCACCGTGGCCGAGCCGATGTTGGAGGGGTATGTCGAGGCGGCGCAGCCCCAGCCGATCAGCCAGTCGCCTTCACGCATCGAGCCGGGCGCCGGCGTGCGCCTGCTCCAGCCGAACCTGGCCGCGGCGGCGTCGAGGCACTTCATCAGCGAGCGGCTGGAAAACGCCATGCCCAGGATGGGGTCGACCTGGGTGTCGTTGATCCGCCGAAGCTCGATAGGGTCCATGTTCAGCGCGTAGGCGAGCTCGTCTATCGCACTCTCGAGGGCGAACATGTAGGGCGTGGTGGGCGGCCCCCGCATGTAGCCAGCCGTGCTGCGGTCGACATGCACGACGTTGATCGCCGTCGTCACGTTCGGACAAGCGTACACCAGCGCCGTACACTGCGTGCCGGACACGGTGTAGCTGGACGGCCGGGAGGCGACCTCCCAACCCTCGTGTACGAGGGCCGTGAGCTTGCCGTCGCGGGTCGCGCCGAGCTGGACATGGTGCCGGGTCTCCGCGCGATAGGTCGTGGTGGTGAAGCCCTGGGGTCGGGTGGCGACCAGCTTGACCGGCCGGCGCAGTCGCTTGGCGGCGAGCGCGATCCAGGCCGTGCGCGGGTTGGCTGGGCCTTTTGAGCCGAAGCCCCCGCCGCAGTAGTGCGACACCGTCAAGACCGTGGACGGATCGATGCTCAGTTGCCGGGCCACGCTGCCCCGCAGGCCATATATGTTCTGGGTGGCTTCGTAGACGGTCAGCTTGGCGCCGTCCCAGACGCAGGTCGTGGCGAAGAGCTCCATCGGATTGTGATGCTGCGTGGGCGTCGAATAGCGCTCGTCGATCTTGACCGGAGCCGAGGCGAAGGCGGCGGCGGCGTCGCCGACCTTTGGGTCGTTTTCCACCTTGCGCTGGGCGTCAGCGCCCGGGCTATCGAAGGTCGCGCTGGGCTTCTCGACGTCGTAGTCGACGACGACCTTGTAGGCGGCTTCGCGCGCGGCCTCGTAGGTCTCCGCGAGCACCACCGCGACGATCTGGCCGTCGCTCCAGACCCGGTCGCCATCCATCGAGGTGGTGGTTGCCTTCCCGTCCGGACCGAGCAGCGGCTGCACCTGACCGTTGACGTTCTGATGGTTGAGGATGTCGAGCACGCCCGGGGTTGCGCGGGCCGCATCGAGATTCATGCCGCGGACGCGCCCTTTGGCGATCGCGCTGGTCACCAGGTAGGCGTAGGCGGGGTGGAGGACGGGCTCGTCCGAGGGATAGCGCGCCACGCCTGTGACCTTGATCTTCCCGTCGACGCGGACGGCGGGCTTGCCGATCAGGCGTCCTGCGTCGTCGGCCATCTCAGACCTCCATCGTCCGGGCTTGCAGCAAGGCGCGCACCAGGGTGCGGCGGCCCAGCTCCGGCTTGAACTTGAGCTCCCCGCGGGTGACGGCGTTCGCAAAGGCCGCATCCGCCGCGGCGCGCGCCGTGTCCTCGGTGAGGGGCTTGCCGCGCAGCTGCGCCTCAGCCTCCGGCGAGCGCCAGGGCTTGGCGGCGACGCCGCCCAGGCCGATCCGCGCCTCGCGGACCACGCCGCCGTCCAGGTCCAGAGCGACGGCGGCGGAGGCGATCGCGAACTCGTAGGACTGACGATCACGGATCTTCAGGTAGAGCGAGCGGCGGGTCCAGGGGCCGGCCGGCACGCTGAAGCCGGTGATCAGCTCGCCGGGCTTCAGGTTGGTCTCGATGTGCGGCGTATCGCCGGGCAGGCGGTGCAGGTCCTCGAAGGGGATCACCCGGCGGCCGCCGGGACCCTCGATGTCCACCGTCGCGCTGAGCGCCGCCAAGGCGACGGCGAAGTCGCCGGGGTAGTTTGCGATGCATTGGCCGCTGACGCCGAGCACGGCCAGCTTGCGGTTCGGGCTTTCCAGCGCCTGGCAACCGGAGCCGGGGTTGCGCTTGTTGCAGGCGCTCCAGCTCACGTCGCGGAAGTAGTTGCAGCGGGTGCGCTGCAGGACGTTGCCGCCCAGGCTGGCCATGTTGCGGAGTTGCTGGCTGGCGGCGAGATAAAGGGACTCGGCGATCACCGGGTAGTCGCGGCGGACGGAGGGGTTATCGGCGACGTCGGACATGCGGGCGAGGGCGCCCAACCGCAGGCGCTGGGGTTCCGCGAGGATCTCGCCGTGCTCGCGGGCCAACGCATTTATGTCGACGAGCGTCGTTGGGCGCATGACGTCGAGCTTCATCAGGTCAACGAGGGTCGTGCCTCCGGCGAGGTAGTGGACGCCCTCGGCCCCGCCGGCCCGCAGGGCTCCGGCACGGTCGGCGGCGTGTTCGTAGTGGAACGGGCGCATCAGGCGTGGCTCATCATTGGCGCGGCCTCGCGGACGGCCGCCACGATGTTCGGATAGGCCGCGCAACGGCAGAGGTTGCCGCTCATGTATTCGCGAATCTGGTCGTCACTGGTGGCGTGACCCTCCCGGACGCAGGCCACGGCCGACATGATCTGGCCCGGCGTGCAGTAGCCGCACTGGAAGGCGTCGTGCTTGACGAAGGCGGCCTGCATTGGGTGCAGCGCCTCGCCATTGGCCAGACCCTCGATGGTGGTGACAGGCCGCCCCTGGACGGCCGCCGCCAGCGTCAGGCAGCCCAGCACCCGCCGGCCGTCGACGTGAACCGTGCAGGCCCCGCACTGGCCCTGGTCGCAGCCTTTCTTGGAGCCGGTCAGGCCGACATGTTCGCGTAGCGCGTCCAGCAGGGTGGTGCGCGGGTCGAGCGAGAGGCGGTGGTCCCGCCCGTTGATCGTCAGGGTCATGTCCATTTTCGAGGAGCTTCCGGCCTTGCGGGCGACTGGCGCGGCGGACGCAGCGAGGGGCAGGGCGGCGGCGCCTGTCACGCCGGCCAGGAGGCCACGCCGGCTTGGGCCAGACCGCGAAATCTGCTCGTCCGCCATGGCGCCGTCTCCCGTCGCTCGCTTGGCGGGACAATCCAGGAACCTAGGCCGGAGTTCCGTTAGGGCGTCAGGTCGGGCGCGACTGTTCGACGTGAAGAGCATCCTGCCGAAGGCGGCTGCCGACCTGCGGCTCTGATCAGAGCAGTTTTTCGATCCGGATCGGCAGGTCGCGGATGCGCTTGCCGGTGGCGTGGAAGACGGCGTTGGCGACCGCGGCGTTCATGCCGACGATGCCGATCTCGCCGATGCCCTTGATCCCCAGCGGATTCACCCGATCGTCCGTCTCCGGAACGATGATCACCTCGATGTCGGGTATGTCTGCGTTCACCGGGATGAGATAGTCGGCCAGGTTGTCATTCACGTAGCGCGCGACGCGGCGATCGATCTCGGTTGACTCCATCAGGGCCGCCGACAGACCCCAGATCGTCCCGCCCATGAACTGGCTGCGAGCGGTCAGGGGATTGACGATCGTGCCGGCGGAAAAGGCGCTCACCACCCTGGGCGTACGGATTTCCCGGGTGAGGCGATGTACACGGACTTCGACGAAGTGGGCGCCGAACGCGAAGGCCGCGACGTCCCTCCGGCCCGTGCCGCGCAGCATCTGGGCCTGGCCCTTATAGAGACCCTCGAGGGCGGAAGGTGGCAGACCCTCGGGGAGGTTCTCGGCGTGGATCTCCAGAGCGCCGGCCGTGACCCGCCCCAGGGCCTTGGCCAGAGGTTCCGAGCGGCCGTCGGGTCCGGTGAGCGATCCGCCAGCCAGGCGAAGCGCCGCTGGCTCGACGCCGTGGAACGCGCCCGCCGGATCGTTCGCGGCCGCCTGGGCGATGCGCCGGCGCGCCTCCTCGCAGACCTTGACCACGGCGTTCGCTGTGGAGGCGGCGTTGTTGGAGCCGCCGGCGATGGTCACCGGCGGAAGTTCGCTATCGCCCATCAGCACCCTGACGTCCTCTATCCGGAGCCCGAGCGAGTGCGCGGCCGTGATCGCCACGACCGTATAGGCGCCGGTGCCGATTTCATGCCCCGCGAGGCCGACGGTGGCGCCGTGCGGCGTCAGCGTGAGGCGCGCGGCCGCCGGACCGATGTTGGAGGGATAGGTTGCGGTGGCGCAGCCCCAGCCCACCAGCCAGTCACCGTCCCGCATGGAGCCCGGGCGGCGGTCGCGCCGACGCCAGCCGAAGCGCTCGGCGGCCTGGTCGAAGCATGCCATCAGCGATCGGCTGGAGAACGGCCGGCCGTCGATCGGGTCCACCCGCGTGTCGTTGACCCGGCGCAGTTCCACCGGATCCATGCCGAGTTCGTGGGCCAGTTCGTCCATCGCGCTTTCCAGGGCGAACATGTAGGGCGTGTCGGGCGGCGCCCGCATGAAGCCGGGCGTGTTGCGGTCGGCGTGGACCACATGCACGTTCGTCGAGACATTGGGACAGGCGTACATACGGGCCGTGGTTTCGGTGCCCGCCACGTTGTAGCCGGAGGGCCGGGAAGTGATCTCCCAGCCGTCGTGGGTGAGGGCCGTGAGCCGGCCGTCGCGCGAAGCGCCCAACCGCACCCGCTGGCGGGTCTCGGCCCGGTAGGTGGCGATGGTGAAGCCCTGGTCCCGCGTCGCCACCAGCTTCACCGGGCGGCCCAGCCGGCGCGCCGCGATGGCGATCCAGGCGGTTCGCGAGCTAACCGTGCCCTTGGACCCGAACGCGCCGCCGACGAAGCGCGAGACCGTGCGGACCTGCGCGGGGTCGATGCCCAGCTGCTTCGCCACGGTCGCCTTGAGCCCATACATCGACTGCGTCGGCTCATAGATCGTCAGGTGTGGCCCCTCCCATACGCAGGTGGTGGTGAAGAGCTCGATGGGATTGTGGTGCTGGGTGGGCGTGGAGTAGCGGGCGTCGATCCTGACCTCGGCGGCGGCGAACGCGGCGGACGCGTCGCCGACCTTCGGGTCGGTCTTTTCGGCGCTCGTCTTGTGTGGCTCCTCGGTGACGCCCGGACTGTCGAAGCTGGCGCTGGGCTTCTCGCCGGCATAGCTCACCTCGACGCGGTGGGCGGCTTCGCGCGCCGCCTCGTAGGTCTCGGCGATGACGACCGCGACGATCTGTCCGTCGTGCCAGACCTTGTCGCTTTCCATTGTAGTCGTGGTCTGGTCGCCCCCCATCTGAGGTGGCGTGCCCGCGTGGCCGCCGACGTTCTCGTGAGTGAGGATCTCCAGGACCCCCGGCACGGAGCGGGCCGCCTCCAGGTCGAACGACCGGATGCGGCCTCGCGCCACGGAACTGGTGACCAGATAGGCGAAGGCCGGGTTGGAGACCGGCTCATCGGAGGCGTAGCGCGCGGCGCCGGTGACCTTGGCCACGCCGTCGACGCGGGGCGTGGGCGTTCCGAACAAGCCTGAGGCGTCGTCCGCCATCTCAGACCTCCATCGCCTTGGCCTGCAGCAGGGCGCGGACGAGGGTGCGCCGGCCGAGCTCGGGCTTGTAGTCGTTGTCCCCGTGGGTCACCGCCCCTGCCAGGGCGGCGTGAGCGGCGTCACGCGCGGTCTCCTCCGTCAGCGGCTTGCCGACCAGCGCGTCCTCGGCTTCCCGCGCCCGCCAGGGTCGGTAGGCCAAGCCGCCAAGGCCGATGCGCGCGCCGCGAACGACGTCCCCGTCAAGGTCCAGCGCCACCGCGGCGGAGGCGATGGCGAACTCATAGGACTCCCGGTCGCGCACCTTCAGGTAGAGCGAACGGCGCGTCCAGGGGCCGGCCGGCACGATGAAGGCGGTGATCACATCGCCTGGGTTGAGCATGGTCTCCAGGTCGGGGCGGCCGTCCACGGGCCGGTGGAGGTCGGCGAAGGCGATAGGTCGCTGACTCTGGCCCTCATTGACGATCACCTGCGAATCGAGCGCCACGAGGGCGACGCCCAGGTCGCCGGGATACTGGGCGATACAGCTTCGGTCGACACCGAGCACCGCGTGGTTGCGATTGAAGCCTTCGAGGGCCGCGCAGCCGGAGCCGGGATTACGCTTGTTGCACTCCGTCCAGCTGGGATCGCGGTAATACGGGCAGCGGGTCTTCTGCAGGACGTTGCCGCCGAGGGTGGCCATGTTGCGCAGCTGGGCGCTGGCGGCCAGCTGCAGCGACTGGGCGATGACGGGGTAGGAAGCCTGGACCGCGCGGTCGCCGGCCACATCGGACATCGACGCCAGCGCGCCGAGCCGAAGGCCCTGGGGCGCGACTTCGATCCCGCCGTGCCGCTCGCGCAGGCGATTGATGTCCACGAGCCGGGCCGGACGCAGGACATCGAGCTTCATCAGGTCGACCAGGGTCGTGCCACCGGCGAGGAACTGCGCGGGCGCATCACACTGGCCGCGCCCGGTCTCCGCCCCCAGGCGCGACGCCTCCGCCAGGCTGGAGGCGCGCTGATAGGCGAAGGGGCGCATCAGGCGCGCTCCATCCGGGTGCGGGCCTGCCTGATGGCGGCGACGATGTTCGGATAGGCGGCGCACCGGCAGAGATTGCCGCTCATATACTCCCGGATCTCGGCGTCGGTGCGGGCGTGTCCTTCGTGGACGCAGGCGACCGCCGACAGGATCTGCCCCGGCGTGCAATAGCCGCACTGGAACGCGTCGTGGTCGATGAAGGCCTGCTGCATGGGATGCAGGGCGCCATCCGCCGGGGCGAGCCCCTCGATGGTGGTGATCCGCCGGCCCGCCGCCGCCACGGCCAGCGTGAGGCACGACAGCACGCGCTGGCCGTCGATATGGACCGTACAGGCGCCGCACTGGCCCTGGTCGCAGCCCTTCTTCGATCCGGTGAGATGGAGATGCTCGCGAAGGGCGTCGAGCAGTGCGGTGCGTGGGTCGAGGTTCAGGCGATGGTCGCGGCCGTTGACGTTGAGGCTGACATCGACCCGCTCGTACACGGGCGGGGCGGCGGAGGGTGCGGGCCGTTGACCGGCGATGGTCTCGGCCATGGACGGCGTTGCCGCAGCGGCGGCGATGGCGAAGACGGCCCGGCGGCTCGGGCCCTGCTGGCGGAGGGCGTTTGGCAAGGGTGAGGCTCCTGCTCTGGCGCTCACAGGAAAGGCCCCAGGACGGAGGACGGTTCCGCGCGGGTCGACGTCCGCACGATCGGCCAGTAAGTTCGCTCGCATGACCCTGCTCGACCGTTTCCGCCTCGATGGCGAGGCCGCCCTGATCACTGGCGGCGGGGCGGGCATCGGGGCGGGAATCGCCCGCGGTTTCGCCGAGGCCGGCGCCGATATCGCCGTCGTCGCCCGCTCGCCCGACGCGCTTGCCGCGGTCAGGGCCGACGTCGAGGCGCTGGGTCGCCGGTGTGCGACCATTCCCATGGACGTCACCGAGCGCGGCGCGCCAAGGGAGATCGCCCGGGCGGCGCGCGAAGCCCTGGGCCGGTTGACCGTGCTGGTCAACAATGTCGGGGGCTTGGGCGGCGCCGACGTTATCCACGGCGCCATGGACACGCCCGAGGACGTCTTTCGCCGGCAGCTGGATGTCAATCTGACCAGCGTCCTGCTGATGAGCCAGGCGGCGGCCCCACTGATGACCGACGGTGGCGCGATCATCAACATGTCGTCGATCATGGCCTACAAGCCGGCGGGAGGCAGCGCCGGTTACATCGCCTCCAAGGCCGCCATGAACAACCTGACCCTCATGCTGGCGCAGGAACTAGCCCCCAGGATCCGGGTCAACGGCATCGCGCCGGGCCCGATTCTCACCGAGGCGCTTAAAGGCCCGCTGAAGCTCGAGACCGAAGAGGACTTCGCGCGCATCGCCAAGGAGTGGGGAGTCTGGGTGCAGCGCCTTGGAACGCCCGAGGACGTCGCGGCGATGGCGCTGCTCCTGGCCTCGAAGGCCGGCGGCTTCATCACCGGCCAGACTTTCATCGTGGCCGGAGGGATGTAGACAGCCTGAGGGCCGCTCCCGCGGAGCGGCCCTCAGCTTCCGCTAGTGATACCAGCGGCAGACACGGTGATGGTGGCGCCAGGAGCACGAGCGGCGACCATTTCGGTGATCACGGTAGCCGCTGTCCATGCGGCCGCCGCGATCGCCCATCTGATCCCCACCCCGGTGATCGCGGTTGTCCTGGTATTGCTGTCCGCCGCTATATCCCGGGCGCTGATCCTGGTGGTAGCCTTGGTTCTGCTGGTAGCCGCCCGGCTGATCGGGGCGGGGCTGGTCGGTCTGGGCCGAGGCCGCGCCCGCGACCAGGAGCGACAGCGCCAAGGCGCCGGCGAACAGATGTCTCATGGTATCTCTCCGTATGGACGCGAAATTGCGCCCGCGCTCCTAGAACATTATCGAACATGAGCGCGACGTGAACGAAACTCCCGGAGCCTCGGTTGGTTTCATATTGAGCTATAAGTCGCTCGGTTTTCCGCGAAGCGTACCTTATATTCTTCCGGCACGGAATTAATACATGAACGGTTGATAACAGATTGCCTCAGCATCGGTTCATGGCGGTGGGCGCAGGGTGCGGGCCTGATGAGAGGCAGGCCTCCCGCCGCCCCTCATTGTCGGGCTTGTCCGACTGAAGGAGTATGAACCATGAAGAAGCTGGTGATGGGGATTGCGGGCCTGGCGATGCTGGCCGCGCCGCTGGCGGCTTCCGCACAATCCTACGGCCACGGCCGCGATGGCGGCGGCTGGGGCCGCGGCGGTGACCACGGCGGTTACGGACGTGGCGATTATGGGCGCGGCGATTATGGGCGCGGCGGCTATGAGCGGGACGAGGGCAATGGTGGCGCGATAGTCGCGGGCATCGCCGGCCTCGCGCTCGGCGCGGCGCTCTCGGATCGTGGCGACTACGGCTACGCGCCTAGTTACGGCTACGCTCCGGCCTATGACTACGGCTACGCCTACGCGCCGCGCTGCTTCTGGCAGAACCAGCCCTACCGGACCTACTACGGCGGCGTCGCCTACCGGCAGGTCCAGGTCTGTCGCTGACGATATGGGGCCGGCCGCGCGAACCGTGCGGCCGGCAAGTCCCAACTCGGCGGACCTTCCTGATTTGCAAGGCCTGCATTCCCCACCTCAAGCGGGCCGCCAATCCGCATCCGCGTCGACGCGACCCGCGACCTCGGCTGCGGCGACCCTATGATCTCGCAGGACTTTCCCGCCCCCCGGGTCGCCTGAAGGCGGTCCGTCAGGAATTGTCCGGACCGTAGCGCGCCAGCACCCTCGCCTCCGCCCGCAGGCGATCGGCGGCCTCGTGGTGGCCGCCCCGCTCATAATCGGCGATCGAGGCCTCGCGTTCGGCGACCTCCGCCGCGACGAGCCCCTCGACCTCGCCGGCCGACAACGCCCGCCGAGGCACGTCGCCCGAACGGCCGTAGACGGGCGTGTTGCGCCCGGTTGTGGCGACGGCTCCAGCATTGTCGAGCGCGGAAAAGAGGGACCTGAGGGCAGAGATCTCATGGGCGTCGCGAGCCTTCAGCGCGAGCTGAAGGTCGCCGGCCACACGCGCCCTCAAGGACTGCGCCGCGTCGTCGGGTTCGGACATTTCACCCTGTCTCCCACGAACGGCCTTCGCGAGAGAGCCGCGCCTCGTCATCGATCACCGTCACCTTGTACGGCGGGGCGTCCGACCATTTCCAGAACACCAGATTACGGTCGGCCGGACCGGTTCCCGGCGCGAAGCTGGGCGCCACCAGCGCGGCGGCGCCGGACGCGATCAGTGCTCCGGCGACCCGCCAAGACGGAGGCTCGATTCCGCGCGACGCCAGATCTTCCCAGGGGCAGGCGAGGTCGGCGTGGGTGACGCCATGCCCGCTTCGCGTGTCCACGTCGGCGAGGTCGATCACGTCGGCGCAGTCGACCTCATAGGCGCGGATCGTCAGGGGCGAAGGCCCAGCGGGGATTGTGGGCGCGATAGACGATCCCGGCGAACCTCAAGCGTAGCCGCCGACCGCGATCCGATCGAGGGGTCCGCGGCAGCAAGGCGCGCCGTGGAGTCGGAACCCACCTGGATCATCCGGACCGAGCGGGAGACCGCGTCACCCCCGCACGCCCACTGCGCGCGCCGACCGAAACGCCGTGGCGCTCGCCACCGTTAACGACCGTAGATACGGTGGTGGGCGACCTGCGGACGCGGCGGCCTGTTCTGGATTCCGCTGGCAGGTTTTGGCAGGTTTTGGCTGGCGCCGGGCAGGTGGAGTGCCCCCCCTCTGGTGAGACAGATTAAATTGCCACAGTGGTTGTTGTAGCAGCCGCCCGCGCTCCGCGCGGGCGGCGGGCTGTGGATAGTGTGGATAAGTTTGTGTGCTTGGCTTCGAACTCCTCTGGCGA
>NZ_JAQGIZ010000209.1 GCF_028290885.1 Phenylobacterium sp.
GGTCTACGTCGCCGGCCGCCAGGACCACAAGGTCGACAACGACCACATGGTCGACCACATCGTCGAGCTGGTCGAGGCCAAGGCGGCCGAGCTCGAGGCGGAGAAATCCCTGCAGGCGGCGGAGTGATCTTCACAAAAGTGACGCCCGCGTCACTCTTGCGCCCGTCTCCCATCCGCGCTTAGGTGCGGCAACCATTTTCGGGAGGGATGAGATGTCCGCGGACGGCAACTGGAAGATCACCATCAACACGCCCATGGGCGCGCAGGAAGTGACCGCCGAGATCAAGACCAGCGGCGACACCTTCACCGGCAAGACCTCGGGCCGCATGGGCGACAGCGAGATCAGCGGCAAGGTCGCCGGCGACACCCTCTCCTGGAGCGCCGACATCACCCAGCCGATGCCGATGACGCTGGAGTTCGAAGCCACCGTCAACGGCGACGCCATGACCGGCAACGTCAAGCTGGGCGCCTTCGGCAACGCCCCGCTGAGCGGCGTCCGCGTCTGATCCATCCGCGCTGAGCGGCGCACGGAAAAGGCCCCTGCCGGCGACGGCTGGGGCCTTTCTCTTACCTCGCCCGCTTCGCGGGGGGGCAGATTACTTCGGATTTACCGCGCCGGCGGGGTTGTTGGCCGCGGCGCCGACGTCCTTGGCGGCGCCCGCGGTGGAGTCGGCGATGGTCGAGGCGGCGCTGGTCACCGCGCTGGTGCGCAGCGCGTCGTTGCGGTTCTGGTTCACCAGGAAGAAGGCGATGAGCGCCACCAGCGCCAGGACCACCAGGCCGACGATCAAGCCGCCCATGCCCGAGCCGCCGCGGTCGATATAGGTCGTCCCGCCGCCGTCCTGCTCGACGATGCGCTCGCTCGTCGTCCCGTCGCTGTGTGTGGTCACTCGTTCGGTCGCCATCTCAAGCCTCCATGTGTCACAGGCGGCCAAACGGGTGCCCTACCCTGGAGGTTCCGGCGCCGGCCTCAACGCCGCCTTGGCGGGACCACGTCGCTGAAGCTTTCGAAGCTCTTCCACTTGGGCTCCAGCGGCGCCGCGTCCGGCTCCGGCAGATAGGGCGAGGGCTCGACGAGCGTCATGTTCGGCACATAGCGCGGGCAGTTGGGGAAGATGTCCGCCGGCGTCACCTTCACCAGCAGCTGCGCCCCGGGGATCGCGGCCATCAGCGGATCGTCGCCGACCACCTGCGCCGTCCCGTTCACCCGCAGGCGCTTGGGCGCCTCGCCCATGGCGATGAACAGGATGCCGACGTACGGATTGACCCCGATGTTGCCCAGGCTCCTGAACATGCCGTTGCCGTCGTAGTCGGGGAACACCAGCAGGTCCGGGGTAGCCACCCGGACGAACCCCGGCGGCCCGCCCTTGAACGAGCAGTCGGGCCGCCCTTGCGCGTCGGCCGTCGCCAGGAAGAAGAAGCCTAGGGACCCGATGAAGGCCGCGTCGTCCTCGTTGAACAGGTCGCGCCGGAGCTTCTGGTCCAGCCGGTCGGCCAGCGCCCGGCTGCCGAAGGCGTCTTGCAGCGCGCGGTTGCCCTCGTGGTACATGGGGCGCCTCCAACCTCTCCGACCTGTTTGGCAACCGGCCGGGGTAAGGCTAGAGGAAGCTCCCCTTCTCTTCAGGCGTCCAGACCCTTGCGACTTCCCCAGGCCAGGCTCGACCAGGTGCTCGACCGCTTCCGCGAGATCGAGGCGCGGATGGGCGCGGCCAGCGACGGGGTCGAGATCGTCCGCCTCTCCAAGGAGCACGCCGAGCTGAAGCCGGTGGTCGATGCGGTCACCACCCTGCAGCGCGCCCGCGACGAAGCGCCGGAGCTGGAGGAGATGGCGTCGGGCGGCGACGCCGAGATGGCGGTAATGGCCCGCGACGAGCTGGAGACCCTGAAGGACCGGCTGCCCGCCCTCGAGCACGAGGTCGCCCTGCTGCTGGCGCCCAAGGACCAGGACGAGAACGCTTCGGCGATCCTGGAAGTGCGGGCTGGCACAGGGGGCGACGAGGCCGCCCTCTTCGCCGGCGACCTGTTCCGCATGTACCAGCGCTACGCCGCCCTGCACGGCTGGCGGGTGGAGGTAGACAGTATGTCCGAGGGCGACGCCGGCGGGTTCAAGGAGATCATCGCCTCGGTCACCGGCGACGGCGTGTTCGGCCGGCTGAAGTTCGAAAGCGGCGTCCACCGCGTCCAGCGGGTGCCGGCCACGGAAGCCCAGGGGCGCATCCACACCTCCGCCGCCACCGTCGCGGTCCTGCCCGAACCGGAGGACGTGGAGATCGACATCAAGGACGGCGACATCCGCATCGACACCTACCGCTCCTCCGGCGCCGGCGGCCAGCACGTCAACAAGACCGATAGCGCGGTCCGCATCACCCACCTGCCCAGCGGCATCGTGGTGACCTCCTCGGAGAAGTCCCAGCACCAGAACCGGGCGCGCGCCATGAAGGCGCTGAAGGTCAAGCTCTACGACCAGCAGCGCGAGGCGCTGGATGCAGCCCGCTCGGACGCTCGGAAAACCCAGGTCGGCTCCGGCGACCGCTCCGAACGCATCCGCACCTACAACTTCCCGCAAGGCCGGGTCACCGACCACCGCATCAACCTGACCCTCTACAACCTGCCCAAGGTGCTGGAGGGCGAGGCCCTGGACGACGTCATCAACCCCCTGATCGCCGAAGACCAGGCGGCCCGGCTGTCGACCCTGGAGGACGAGTTCAACTAGGCGGGACGCCTAGCATCCCGCGAAGCGGGAGAATGCTGTCCACGAACGACACGAACAGGCCCAGGTCGCCGTTGCTCCGGGATCGCGTCGGATCCGTTCGTGTGGCTCGTGGACCTATTCTCGGTCGCCGCCCCAGCGGCGGCCCTAGGACTCCGCGCGCTTGCGCCCCAGCATCCTCGCGATCCCCGCCTCCGCCCCGTCCCAGAGCTTGTGGACGCCCTGGAACGCCAGGCCCACGGTGTCGGCCATGGCAGCGCCGCGCTGGCCCATCGGCAGGGGCGCGCCGGTGGTGGAGTCCAGCGCCGTCTGGTGCTCGATCTCGGCGTTCAGCTCGGCGCCCACCAGCACCACCATGGTCGAGAACCAGATCCACATCATGAAGCCCACCACCGCCCCCAGCGAGCCGTAGGTGGCGTCGTAGTGGGCCAGGTGGTTGAGGAACCAGGAGTAGCCGAGCGAGCCGCCGACCCAGGCCAGCGCCGCGAAGGCCGCGCCCCACCACACCCAGCGCCAGCGCGCCTTTTGCCGCGAGGGCCCGTACCGGTAGATCGCCGCGAAGCCGACGGCCGCCAGCCCCAGCAGCGCCACCCAGCGCGCCGGGACCACCCACCAGTCCACGAGCCCAAGGTCGTCGGCGATGATCGGCAGCGCCACCAGGACGGCGGTCACCACGGTGAGGAACACGATGGCCGCAAAGGTGAAGCCGTAGGTCAACGCGCGGCGGACCACGAAATTGCGCTTCTCCGTCTCGTCGTAGGCGATGTTCAGCCCGTCGATCAGGGCCTGCATGCCGGCGTTGGCGCTCCACACCGAGAGCAGCAGGCTGACCACGAAGGCCACCGAGAGGCTCGCATGCCGCTGGCTCGCCAGCCGCATCATCTGGTCCCCCAGCAGGCTCAGCACCTCCTGCGGCACGAACGCCGCCAGCTGGTCGAGCTGCTTGGAAACCTTGTCCACGTCGGCGAACAGGCCGTAGAGCGAGACGAACGCCCCGATCCCCGGGAAGATGGCCAGGAGGCTGTAGAAGGTGATCCCGCCTGCCACCGCCGGCAGCCGGTCGCGGCCGATCTCCAGCCAGGTCCGCCAGAGGATGTCGCGCCAACCCTTCAACGGGATGCGGTGCGGCGCGGCGGCCAGGCGACCCCGGCCCGGCTCGATCGCCTCGAAATGTTCCGGCGAGGCGGTGACCTGCTTGCTCAGACCCGGCTTCGGCTTGCGCAGCGACTGCGCCCAAAGCCCCGCCATCGCCGCCATCCCGACCCACGGGACCGCGCCCAGCACGAGGCTGCGGGCCTTCGCCACCCGCGGTCTCGATTTCCGTTGGGCAAGCCCCGACACGCCGCAGTCTCCGAGGTGGCGCTTGCTCAAACCCCGGGCCGCGGCGTCCGTTCCGCTTGTCGCGCGCGCCGGCTTGCGGCAAGGGGCGCATATGAGCGGTCACGTCGCGGCCATCTTCCGCCATCCGGTGAAGGGCTTCACGCCCGAGCCGCTGGACGCCGTGCAGCTGGCCCCCGGCGAAGGCTTCCCGCACGACCGCATCTGGGCGGTGGAGAACGGGCCTTCCGGCTTCGATCCGGCCGCGCCCGCCTTTGTCCCGAAACAGAAGTTCACGGTCCTGGCCCACATCGCCAGGGTGGCTGCGGCCCGCACCCGATATGACGCGGAGACCGGCGTGTTGCAGGCAGCCGCGCCGGGCGCGGGCGAGTTCGCCGGGCGGCTGGCGGAGCCGTCCGGGCGCGAGGCCTTCGCCGCCTGGCTGACCGGGCTTCTGGCCGACGACATCGGCGGGCCCTTGCGCGTCATCGAGGCGCCGGGCGCGCACCGCTTCACCGACCATCCGCTGGGCCAGGTGTCGATCGTCAACCTGGCCAGCGTCCGTGACCTTGGCCGGCGCATGGGGGTCGAGCTCGACCCGCTGCGGTTCCGCGCCAACCTCTATGTCGAGGGCTGGCCGGCCTGGGCGGAGAATGGCTGGACCGGCAAGCGTCTGATGCTCGGCTGGGCCCAAGCCGAGGTGTTCAAGCCGATCGTCCGCTGCGCCGCCACCCACGTCGATCCCACCACCGCCGAGCGCGACCTCGACGTCACCAAGGCGCTGTTCGACAATTACGGCCACCTGCTCTGCGGGATCTATGTCCGGGTCACCGCGGCCGGCGCCGTGGGCCTGGGCGACGCGGTCACGGCGCCCGCCGAAGAGCCGA
>NZ_JAQGIZ010000269.1 GCF_028290885.1 Phenylobacterium sp.
CAAGCCGCCGGCCGCCGGCGCCCCCACCGCCAGGCCCGCGGCCGCCGCCGTACTCGCGCCCGCCGCCAGCCCGGAGTCCCTGGGCTTCGACAGCGCCCGGCTGAAGCGGCTCGACCAGGCCATGGCCCAGGTCGTCGCCGACGGCCGCGTCGCCGGCATGACCACCTTGCTCGCCCGCCACGGCAAGGTCGTGGCGTTCAACACCTACGGCAAGACCGCGCTCGACGGCGGCAAGCCGATGCCGAAGGACGAGATCTTCCGCATCTACTCCATGTCCAAGCCGCTCACTGGCGTGGCCATGATGATCCTCTTTGAGCAGGGCAAGTGGCGCCTCGACGACCCGGTCACCCGCTACGTGCCGGAGTTCAAGAACCTCAAGGTCATGGTCAGCGCCGACAAGGACGGCAAGATCACCGCCGTCGAGGACATGAAGCGCCCGCCGACCATGCGCGAGATCATGAGCCACACCGCGGGCTTCGGTTACGGCCTGGGCGACAAGCACCCGGTGGACAAGCTCTACCGCGAGAAGCAGGTGCTGGGCTCGACGGGCCTCAAGCAGATGATCGACCGCACCGCCGAGATCCCGCTGATGTACCAGCCGGGGACCGACTGGTCCTACTCCAGCGCCGTCGATATCCAGGGCTATATCGTCGAGAAGCTCACCGGCGAGTCCCTCGGCCAGTTCATGCAGGAGCACATCTTCGGGCCCCTGAAGATGCAGGACACCGGCTTCTCCACCGGGCCCGCCAAGGCCGGCCGCCTGGCCGCCGTCTACGCCTTCGACAAGGACCTCGGGAAGATCGTCGAGGCCAAGACCCTCTTCAGCTCCGACATGCCCGACTACTCCAAGCCGCCGGCCATGGAGTCCGGCGGCGGCGGCCTGGTCTCGACGACCATCGACTACGCCCGCTTCTGCCAGATGATCCTCAACAAGGGCGAACTCGAAGGCGTGCGCATCCTGTCGCCGGCCTCCGTCGAGCTGATGGACACCAACGTCATCCCCAAGAACGTGCTGGTGAACTCCAACGGGACCAGCGTCGCCCGCTTCAACGAGGCGGTGGGCTTCGGCCTCGATTTCATGGTGGTCAACGACCCGCGCGCGGCCGGCACGCTGGAGGGCAAGAACACCATGAGCTGGGGCGGGGCTGCCGGCACCTGGTTCTGGATCGACCCGACCAACGACCTCCTGTTCGTCGGCATGATCCAGCGCCTGGGCGGCACCGGCGGCGACGACCTCGGCGGCCAGGCGAGGACGCTGACCTACCAGGCGCTGCTGCACCCGGAGAAGTAGACGGTCATCCCTCCTCTTTAGGGGAGGGATGAGCCGCGAAGCGACCGGGGTGGAGGAATCGCGTTCAAGCTCGGTCGATCGAGCTTGGTCCATACACCCCCACCCGTCTCGCGCTGCGCGCGATCCACCCTCCCCTAAAGAGGAGGGAAAGGGGCTCCGCCTTGACAACGCCACCCCCTCATGCGCCCTTCCGCGCCTCTTAAATCACCGAATTCACCCCACGAAATGCACGCCTACCGCACCCACACCTGCGGCGCGCTTCGCGCCGCCGACACCGGCAAGACGGTCCGGCTTTCCGGCTGGATCCACCGCAAGCGCGACCACGGCGGGCTGGTGTTCGTTGACCTGCGCGACCACTACGGCCTGACCCAGCTGGTGCTGGACCCGGAAACCCCCGGCTTCGACCTCGTCGAGCGCCTGCGCGCCGAGAGCGTGATCCGCATCGACGGCGAGGTGGTGGCCCGCTCGCCCGACACCGTGAACCCGAACCTGCCGACCGGCGAGGTGGAGATCCGCGTGCGCGAGGTCGCCGTCCTGTCGGAGGCCGCCGAGCTGCCGCTGCCGGTGTTCGGCGAGCCCGACTACCCCGAAGAGATCCGGCTGAAGAACCGCCACCTCGACCTGCGCCGCGAGACCCTGCACCGCAACATCGTGCTGCGCTCGAAGGTCATCCAGTCGATCCGCAACCGGATGATCGAGCAGGGCTTCCTGGAGTACCAGACGCCGATCCTGACGGCCTCGTCGCCGGAGGGCGCGCGCGACTTCCTGGCGCCGTCGCGCCTGCACCCGGGCAAGTTCTACGCCCTGCCGCAGGCCCCCCAGCAGTTCAAGCAGCTGCTGATGGTCGCGGGCTTCGACCGCTACTTCCAGATCGCGCCCTGCTTCCGCGACGAGGACCTGCGCGCCGACCGCAGCCTGGAGTTCTACCAGCTCGACGTCGAGATGAGCTTCGTGACCCAGGAAGACGTGTTCGCGGCCATCGAGCCGGTCATGCACGGCGTCTTCGAGGAGTTCGCCGACGGCAAGCCGGTGACGCCCTATCCGTTCCCGCGCATCCCCTACCGGGAGTCCATCGCCAGGTACGGCACCGACAAGCCCGACCTGCGCATCCCGCTGGTCATGCAGGACGTCTCCGACCACTTCCGCGGCGCGGGCTTCGGCCTCTTCGCCCGCATCCTGGAAGACCCGAAGAACGCCGTCTGGGCCATCCCGGCGCCGGGGGGCGGATCGCGCGCGTTCGCCGACCGGATGAACAGCTGGGCGCAGGGCGAGGGCCAGCCGGGCCTCGGCTACATCTTCTGGCGCGAGGGCGAGGAGGGCGGCGCTGGCCCCATCGCCAAGAACATCGGGCCCGAGCTCACCGACGCGGTCCGCGACCAGCTGGGTCTTGCGATCGGCGACGCGGCCTTCTTCGTGGCGGGCGACCCCAAGACCTTCGCCAAGTTCGCCGGGACCGCGCGGACCAAGGTCGGGACCGATCTCGGCCTCGTCGACGAGAACCGCTTCGAGTTCGCCTGGATCGTCGACTTCCCGATGTTCGAGATGAACGAGGAAACCAACCGCGTCGACTTCTCGCACAACCCGTTCTCGATGCCGCAGGGCGAGCTGGAGGCGCTGAACACCAAGGACCCGCTGGAGATCTTGGCCTATCAGTACGACATCGTCTGCAACGGCTACGAGCTGTGCTCCGGCGCGATCCGGAACCACCTGCCGGAGATCATGCTCAGGGCCTTCGAGATCGCGGGCTATGGCCCCAATATCGTCGAGGAGCAGTTCGGCGGCATGCTGAACGCGTTCCGCCACGGCGCGCCGCCGCACGGCGGCCTCGCCCCCGGCATCGACCGCATCGTTATGTTGCTGGCCGGCGAGACCGCCATCCGCGAAGTCATCGCCTTCCCGCTGAACCAGCAGGGTCAGGACCTGATGATGAACGCGCCCTCAGAAGTCTCGGACAAGCAGCTGAAAGAGCTGCACATCCGCCTCGCGACCCCAATCAAGGCCTAGTTCGGCGCCACGAGGTAGCGGGTCGGCGTCGGCGGCGCCGGGGGAGCCGGCGGCGCGGGTGGCGCCGGCGGGGCCGGGACCGCGGGGTGGTAACCCCATATCGGCGAGCCCGCCTGGCGGATGATCACCCGCAGGTTCGCGCCGCAGGTCCTGGCGACGAGCCCCTTGGGCAGCTTGGTCTTGGCGTCGCCGCAGGCCTCGTCGACCTGCGCCTGCACAAGTCCTCTCGCGCGGGACAGGTCGACGCCGGTGATCACCGTGTGGTGCATCTCCGCGTCCTTGAAGTCCGCGCCGTCGAAGCTGCCGCCCATCAGGACCGCCATGTTCATCTCGGCGGATCGGAACGACGCGCGGTCGAACTGGCCGTCGATCATCACCGCCCCGCTCAGGGCGGCGTCCCTGAAGTCGGCGCCCCGGGCCTCCGTCTTGCTCATGTTGACCCCCTGCAGCTCGGCCGAGCGCAAGGAGGCGTTGTTGAGGATCGACTTGACGAAATTCGCGCCTGTGGCCGAGGAGTCGCTGAGGTCGGCGCTGGTCAGGTTGGCGCTGGTGAACATCCCGCCCTTCGCCTCGGTCGAGCGCAATCGCGCGTGCGACATATTCGCGCCCACGAAGATCGTGCCCAGGATCTGCGCGTTCGTCAGATCGGCCCGCGACAGGTCGGCGCCGGTGAAGTTGGAGCCCAGGAAATGGGCCTCGCGCAGGTCGGACCCCACCAGCGCGGCGCCCGAGAAGTCCGCGCCCAGGAAATGCGCGCCGGCCAGCCGGCGGCCGGAAAGCTCGCACTTGGGGCAGGCGCCGCCGAATCCCGTGGACCGCGACACCTCCTTGTCGCCGCCGGCTGCGGCCGCTGCCCGGGCGGCGGCCGGCGCGGTCATGGTCAGGACGAAGAGGGCGATCAGGGCGCGGGAGAGATTGTGCGTCACGCGGACTGGAATCCTTGAGCTTGCCGGTCCCATCTGCGCTCGGCGGCCCCTGGGCGCCACTTAATTCGCGGTAACTCTTAAGGGCTTAGGCGCGTCTGGTCAGGCGCCCAGGTCTTCGCCAAGCCGGCCGGCGCGCACGCCGCAGGTCTCGCAGATCAGCGACGCGCCCTTGCGCACCACCGCCACGTCGCCGCAGGCCGCGCAGACGTCGGCCGCGTCCAGGCTGGACGGTCCGTTGGGGCGATGGGCGGTTGGTAGGAACACCAGGTTGTCCGGCGCCGCGCCGCGCGAGAAGCCGCGCGAGATGAACCGCGAGGCCAGTTGGGGCCCATCCGCTTCCAGGGCGTCGGCCTTGCCGCGGCCGAGGCCGTCGGCGTTGAGCTCGCCCGGATCGCCGGTCGCCAGGTCCTTGCGCCCCAGGTAGGAGACCCCGAGCTCGCGGAAGATGTAGTCGAGGATCGAGGTCGCCGACTTCACCGTGTCGTTGCCGGTCACCGGGCCGGCCGGCTCGAAGCGGGTGAAGACGAAGGCGTCGACGAACTCGTCCAGCGGCACGCCGTATTGCAGCCCGATCGAGATGGCGATCGCGAAGTTGTTCATCAGCGAGCGGAACGCGGCGCCTTCCTTGTGCATGTCGATGAAGATCTCGCCGAGCTCGCCGTCGTCGTACTCGCCGGTGTGCAGGTAGACCTTGTGGCCGCCCACCGCGGCCTTCTGGATATAGCCCTTGCGGCGGTCCGGCAGTTTGCGACGGGTGCGGTCGCGCTCCACGACCCGCTCGACAACGCGCTCTTCCGGCGCCGGCTCGCGGACCGGGCGCGCCTCGAGACTGGGCAGGTCGAGGACCAGATCGGCCGGCGCTGCGGCTCGCCGGACGCGGACGGCGCTGCGGGCCTGGGACAGCGCCTCCAGCACGTCGGCGGGCGTCGCGTCCCAGGGCAATTCGAGTTCGGCGACCGACGGGAAGGCCAGCGCCGGCTCCAGGGCCTGTAGCATCGCGAGGCGCGGGGCCTCCCCCAGGGCCTTGGCCGCCCGGAAGACACCGCGGGCGGTCGGGGAGAGGAAGTCGGCTTCCGCCAGGCTGTCGCCGCCCAGGGCGTGCGCCTCGGCGGCCGCGACGTCGGCGGCGGTGAAGCCCATCAGGGCGAGTGCGTCGAACTGCGGGTCGGCCAGCTGCTCGGCGCTGGCGCCCAGCACGTCGCGGATGAAGCCTTCGCCGATCACCGCCGGGCCGAAGGCGTCGGAGAGCCGGCGGACCAGGGGCAGGGCGGCCTCCACAGCGGCGATCTCGTGGTCGGTGAAGCCGCGGGCCATCAGCGCCTGATGACTGACGCAGGGCGCCTCGGCGAGGTCGGCGCGGCCGAGCAGCAAGGCGTGGGCTTCGGCGGTGTCCGCCCCCGCCAGCGCCAGGCCGCGGATCGCCGCCTCGCTCAGCACGCGCACCGGCTCGCCGTCCGCGGTCTCGGCGAAGGTTACGGATCCCGACCAGGGTCCGCCGTCGAGACGTCCGCCGCCCAGGCGAAGCTCCAGCTCCGGATCGCGGAACAAGGCGAGGTCGGCGCCTGAGCCGGCGGTCGCGCGCCCGGCCGCCAGGTAGAG
This sequence comes from Phenylobacterium sp., assembly GCF_028290885.1. GTDB lineage: Bacteria > Pseudomonadota > Alphaproteobacteria > Caulobacterales > Caulobacteraceae > Phenylobacterium. The sequence goes on from NZ_JAQGIZ010000269.1 coordinate 5,821, forward strand.
CTCGCGGGCGGTTTCGCGGCCCGCATCGCTGTCGTAGTCCAGGCCGTGGGCCACCAGCCATTCGCCGAGCCCCGCCAGGCCCAGGACCGCCGGGGCCTCGTCCGCCACTGCCAGCGCGCCGGCCAGCGAGGCGACCGCTGCTTCGAAGGCGTCGATGTCGAAGCCGTCCGCCGACCAGAAACCCATCAGGTCGACGCCGCCTCGCAGGGCCCCGCCGGATCCCGCGATCCGCCCAGCGTTCGTGCGGTCCGGCGCCAGCGCCACCGCACCCGTCGCCCAGGCGGCGCGGGCCACGGCGCCATCGGCTGCGCCGGCCACGACCAGCTGGATTCCTTCTCCGAATGCCGCTGGCGCGTCCATCTCCCAGGCCCCTTCGCCGGAGCGCGCCAGGGTGATGGCCTCGAGGATCAGGTCGTCCGGCGCGCCAGCCACACGCGCGGCCTCGGCGGCGCGGGCCAGGGTCGGATTAGTCTGTGGATCGGCGCAGGCTTGGGCGTCGCCTTCGCAGCGCAGGATGGCGTCCATCACCGCCTGCAACCGCCGGCCGAGTTCCAGCGCAGCGGCCTGCGCAGCCGCCCGGCCGCGGTGCGCGGCCACCGTGCGAGCCAGCGCCGCGGCGCAATCAGCCGAGCCGGCATCCACCACCGCGATCGGCGGCCCCGACGCCGCGGACCCGATAGCGATCGCGCCCGCCAGCAGGGCCTCGGTGAGCTCGTCCCGGAAGCGGGTGCGGGCGCCGATGTCCTTGATCAGCCCCTTGGCCTGGGCCCGCGCCGTGAGATTCTCCACGACTTCGCTGAAGGCGGCGGGGAGGTCGGCCGCGCCGGCTGCCCAATCGATCCAGGCGTCGAGCCGGGCGGCCGTCCAGTGGGCCGGCGCCTGGACCTCGACGAAGCGTCCGCCGACCTCGGCGATCCGCGCTTCGATTTTCGTCCGCGAGACTTCGCGACCCATTCGCCGACTCCCTCGCGGAAGGGTAGGCGTCGCAGCCGGGCGCGATCAATAGATGTTGCGGTTGCGGACCGCTTCATCCCCAACATCTTGGCGTCCGGGGAGCGCTGGACGCTCCAAATCGGTCCGCCTATAGTCCGCCCGCCCGCTTCCTCCTCGCAGAGACCAAAAGCTCCGTGCTGAACTTCCTGAAGTCGATCTTCACCTGGTGGAACGGCGCCACGATCGGCGCGCGCTTCCACATCGGCCGCCGCGGCCTCTTCGTGGGCCAGGACGAGCAGGGCAACCGCTACTTCGAGGCGAAGGACGCCACAGACAGTTACGATGGGCGCAAGCGCCGCTGGGTGATCTACCGCGGCTACGCCGACGCCTCGAAGGTGTCGCCCGACTGGCACGGCTGGCTGCACTACACCTTCGTCGAGCCGCCGACCGTCGAGCCCTTCCTGATCAAGGCCTGGGAGAAGCCTCACCTGCCGAACCTCACCGGCACCATCCACGCCTACCGGCCGCAGGGCTCGCTGGCCCGCGGCGGAGAACGCCAGAAGGCCACGGGCGACTACGAGGCCTGGACCCCGAAGTAGGGCGTAACCTCGTGCCACTCCGCCTGACGCCAAGATACCTCCTCCAGCGCGCGACCTGGTTCGCCGCTCTCGTCGCCGTCGCCGGAGCCGGCCTGGCGACCGCCCAGCCTGCGCCGCCGCCACCAACGCCGATGGCCCCTGAGACCCCGTCCAGGGGCGCGCCGGCCGAGGAGGCGCCGCCGGTAAGCGTGGCGACGCCGGCCCCCATCGCCGTGCCGCCGATCTCCGAGAAGGAGGTGGCGGCCGCGCCTCCGCCGGCGTCGACTGAGGCGAAGCCGCCCGGGGTCCCCGAGCGGCGCGCGCGCTACGATGTCGCCGTGCTCGAGGCGCTGGACAAGGTGACCGCCGAAAGCCTGCGGTTCGAGGCCGCCGTCGGCCGTCCGATCCGCTATAAGAGTCTGATCTTCACGGTGAAGGCCTGTGAACGCTCGGCGCCGGACGAGCCCATCGACGACTCCATCGCCTACCTGACCGTGGACTCCCAGCCGAGGCCGGCGCCCGGCAAGCCGCCGTTGTCGCCGCGCCAGACCTTCAAGGGCTGGATGTACGCCTCATCGCCCGGCCTGCATCCGCTGGAGCATCCGGTCTACGACGCGTGGCTGATCACCTGCAGGGCCGCCGCGCCGCCCATCGCCTCGACCCGCTGAAAGTCCGCTTCCGCCGACAGCGCCAGCGCCAGCCGGCGGTGATAGTCGAGCCGTGAAATCTCAACCGCGCCGAACTGCGTCAGGTGTTCGGTCATGAACTGCGCGTCGAGCAGCCGGTAGCCGCCGACCAGCAAGCGCGCCACCAGGTGCACCGGCGACACCTTCGAGGCGTCGCGGCGGCGCGAGAACATGCTCTCGCCAAAGAACGCGCCCTGCAGCGACACGCCGTAGAGCCCGCCGACCAGCTCGCCGTCCTGCCAGCATTCGACAGTATGGGCGAAGCCGAGCTCGTGCAGGCGCACGTAGAGGTTTTCGATCGGGTGATTGATCCACGTCTCCGCCCGCCCGGATCCCGCTTCCGCGCAAGCCAGTACGACCGCGTGGAAGGCCGTGTCGGTGCGGATTTCGTAGGGTTCGCTGCGGACGGTGCGGGCCAGCCGTCGCGAAACGTGGAAGCTCTCCAGGGGCAGCACGCCCCGCCGCTCGGGGTCGATCAGGAAGACGCGGTCGTCGTCGCGCGCGTCGGCCATGGGGAAGACGCCGCGTGCATAGCAGGACAGGAGATCGCGGGCGTCGAACTGCGCCATGGACGGAGCTTACAGCTTGCGGAACGGGCGGCTATCCCAACCCTGATCGGAAGCTCAGGCCGCGGCCTGGGCCTTCATCCAGTTTTCCAGCCAGTGGATGTTGTAGACGCCGTCGATGATGTCGGGATTCGCCAGGAGCTCCTGGAAGAGCGGGATGTTGGTGTCGACGCCGGCCACCACGATTTCGCCAAGGCAGCGGTTGAGCCTGGCGATGCACTCGTCTCGGTCACGGCCGTGGACGATCAGCTTGCCGATCAGGGAGTCGTAGTAGGGCGGGATCGTGTAGCCGGCGTAGAGGGCGCTATCCAGGCGCACGCCCAGGCCGCCCGGGGCGTGGAAGTCGGTGACCAGGCCGGGCGAGGGCGCGAAGGTCTTGGGGTTCTCGGCGTTGATCCGGCACTCGATGGCGTGGCCCTCGAAGACCACGTCCTTCTGGGCGAAGGACAGCGGCAGGCCGGCGGCGATGCGGATCTGCTCGCGCACCAGGTCGATGTCGGTGATCGCCTCGGTGACCGGGTGCTCCCCCTGCAGGCGGGTGTTCATCTCGATGAAAAAGAACTCGCCGTTCTCGTAGAGGAATTCGATGGTGCCGACGCCCAGATAGCCGATGGCCTTGATGGCATCGACCACCACCTTGCCGATCTTCGCGCGGATCGCGGCGTCGATGGCCGGCGAGGGGGCTTCCTCCAGCACCTTCTGGTGGCGGCGCTGCAGCGAGCAGTCCCGCTCGCCCAGGTGGCAGACGTTCCCGAAGCTGTCGGCGATCACCTGGATCTCGATGTGCCTGGGCGTCTGGAGGTAGCGCTCCATATAGACCGCGTCGTCGCCGAACGCCGCCTTGGCCTCCGAACGCGCCGTGGAGACCGCCTCGTAGAGCTCGGCTTCGGTCTGGGCGACCTTCATGCCGCGCCCGCCGCCGCCCGCCGCGGCCTTGATCAGCACCGGGAAGCCGATGGCCTTGGCCGCTGCGAAGGCCTCCTCCTCGGTCGTCACCGCGCCGTCGGAGCCGGGCACCACGGGGATGCCGGCCGCCTTCACCGCCTGCTTGGCGGTGATCTTGTCGCCCATCATCTTGATGTGCTCGGGCTTGGGCCCGATGAAGGTGAAGCCGTGGGCGCCGACGATCTCGGCGAAACGAGCGTTTTCCGAGAGAAATCCGTAGCCCGGATGGATCGCGTTGGCGCCGGTGATCTCGGCGGCGGCGATGATCGAAGGGATGTTCAGGTAGCTCTTGGCCGCAGCCGGCGGGCCGATGCAGACGCTTTCGTCGGCGAGCCGCACCCACATGGCGCCGCTATCGGCCTCGGAGTGCACGGCGACGGTGGAGATACCCATCTCCTTGCACGCGCGGTGCACGCGAAGGGCGATCTCGCCGCGGTTGGCGATGAGGATCTTTTCGAACATAGCCCTAGCCGATGACCGCGAGCGGCTCGCCGAACTCCACGGGCTGACCATCCTCCACCAGGATTTCCACGATCTTGCCGGCCTTGGGCGCGGGGATCGGGTTCATGGTCTTCATGGCCTCGATGATCATCAAGGTCTGGCCGGCGGCGACCGTGTCGCCCACCTTCACGAACGGTTCGGCGCCCGGCTCCGGCTGAAGGTAGACGCTGCCCACCATCGGCGAGTTGATCACGTCGCCGCTGGCGCGCACGGGCGCCGCGGCCTCGGCCGACGCGGCGGCGGAAGAGGCGGCGGCCGCCGCCACGGGCGCG
>NZ_JAQGIZ010000291.1 GCF_028290885.1 Phenylobacterium sp.
GGCATACTCGGCGGGGCCGGGCTGGCGCAGAGGGCGGCGCTGCGGGCCTATGCCCAGGATTTAGGCCTCGCCTTCCAGATCTGCGACGATCTCATCGACGTCCTGGGTTCCGCGGACGCAGCCGGCAAGCAGGTCGGCAAGGATCAGGCGCAAGGAAAGGCGACGCTGGTTTCGCTCTGGGGTGTCGAGCGCGCCAGGGCGGAAGCCGAGCGCTTGGCCGAGCGCGCGAGCGAGGCCCTTGCGCCGCACGGGGCGGATGCCGATTTGCTCCGTGCGCTGCCCTTCTTCTTGTTGGATCGCCGCAACTAAGGAAGGTTGGGTCTGACCCGCCGGTTCGCTTCTCGCCAGAGGTCTTCATGAGTGTCTACAGCCCGTTGCTGGATCAGATCGTCGTTCCGGCGGATATGCGCGACCTTTCGAGGGACGACCTGCGGCGGCTGGCCGAGGAGTTGCGCAATGAGACCATCGACGCGGTCTCGGTCACCGGCGGACATCTCGGCGCCGGCCTGGGCGTGGTGGAGCTCACCGTCGCGCTACACTACGTCTTCGACACGCCGCGCGACCGGCTGATCTGGGACGTTGGCCACCAGGCCTATCCTCACAAGGTGCTGACCGGACGGCGCGACCGCATCCGGACTCTTCGTCAGGGTGGCGGCCTTTCCGGCTTCACGAAACGCAGCGAGAGCGAATACGACCCCTTCGGCGCGGCCCACTCGTCGACGTCCATTTCGGCCGGCCTTGGCATGGCTGTGGCGCGTGACCTCGCCGGCGGCGACAACCGGGTGATCTGCGTCATCGGCGATGGGGCGATGAGTGCGGGCATGGCCTACGAGGCGATGAACAACGCCGGCGCCCGCAAGGGCCAGCTGCTGGTCATCCTCAACGACAACGACATGTCGATCGCCCCGCCCGTGGGGGCGCTCAGCCGCCACCTCGCCCAGATCGTGTCCTCCAAGAGCTACCAGAACCTTCGTGCGCTTGGCCGCGAAATCGCCGAGCGGCTGCCCAGGCCCTTGCACAAGGCGGCCGCGCGCGCCGAGGAATACGCCCGCGGAATGGTGGCTGGCGGCACGCTCTTCGAGGAGCTCGGGTTCCTCTATCTCGGGCCGATCGATGGCCACGACTTCGACCACCTGCTGCCGGTGCTGGAGAACATACGCGACAACGGCATTGACGGGCCGGTGCTGCTCCACGTCGTCACCGAGAAAGGCCACGGCTATTCCCCCGCGGCGAGTTCCGCGGACAAGCTGCATGCCGTCAGCAAGTTCGACGTGCTGACCGGCGTCCAGTCGAAGTCCCAGGCCGCTGCTCCCAGTTACACCAAGGTCTTCGCCGAGGCCTTGATCCGCGAAGCCGAAGAGGACGACCGCGTCGTCGCGATCACCGGCGCCATGCCGTCCGGCACCGGCCTGGACCTCTTCGAAAAGCGCTTCCCCAACCGGATGTTCGACGTCGGCATCGCCGAGCAGCATGCGGTCACCTTCGCCGCCGGCCTGGCGACCGAAGGCTACAAGCCCTTCTGCGCCATCTACTCCACCTTCCTGCAGCGGGCCTACGATCAGGTGATCCATGACGTGGCGCTCCAAAGACTGCCCGTGCGCTTCGCGATCGACCGGGCGGGGCTGGTCGGAGCCGATGGCGCGACGCATGCCGGCGCGTTCGACATGACCTACCTCGGCTGCCTTCCGGGGTTCGTGATCATGGCCGCCGCCGACGAGGCGGAACTGGTCCACATGGTTGCGACTGCGGCGTCCTACGATGAGGGCCCGATCGCCTTCCGCTATCCGCGCGGCGAAGGAACCGGCGTCGCCCTGCCGGCGCGCGGCCAGGTGCTCAAAATCGGCAAGGGCCGCGTGCTGCGCGAAGGCAAGGACGTGGCCATCCTCAGCGTCGGCACGCGCCTGCAGGCGGCGCTTGGCGCGGCCGAGCGCCTGCAGTCGCGCGGGATATCCTGCACGGTCGCCGACGCCCGGTTCGTCAAGCCGTTCGACCGCGATCTCGTCCGCCGATTGGCCCAGAGCCACCACATGCTCATCACGATCGAAGAGGGTTCGATCGGGGGCTTCGGCAGCCAGGTCCTCGACTACCTGGTGAACGACGACCTGATGCGCTCAGGCCTGTCGGTTCGGACGCTGATCCTGCCCGACGAGTTCCAGGATCATGATGATCCGCAAAAGCAGTATGCGCGGGCCGGACTGAACGCCGTCGACATCGTCCGCGTTGTCGAGACCAACCTCGCAAAGATCGCGTGAGCCCATGCGCCGAGCGACCAGCACCGTCCTAGCCCTGGCCTTGGCCCTGGCGGCCGCGCCTCCGGCGGCGCACGCCCAGCAGGCCGATCCCGCCGCCGCCCAGATCGAAAAGTTCGACGACGCCGTGCTCGACGTGATGAAGCGGGCCAAGCAGCTCGGCCCGCGGGGGCGGTTCGAGGCCTTGCAGCCCGTAATCGAGCGGACCTTCGACCTTCCCGCCATGACCCGGTTCGCGGTGGGTTCCGCCTGGAACAATCTTTCCGCGGAGGACAAGGCTGCTCTGGTGAAGGCGTTCACGCGCATGACGGTCGCCACCTACGCGCATAACTTCGACAGCTACGGCGGTGAGAAGTTCACCGTCGAAAAGGTCGACACGCGGGGGCCGGACAAGCTTGTCCATACCCGTCTCACCGGCAGCGGTGCGCCCACGCAACTCGCCTATCGCATGCGGCAGGATGGGGGTGTCTGGAAGGTGATCGACGTCTATTACAACAGCACGGTCAGTTCGGTCCTGGGCCAACGTTCCGAATACGCCGCGACCTTGAATTCCGGCGGCGCTCAGGCCCTGATCCGCAAGCTGAACAGCCGCGGCGACCAGCTTATCCAGGGCCGCTGACGGCGCCGAGCACTGCTACGTCCCCCGGGTCTATTTGTAGCTGCGGGTCACGAACCAATAGACCCCTAGCCCGACCAGGAAGCTGGAGGCCACGTCGACGGTGACGGCCCGCGGCGTCGCCAGCTTCAGCTTCGAGACCAGCAGCACGAGGGCGGTGACGCCGAGCACCAGCGTCAGCTGTCCGATCTCCACACCGAGATTGAAGCCGACCAGCAGCTCCGCCAGCCGGCCGGTCGGAAGCTGCATCTCCAACAGATTCGAGGCGAAGCCGAAGCCGTGGATCAGGCCGAAAACCAGGGTGATCATCATCCGGAACCGCCCGGGGTCGGCCAGTTGGCCGGAGATCATCAGGTAGTTGCTGGTGAACAGGCCCGCGCCGAGCAGCAGCAGGCTTGGCAGTTCGCCTAAGCCGAACGCGCTCCCCAGCGCCATCAGGGCGAGGCTGGCGCCGAACGCCAAGGCGACGGGGAGCGGCCGGTGGGTCTGTTCGGCGAGGTTCTCCGCGCCAATCAGCGCGATGGTCAGGGCCACGAGGGCGTCGATGTATTCCGGATGGGGCCGGATCACGCCGGTAACCGCCAGCGCGAGGGTCAGGCTGTGCCCGATGGTGAACCCCGAGACCACGAAGACCAGATCCCGCAGCCTTCGCGAGATCAGCACAAGTCCCAGCAGGAACGACATGTGATCGACGCCGGTGAAAATGTGCATCACACCCATGCGGACGAATTCGAAGAAGCTGGCGCTCTTCAGGCCGTTGGCCGCCTTCCCGGAGACGGCGACGAGCTGGTGTTCGTTGGTGATCAGTTGTTCGGCGAAGGCGCCGGTGGTCTCGTCCTGGATCTCGGCGAAATTGGTATGACTCGGGATCACGTCGAAGAAGGCGGCCGACCGGATCTGCAGGTCGTCGCGGACCGGGCAACGAAAGGTGAAGTCATATTTGCGGAAGCCGGGGGCCGCGGACAGCGTCTCCACCGGCGGAACCAGGGCGCACCGCCGGCCGCGCGAGATCGGATAGACCCTCGCCGTGAGGTAGCGCTTCACATCGTCGTCGGAAGGCGCCGTCCCGCCGGCGCCGAGGCGCTGCAGCTCGATGACCGGGATGGTCATCGCCAGATCCACATCGGCGCCGTTGATCTCCCAGACCGAGTGGGATTCGCTGCGCGTGTGGGCTGCCGCCGGGGGGGCGACGAGCAGCAGGGCGAGGGCGAGCCAGAGAGCGGCGCGAAGGATCCGGCGCATCAGCGCAGATCGCCCGCGATCAGGACGTTCGCCCGCTGACGCAGGAAGCCCTGATACTGCGCCGTCGTCCGCTTCACCTTGTCGTTCCGGAGGTCCGACAGCACCTGCCCGCGGGCCTCCTCGAACGCAAACGGCTGCGGCGGGGTGTTGCGGATCATGTAGAGGAGGTGGACGCCGTCCGGCTGGGCGACGGTCGACGAGACGCCGCCGCTCGGCACGGTGCGGGCGACGCCGAACAGCGCGCCGCCCAGATGGATTTTCGCGGCGAAGTAGAAGTCCTCGCCGGTTTCCCGGCCGGTGTCGCGGCCTTGGAAGCGCCCTAGCGCCGCCGTGAGCGGCGTTCCGGCGGCCAAGGCGCCTGCTGCCCCCGCGCTGTCCGCCGTTTCCGGAAACACCAGGTCGCGGACGTCCATGACGCCTTCCTGGGCGTAGCGGTCCTGGTGCGCCTTGAAATAGGCCTGCAAGGCGCCGTCGCTGGGTTCCGAGGTGACCGCGTCGGCGGCCGCCATCTGCTCGATGGCGCTCACCATGGCGGTCCGGACGTCCGGGTCGGTGGCGGCGATGTCGAGTTCCTTGCCCCGCTGTACGAACAGCTCCTCGCGGATCATGTCGTCGAGCACCCGGCGGCGCTGTGTGGGTGTCGCGTGCGCGTTGTCGACGCCATAGGTCGCCTGCAGCTGCGTGTAGAAGTCGGCCCGCGCAATCGGCTGCTGATTGACCAGCGCGACGTCTTCCGCCGGAACATGGAAGGTGGTGGTGCCGCGCGCGGTGAACAACGCGTATCCGGCCAGCGCGAGGCCGGTGAGGGCGCCCAACGCCATGAGCGATATGGACCGGCGGGCGCTGACCCGCTGCGGGTCCCAGTCAGATGGCGATGCGGGCTGGGCGGTCGGCGGGGTCATGGGGGGGACTTGTCCGGGTGCGGGCCCGATCGATGGGACAGGGCGAAGACGTAGAGGGAGACTTCCCGCAGGCGCAAAGCCGACAGCCGGCCAGCCCGGGCAGGGCAGACGCCCTGGCGCCCGTATGCGATGGAGTCGAAAATCGCCTGGCGGCTGCCATCGCCGTAGAGCCAGATCTTGTCGACAAGGTTGGGCGCGCCGATCGCCGGATCGCCCTTGGCGTCATTGGCGTGGCAGTCATAACAGCCGCCCTTGCCTGCGAAGATGCGACGCCCGGCCTCGGCCGCTGCAAGGCCCGCAGGCTGCCCCCCACGCGATTGCAGGAAGGCGGTCACGGCCGCGATATCGCCCGGGCTGAGGGGGGCGAGCTGCTCGCTGGCGGACGGAACCGGCCGGGCGAAGCCAGGCATGACCGCCAGGTTCCAGTTCCGCGGGTTGTGCGCGCGGATGCCGTAGTAGGCGACCTTCTCGATGTCTCTCACCTTGCCGCTGCCATAGAGCCAGTCGGCGTCGGTAAGATCAGGCACGCCACGTGCGGTGTTTCCCTTGCCGTCGGCGCCGTGGCAGCTGGCGCATTCCGCCTTGAAGACGCCCGCGCCACGCGCCGCCGCAAAATACAGCAGCCGGGCATTCGCGGCCGCGGCGTCGGGATCGCTGCGGACCAGCTGCGCCTCCAGCCGGCTCGACGCGGCGAGCCCAACCGCAGCCCAGACGAAGGCGATCGACGCGCCGAGCAAAAGCAGGCCGCCCAATGGACGGGACGTGGCGCGCGTCATCCAAAGCCGGCGCACAAGATTCGCGGTCCCCCGGGGCGACATGCCTGCTCCCCCTCCTAAAGCGGCGGTGGGCGGAAGGCCAACCGCGCTACTGATCAAGGAACGTCAAATAGAAATCGAAGAACGTTTATGCGATCTTGGTAGTTAGTTCCAGATGAAAGTGATATGAGTTTGTCTATTATAAGAGTTTGTATCATGATAACTTAATTTGATACAAAATGACGCAATTTTCTTCTTCTTATCACCCCCGATGGGGCGCTATGTTCTCGTAGGGGGCGCGGCGACGCGACCCGAAAAGAACGCAGCGGTCAGCGGCTGCGCTGTCGGGGGAAGCATGCTGGAATCCTTGTGCGCCTGGCTCGAGAAGACACCGCTCAGCGCCGGCATCCAGAATGTCGGCTGGATCATTCCGGTGAGCCAGATCGTCCACATCCTGGGTCTCGCGGCCATCCTGTTCTCCGCGCTCTCCATCGACTTGCGGGTGCTCGGTGTCGGCGGGCGCCGGACCTCCCTCGCCGGAATGACGGAGCACTTCCTGCCGTGGATCTGGAGCGCCGTGCCCCTGATGGCGACGACCGGCGCGATCCTGATCATCGGCGAGCCGCGGCGTGACCTGCTCAATCCGGTCTTCCAAACCAAGATGCTGCTGCTGGTCTGCGCTCTCCTGGCGACTCTCGGCATCCAGCTCATGGTTCGCGGCGCGCCATCTCTCGGCGGGCCGGGTGGCCGCGCGCCCTGGGGGCTCCGGGCGGTGGCCGCCCTCTCGCTGGCGCTCTGGTTCAGCATCGCCATCTGCGGGCGCCTGATCGCCTACTTCATGTGAGCGGACGGACCGCCGAGACCTGAGGAGTCTGAGGAATGTCGATCGTCTCCATCGCCAAGTGGATTGAAGCGACAGCCCCCGCGCGGGCGATCGCCCAATCGACCTGGATGTTTCCGGTGGCGGAGACCGTCCATGTGATCGCTATCGCCCTGGTCGTCGGATCGATCGCCGTCCTCGATCTTCGGCTGCTGGGTGTGTCGTGGAAAAGCCGCCCCGTCACCGACGTCGCCCGCGACGTGCTGCCGGTCACCTGGGCCTGCTTCGGGGTCGCCGCCATCGCGGGTTCGCTGATGTTCATCTCCGCGGCGGTCAAATACGCCACGGACCTGCCTTTTCAGCTGAAGATGCTGCTGCTGCTGTTCGCCGGAGCGAACATGCTGATCTTCCACCACTTCACCTATTCGGGCGTGGAAAACTGGGACCACAACGCGCCGTCGCCCCGCGCCGCGAAGGTGGCGGCTGCTCTCTCATTGATGTTCTGGATCGCCGTCGTCACCTGCGGGCGAATGGTGAGCTTCACCACGCAGAACGACTTCGGGCCGCCGACCGCCAGCAATCCGCAGCAGACCGCTCTGGCGCAGTTCGATCCGCGGGTTCTGTCGCGCTAAGCGGCCGACGAGTGGGTCGCCGCCGCTTCGCTTGGGATCAGGCCGCGGCGAAGGATGAGGCAGGCCTCCAGTCCGCCTAGCGGGTGATTGGCCAGCACGAGCTCCGCCTCGCTCTTCTGCGCCAGGGCGCGGGCGATGGTCAGCCCCAATCCGACGCCTCCCATCGGCGGTTGGGCGGTCTCCAGGCGGACGAAGGGCTCGAACACGGATTCCAGTTTCTCGTCGGGGATTCCGGGCCCGAAGTCGCGAATGCGGATGCGGATCGCGTCCGCTTCGACCGTCGCCGATACCTCGGCGGCGCCCCCATATTTCAGGGCGTTGTCCAAGAGGTTGGCCAGGCACCGCTGCAACGCCCGGGGCTTGCCCTCGATGTCGTAGCCCGAGCGCAGCACAAGGGCGGCGGGCCGGCCGCCTTCGGCCGCGTCCTCCACCACGCTGTCCAGCAGCGAATCCAGCGCCAGCCGGACGAATGGCTCCTCCGACTCGTTGCCGCGGTGATAGTCCAGACCCTGGCGGACCAGGGCCAGCATCCCGCCGAGATCATCGACAAGGCGGCTGCGCAGCGCGGGATCCGAGACCTTCTCGATCCTCAGGCGCAGGCGGGTGAGCGGCGTCTGCAGGTCATGGGTGATCGACGCGAGGATGCGGGTGCGCTCCACGACGTGGTCGCGCAGCTTGGCCTGCATCAGGTTGAATGCGCGGATCGCGTCGCGCACCTCGTAGGGGCCGCGCTCGGGCAGGGGCGTGCGGTCGAGATCCCGGCCAAGCTCGCGCGCGGCGCGCGACAGGTCGCGGAGCGGCGCGGCGGCCATGCGCGAGGCGAGGAACGCCAGCACGCTGACCGTGATCGTCAGAATCGACAGGAAGATGGGGTCCAGCCGCGGCAGGTCGAAGGTGTCCGTCCGTGGGCTAAGCGCGACCAGGACGATCGTGGAGTGGTCCGCGAGCCGGGTCGAGATCACCCAGCAGCTCAGCTGCGCATAGAAGGAGGTGCGCGACGACGGCTGGATGCAGGTCTGCGGGACGGCCTTCTGGGCGCGGCTGGAGGGATCGAGCCGCGAGGCGAGCACGCGGCTGAACTCCGGGTCGGGGCCGATGATCCGCTCGCTTCCCTTGAGCGGCCGCAAGCCCAGGATCCCCTCCGACAGCATCTGCTCGCGCAACGGCTCGGGGGCGCTGTCGATCAATGACACCATGTCCTGAACCCGGTCCACCAGGCGCAATATGTTGATCCGCTCCAGGTCCGACTTTCGCCGAACGTCGGCAAGCCCCAGGGCGAGGCTGGACGATCCGATGACTCCGACCAGGAGGAACAGGAACAGACGTCCCGCCATGGAGTCGAAGTAGCGCTGCAGGATCATTCGAAGGTCACCGCGGCGGCGAGCACATAGCCTTGGCCGCGAACCGTCATGATCAGCTGGGAGGCCCGGGCGTCGTCGTCGAGCTTGTGCCGCAGGCGGCTGATCTGCAGGTCGGCCACCCGCTGGGGCGAACCATCGATCAGCGTCGGGTGCGAGGTGAGGGTCAACAGCTGCTCGCGGGTCAGCACCTCGTTGGCGTGCTCGACGAAGAATTTGAGAAGACTGAACTCATTTCCGGACAGGATGACCACGCGCCCCTTTGGGTCGCTCAGCCGGCGATTCTCGAAGTCCAGGGTCCAGCCCTGGAAGGTCGCCCGCTTGGGCGGCGCCGAGTCCTGCAGGCCCATCGGCGTGTAGGCGCGCCGCAGGACGCTGCGGACGCGCGCCACCAGCTCGCGCGGCTCGAACGGCTTGGTGATGTAGTCATCGGCGCCGACCTCGAGGCCGATGACACGGTCGATGGCGTCGCTGCGCGCGGTCAGCATGATGATCGGAATGTCGCGGCGACTGCGGCTCAGGCGGCAGAGCGACAAGCCGTCCTCCCCGGGCAGGTTGAGGTCCAGCACAATCAGATCGACCGGCTGGCTGTTGAGCGCAGCGAACATCGACGGGCCATCCCAGGCCATGACCACCTGGAAGCCGGCTTGCGTAAGCGGTTCGGCCGCCAGCGTCCGGATGTCCTCGTCGTCGTCAACAATCAGCACGGTCCGTTGAAGGGACTGCGCCGCCGCCTCGGTCGGCGCCCATGCATCCGACGGAATACTGGTTCCCATTCGCATCCTTCGGCCGCGCCGGCGGTGACGCCGGAAGCGACGCGCTCCTTCCCGATTTCTGCGCCGCGGTTGCCTGGGCGTCAGGGTCCGCGCGTCGGCCTCAAAAGTAGCGCCGTTGCTGATCCTGCAAAAGCGTCAAAATGTATCAGTCTGTGTCACTCTGAATTGATCCGACAATATTTGAGATATTATCACAGTTGACGATATGTAGCGCCATCCAATGGCATGTAAAGCAACAGTAAAAATGATGCAATAGCCACCCGTGTTTATTGACTTTATCTCCCCAGAGACGTAATGAGAGCCAACAATAGTTGATTCAAAGCGCTCTATGCGCGGGAGAGGGAACCTATGTCGGGATCAGGGGTGCGAGCTCTACGCGCTGGCCTCGTGGGTCTCGCCGCATTCGCGGCTGCGACGGTCGCGGCGTCCGCGGCCTCGGCCCACCACTCGTTTGCGATGTTCGACAAGGACCATCCTGTGGAGCTCCAGGGGACGGTCAAGTCGTGGGAATTCACCAACCCGCACAGCTGGCTGGTGCTGATGGTCATGAAGAACGGCCGGCCGACCGCGATCAACATCGAAGGGGCGAGCGTGCTGACGCTGGTCCGGCAGGGCTTCGGCCTCAACACCTTCGTGCCGGGCGAGAAGATCAACCTCGTAATCAGCCCTCTCAAGAACGGCAGTCCGGGCGGCGCTTTCGTCAAGGCCACCAAGTCCGACGGTACGGTCCTCACCGAGTCGCCCACGCCGAATTGACCGAAAAGTTCGCGCGCGCGTGTCGCGACAGGGGAGTGTCATGAAAACGAGAGTTGGGTTCCGCGGCGCGACGTCGGCGGCTGCAGTCTGCATCGCGGCGCTGGGCATGTTCGCAGCCAGCGCCGCCGGGGGGCAGCAGGCGAAGTATCCGCCCGGCGGTCCGAAGCTGCCGGCGTGGTCGGCCTTGCCGGACTGGAACGGCCTGTGGGAACGCGGCGGCGACATCGTCTGGGACGACCGCGTTCCGTTCAAGGCGGGCGAGCCAGAGTTGCCGCCCTTCAACCCCGACTATCTGAAGGAATATCAGGCGCGACGCGCCGAGATGCGCGCCGACGCCTTGGCCGGCCGTCCGCGGACCTTCAAGGGCGCAGGGCTCTACGGCAGCATGCCGGCGATGATGATCATGCTCTTCCCGATGGACATCCAGATCAATCCGCTGGAGGTCGTGATCATGAGCGCCAACGGCGGGGCGCGGGAAATCTACACCGACGGACGGGTTCATCCGGCCGAGGCGCTGCCGAGCTCAAAGGGTCATTCCATCGGCCACTGGGAGGGGAAAACCCTGGTGGTCGACACCTGCTGCATCCGGGCGGACACGCGGCTGCCGGGCGGCGGCGGCCACAGCGACCAGATGCACGTGACGGAGCGGTTCTGGGCGCCCGACGCCCGTACGCTCAAGGATGCGATCACGGTGGAGGACCCGAAGGCCTTCACCAAGCCCTGGACGACCGAGAAGACCTACTACCGCCGGCCCGATTGGGAGCAGGTGGAATACGACCCGGAAGAGAACAGCCGCGATTTCGGGAAGGCTACGCCCGACGACGGCAAGGCGTTCGGCCCGCCGCCGAAAGCCGAGGGCGAGATGCCGGCGCCGGTCGCGCCGGTCGCTGCCTTGCCGAGCCCAGCGAAGCCAAAAGTGAGCCCACCCGGCAAGCCCGCCACGACCGAGGGCCTGCAGAAGGCGACCGCCTTCGCCGTGGGCAACCTGGCCTGGGAGACGGTCGTCGTCGCAGAGGTCAAACGCGGCGCCGACAAGGTCACGTGGAACGGCGTGACCCGGTCCGTGACCTGGCGCTGCACGGCCGCGCCGGACGGGACGAAGGCCTACTGCGAACAGTGATGAAGGCGATCGCCGGCCGGCGGGTCGCCGGCGCCATCCACACAAAACCAGACGTTGCGGGGGAAGATATGTCGAAGACCGTTGAACGGGCCATTGGCAAAACTTTGGCAGGCGTCCGGAAGGCCTCGCCGCTCCTGGTGCTCGCCGCCATCGCCGTCGGCTTCGGACCGGCGGCGGCCCAGACGGCCGACGGCGTGACACTCGCCAAGAACACGGTCACCGTCGGCGGGCAGGAGCGCGACTACTACTATTTCGTGCCGCCGAAGGCGGATCGCGCCGGCTTCAACCAGGTGGTCTATGCGCTGCACGACAACGGCGTCACGGCGCAGCAGTTCGCCACGGAGTCGGGGTGGGCGAAAGTCGCCGCCGACAACGGTTTCGTCGTCGTCTTCCCGGAAACCGCGCAGAAGACCTGGGGCCCGAGCGCCGGCGGCGAGGACGATTACCTGGCCGCGGTGCTCGCACACGCCAGCACCCACATGCTCATCCCGCCGCCCCCCGGGGCGGCGGGCGGTCCGCGCCCCGGCGCCGGCGAGGGCGCGGCGGAGGGCGATGCGGGCCGGCGCGGCGGTCCCCCGCGCGTTCGCACCTGGGCGCCCTTCCAGTATCTGACCGGCGTCGGCGCGGGGGCGACCCTGGCGCAGTCCTTCGCGATGAACCACCCCGGCCTCTACGCGGCCGTGGCGACGGTCGACGGCGCGGCCCACGAGGAGGCTTACCGCAAGGGCGAGCAGCCGGCGGACGGGGCGTATCTGCATATCTGGCCCGAGAAGGCGCTCGTCCCGATCTGGAAACAGCAGAAGAAGGACGTGCCGGTTGCGGCATGGCTGTTCACCAGGGGCGCGCCGACCGCCGCCGAAACGCGGCAGGCGGACTATTGGAAGCGCGCCGACCACGTGACCGCCGCGGCCACGGCGGACAGCGCCGGCGGCTATCAGACGGCGGTCTTCACGGCGAGGGACAATCCCGCGCAACAGGTCCGCGTCACGACGCTGCCGGTGTCAGCGCCGGTAGACGCCCGTCTCGCGGGCACGATCTGGAACGACTTCTTCGCGCGGGTCGTGCGCTGGACCTCATCGCCGAACGGCGACCTGGGCCGCCTGCTGACCCACGCTGAAGTCGACAAGGCCTTCGACGTGCGGTCCATCGCGGTGGGAGACCGCACCTACAGCTACTACGTCAAGACGCCTGCGGCCTACCGCAAGGGGCAGAAGCTGCCCGTCGTGCTCTCCGCCCACGGCTTCGCCTTCCCAGCCTGGATGTACCTCAGCCAGATCAAACTGCATGAGGTCGGGGAGAAGGAAGGCTTCATCACCGTGTACCTGCAGGGCCAGCGGGACGCCTGGACCTTCGACGACCCCGACGGGCCGGACCAGCAGTACATCCTGAAGGTGATCGCCGCCGTCGAGGCCGACTACGGCGCCGATCCGGGACGCGTGTACATGCAGGGCTTCTCGTTCGGCAG
>NZ_JAQGIZ010000293.1 GCF_028290885.1 Phenylobacterium sp.
CGAGGCCTGCAGGGTGGCGGCGTCGGCGTCGAGGATGACGGTCGCGCCCTCGGGGATGGCGGCGAGGCCCGGCCCGACCGCGACCACCGCCGGGATGCCCATGGCGGCGGCCAGGATCGCCACGTGCGAGGTGGGCCCGCCGCCGCCGACGCAGAGACCCGCCAGCCGCCCGGCCGGGATCGCCATCAGCTGCGACGGCAAGAGCTCGTCGGCCAGCAGGATGGCCCCCGCGGGCAGCTCCGGATCGGCGCCCGCGTCGCCGGCCAGCACCGAAAGCACGCGGCGCTCCAGGTCGATCAGGTCGTCGACCCGCTCGGCCATCCGCCGGTCGGCGAGGCTCCTCAGGGCGTCGACGAAGCCGCCGACCGCCGCCCTCCAGGCATAGCCGGCGCTCTTGCCCTCGGCGATCAGGCGCTCGGCCTCCCCGGAGAGCGTCGGGTCCTCCAGGAAGGCGGCGTGCGCGCCGAGGATGGCGCGGCGGGTCGGGTCCTGCTCGCGGGCCATGCCCTGCGCGATCTGCTGGGTGACTTCGGCGAGGGCTGCGGTCAGCGCCGCGCGCTCGTGGCTGACGCCCTGGCCCTGCTCGGCGACCGTCAGCTCCGGCCGCACCAGCCGCGCCGCAACGCCGATCGCCAGCCCGGGCGCGGCGGTGACGCCATGGAGCAGTCCGTCGGTGGTCGGCGCAGTCGCGGGCGGCCTGGGGGCCGGCGCCGGGGCGAGCGTGCGGGCCTCGCCCATGCCGCCCTCGATCAGGGCGGCGATGGCGGTGAGCGCGTCCTCGGCGTCCGGCCCGATGGCCGACAGCATCGCCGCGTCGCCATGGCCCAGGCCAAGCGCCATCAGGCCGACGGGGCTGCGGGCGCTGGCCTCGCGTCCGGCCCAGGCGAAGGTCACCTCGGCGCGGTAGGCGGCCGCGCACTGGGCGATCCGCGCGGCTGGGCGGGCGTGCAGGCCATGCGCCAGGGGCACGACGACAGAGCGCTGCGCCCTCGGTCCCGCCGATGTCGCGGCCGGCGTCCCGGCCGCCGCGCTGGCGCTGAGCGTCAGCAAGGGATCGCCGGCCGACACCAGCCGGTCGGCATGGCGCGCGACGATCGTGAACCCGGCGGCGTCGGTGATCACCATGGGGGAGGCGAGGCTCGCCGCCCGCCGCGCCAGCCGGTCGAGGTCAAAGCCGATCAACGGGTCGCCGGCCCGCACGGCCTGGCCCTCGGCGACATGCGCCTCGAAGCCCTCGCCGCCCAGCGCCACAGTGTCCAGGCCGATGTGCAGCAGGATCTCGACGCCGGCCGCGGTGCGCAGGCTGAGCGCGTGCCGGGCGGCATGTACGGAGGAGACCACCGCATCGCAGGGCGCGCGCAGCGTGCCGCTGGTCGGATCGACGGCGATCCCGTCGCCCAGCATGGCCTGTGCGAACACCGGGTCGGGCACCTCGGCCAGGCTGCTGGCCCAGCCGTCGAGCGGCGAGAGCAGGACGAGGTCAGCGGCCACGGGGCGCGGGACCGGCGGCGGCAGACCCGGGCGGCGCGAGCTGCACCCAGTCGAGGGCGAGCAGCGGGTCGAAGCCCAGCGAGGTGAAGGTGAAGCACAGGTCGTGGCGGCCCGAGCGCGCCGGCAGCGGCAGGCTCACCTCGGCGTGGCTGCCGGCCGTTCCGGGCGGCAGGGCGGCCACGGCGATCGGATCGGTCGTGCAGCTGTCCTGCCGGACCTCCAGCTCGCCCGCCGGCTGCCGCGGCGGATGCAGGATGACGCTGTTGTGGCCGGCGTCGAGGCCGAAGTTGAACGGCAGCCGCGCGAAGGCGACGGTGAGGCGTTCGATCCCCGTCAGGTCCGCGCCCGCATAGATCCAGCAGGCGTCCTGCGGGTTGACCAGATAGGCCGGAGAGCGCCCGTCGGCGGTCCTGGCGCCCTCCAGGCTGAGCTGCAGCTTGTCGTTGCACAGCCGAAGCTGCTGGCTGGCCCGACGGCGGATCGAGGCGGCGTCGAGCTGCGCGTCGGCGACCGGGCCCAGCCGGACGCCGTCGAGGTAAGCGACCGCGCGCACCCGCGCCGGCAGCTTGACCGCAAAGGCCTGGGCGTAGAGCGGCGAGGCCGGCCCCGGCTCGGACCCGTCGGTGGTGTAGCGCATTTCGCCAAGGCCCAGCTGCGAGCCCAGGGTCACCGTCGCATCGGCGCCCGCCGGCGCGGCGTCGACGCGCACCGTCACAGCCGAGGCGTCGGCGCCTATCCCGAGGGCTGCATAGCGTGCGTATTGCGCCGGCAGCCGGCGGACGAAGCCCTCCCAGTCTCGCCGCCCGGGCGCCGACCACGCCACCTCAGCCACCGCCGCCGCCTTCGGGAAGGTCATGGCCTGCACCTGCGGGGCGGTGCGCACGTGCTCCGTCCACAGATTGCCCTGCAGACCCAGCAGATGGCCGGCGGCCTCCGGCGTCAGCGTCGCGGGCAGGGGGTTGAAGGCGTAGACGTCGCGCAAGGTGACCGGCGGCCCGCGGCCCGGCGGCTCGCGCGGGCCCTCACCCGGCCGGTTGTCGAAATAGAGCACCGGCGCCGGCGCCAGCACCGCGTCATGGCCTTTCGCCGCGGCGGCCAGCGCCCCGTCGACGCCGTGCCAGGACATCACCACCGCATCGGCTGGCAGTTCGCCGCCCTGCAGGATCTCGTCCCAGCCGACCAACCGGCGGCCGTGGGCCTCCAGGAAGGCGGCGATCCGCCGCGTGAAGTCGGCCTGCAGCGCCGCCGGGTCCGATTGTCCGAGCGCGCGCAGCCGCGCCTGGGCCTGCGGCGTGCTGTTCCAACGCTCCTTGGCCGCCTCGTCGCCGCCCACGTGGATGTAGCGCCCGGGGAACAGGGCCATGACCTCGGTCAGGACGTCCTCGAGGAATCCGAACGTCCGGTCGTCGACATTGTAGACGTAGGGAAATCCGCCCCAGTCGGTCTGCGCCGCGGCAGGCGCGGGGCCGCCGGCGCCCAGCTGCGGATAGGCCAGCAGGGCCGAGACCGCGTGGCCCGGCATCTCGATTTCCGGAACGATGGTGACGTGCCGCGCGGCGGCGTGGGCGACGATCGCCCGCACCTGGCCTTGGGTATAGAAGCCGCCGTAGCGGGCGCCCGCCGGGGTCGCGTCCGGGGAGCCGGCCGGCGGGGTCCGCCAGGCGCCGACCGCCGTGAGCTGCGGGTATTTGCGGATCTGCAGCCGCCACCCCTGGTCGTCGACCAGGTGCCAGTGCAGCACGTTGAGCTTGTGCAACGACATCCAGTCGATCAGTTGCTCGACCTCGGCGGGTGTCTGGAAGTGCCGCGCCGAATCCAGCAACAGGCCGCGCCAGGCGAACTGCGGGCGGTCCTCGATGCGGACAGCCGCCAAGGTGACCGGCCCGCGACCGGCGTCCGGCGTCAGCAGCTGCCAGAGCGTGACCGCCCCGTAGAACAGGCCAGCGTCTCCAGTGGCGGCGATCCGCGCCTGGCCTTGTTTCACATCGAGGGCGTAGGCTTCGGGGCCCAGACCGGGCTGCCGTACAAGGACGATCTCCGGGGTGTTGGGCCCGGGGCCGTCGCCCACCGCCAGCTTCAAGGTCAGGCCACGGGTGCTCAGGGCAAGGTCGCTCAGCTCGCGCGCGATCTGTAGCGCCGCCGTATCGCCGCGTGGGGCGAAGATCGTCTCGCCGTCCGCGATCAGGACCGGCGTGGGATCCGCCGCCGAGGCGACCGACAGCGGCGCCGGGATGACGTTGACCTGCGGCTCAGCCGCCGCGAGCGCGGCCTTGGGCGCGCCGAGCAGAAGCGCCAGTACGAGCGCGAGCCGCGAACCGCGGCGGGCCCTAGCCATGACCTGCGCGGCCCCGCAACGATCCGCCGCCGTTCCCGTGCGACTGGGCAAGGTCCTGACCGCCGATCCAGCTGTCGAGGACCTGGATGTCGTCGTCCACCAGCACCAGGTCGGCGCGGTATCCGGGGGCGATGCGGCCCACCTCATCGCCAAGGCCGAGGAAATCGGCCGGGTTGCGGCTGGCCATGCGCGAGGCCTCGGCCAGGTCCAGGCCGAGCAGCCGCATGGCGTTGCGCACGGCGCCCGCCATGTCGAGATCCGAGCCGGCCAGCGTGCCGTGCTCGTCCAGGCAGACCCCGTTCTTCACGGTGATCGTCTTGCCCTGCAGGACGAAGGAGGTGAAGTCCGCGCCCACCGAGGGCATGGCGTCGGTGATCAGGATGAAGCGGTCGTGCGGCTTGCAGCGCAGGGCGACCCGCAGGACCACGGGATCGACGTGGTGGCCGTCAACGATGAGGCTGCACCAGCTGGCGGCATCCTCCAGCGCGGCGCCCACCACGCCCGGCTCGCGGCTGGTCAGCGGCGACATGGCGTTGAACAGGTGGGTGAAGCCCGACAGTCCCCGATCGAGCGCCGCGCGCACGGTGGCGTAGCCGGCGTTGGTGTGGCCGGCGGAGACCACCACGCCGGCGCCGACCAGCCGTCCGATCATCTCGGGGCTGGTGGTTTCCGGCGCCAGGGTCACCAGGGTGCGGCCGGTCTCCAGAGAGGTCAGCAGTTCGAACGCCGGCTCGTCGATCCGCCGCAGCTTGCTGAGCTCGTGGATGCCCTTGCGCTTCGGATTGAGGAACGGGCCTTCGATGTGCACGCCCAGCACGCCCGGGATCTGGCGGGCGATGGCGTCGCGGGTCGCGGCGATCGCGGCCGAGACGGCCAGCAGGTCGTCGCTGATCAGGGTCGGCAGGAAGCCGGTGGTCCCGAACTGGCGATGCGCCTGGCCGATCGCCGCGATGGTCTCCGCAGTGGGATCGGCGTTGAACAGCGCTCCGCCGCCGCCGTTGACCTGGATGTCGATGAAGCCGGGCAGCAGGATCGCGCCCTCAAGGTCACGCAGTCGCGCGTCCCCCGCCACCGTCGCGGCAGGGCCGACGGCGATAATCTGCGAGCCGCTCACCCGCACCGCCAGGCCCTCTTCGAGCCCGCGGTCGGTCATCACCCGGCCATTGACGAGCGCGAGGTCCATCAGGTGGTTTCGGTGACTTTGGAGAGATGCGGCGGACGGTCGGGATTGTAGCCGCGGGCCACCGCCAGTTCGCAGGCCATGCGATAGAAGCTCTGCACGAAGGCGATGGGCTCGAGGACCGGATGGGCGCTGGGCGCGGGCAGCCGGCAGACTCCCGGCTGATCCGATCCGCCCACCATCATCACCTCGGCGCCCTTGTTGACGCAGGCCGCGACCGCGCTTTCGACGCCGGCGCGCGTCTCGTCGTCCTGGGCGAAGGCCAGGATCGGGAAGCCCGGCCCCACCAGCGCCATCGGCCCGTGATGCAGTTCCGCGGCGCTGAACGCCTCGGCGTGCAGGCCACAGGTCTCCTTGAACTTCAGCGCGGCTTCCTGGGCGACGCCGAACCCGACCCCGCGGCCAAGCACATAGAGGTTCCGAGCGTCGACCAGCCGCGTCTGGGCGGCGTCCCATCGCCGGGTCCAGGCGTCAGCGAGCAGGTCCGGGAGGCCGTCCAGGGCCGCGATCAGGGCGGCGTCCTGCAGCCAGAAGGCGACCAGCTGGGCGGCCGCCGTCAGGGCGGCGATGTAGGACTTGGTCGCCGCGACGCTGAGCTCGGGGCCGGCCAGCAGCGGGATCGTCAGGTCGGCCTGGGCGGCGAGCGGCGAGGCCTCGTCGTTCACCAGGGCCACCACCCGCGCGCCCGCCGCCGCGGCGGCCTGGGCGGAGGCCAGCAGGTCCGGGCTGCGGCCGGATTGGGAGATCACCAGGCAGAGCATGCCCTCCATGCCCGGCGAGGCTTCGTAGACCGAGCTCACCGAGGGCGAGGCCGAGGCGGTCATCACCCCGAGCCGGGTCTCGATCAGGTAGCGCAGGAAGGTTGCGGCGTGGTCGGAGCTGCCGCGGCCGAAGGTGACCACCGCCCGAGGCGGCGTCGCGCGCAGTTCCGCGGCCAGCGCCCGGACGATCAGGGCGTTCCGCTCCAGCTGCGCGCGCACCAGGCCCGGCGCCTCGGCGGCCTCACGGAACATCCGCGTGGCTTCCGCCGCGGCGGGGTCGACAGGTCCGGGCGGGGGCTTCGCACCCAAGGTTGCTACTCCCGCACTCAAGTCAGGACGCCGAGGTGTTGAGCTCTGCGACGAAGTCGTAGGCGTCGCCGCGGTAGTAGGACTTGGTGACCTCCACCGGGCGTCCATCCTTGAGGAAGCTGCGCCGCTCGATCAGCAGGCCGGGCGCGCCGTCGTCGATCCCCAGCAGCTTGGCCCGCTCGCCGGTGAATAGGATCGCCCGCAGCCGCTGCAGCGCGCGAACCGGGCGGACGGAGTGCTGTTCGAGGGCCTCGTAGAGCGACTCCCCGACGGCGGCTTCGCTGGGCAGGCAGAAGCCGGCCACCGTGGAGTACTCCAGCGCCATCGGCTCGCCGTCGGCGTAGCGGATGCGGTTGAAGCGGTAGACCCGGGTTCCAGGGCTCAGCCCCAGCGTCAGGGCCTCCTCAGGCGTCACCGTGCCGGACGACCGACTCAGCCAGACGCTTTCGGGCCGCCGGCCGCGCGAAATCATGTCTTCCGAGAAGGACGACAGCTTCGAGAAGCTCTTCTCCACCCGGGTCTCGCCGCGGGCGGCGACGAAGGTCCCGGCGCCTTGCCGGCGGGTCAGCATGCCCTCGCCCACCAGGGCGTCCAGCGCCTTGCGTACGGTGATCCGGGAGATGCCGAATTCCTCGGCCAGCTCGCGCTCCGGCGGCAGGGCCTCCTCGGCCGCCAGCCGGTTGTCCTCGATGGCGTCGCGCAGCGCGTGCTTCAGCTGCTGATACAGCGGAGCGCGGTTCTGCTCATCGAGACTGCCGACGAGTTCGGAGAACGACGCCAAGGCCTTTGGTCCTCTTGCTGGGCGCCTGCTTTCCGCAGGGGCGCTGTGCACTTTGTGCCACATCATAATACCAGTTGCATATCAATATTTGATTGGTCCGCAAGAGGACCGTATTTGGGCTTGCAATTCCGTCGTGGTTGATGACAGCTGTGTGAATGGGTGGGTCGTGGTTCGCTGATTGGCCGTCAAATCAGGCTTCATTGGTATTGAACTGGACCTATGGCGGCATCGCCAACTAGGCGATCCGATTCGGGGAGAGAATCGATGGACATACGTAGGCGTATCCTGGCCGGTTCGGTGAGCGCGGTCGCATTGGCTCTGGGGGCTGCGGCGCCGGCGATGGCCGCCGACGCTCCGCCCGCCACGGTCGGCGAGGTGGTGGTCACCGGCATCCGCGAATCGCTGCAGCGGGCCATCGAGCTCAAGCGCGCCAGCGACGACCAGATCGACGTGATCTCGTCCGACGACATCGGCAAGCTGCCCGACAAGAACGTCGCCGATGCCTTGCAGCGGATCCCTGGGGTCAACACCACCTCGGCCGCGAGCGGCGAGGGCGGCTTCGACGAGAACGACCGGGTGTCCATTCGCGGCACCTCGCCCAGCCTCACCCAGGTGACGGTCAACGGGCACTCCATTTCCACCGGCGACTGGTTCATCCTCGACCAATTCTCCACGGTCGGCCGCAGCGTAAGCTTCACCCTGCTGCCCTCGGAGATCGTCGCGACGACCAAGGTCTACAAGACCCAGGACGCGGCCCTCCTGGAAGGCGGCGTCTCCGGCGCCGTCGACATCATCACGCGCCGGCCCCTCGACCTGCACCAGCCGCTGACGCTCCAGGGCTCGCTGCAGGGGGTCTGGAACTCGCTCACCAAGTCGACCAAGCCGCAGGCCAGCGGCCTGGCCTCCTGGCAGAACGAGGCGGGCACCTTCGGCGCCCTGGTGCAGGGCTTCTACGAGGAGCGCAGCGTCGAACGGTTCGGGCAGGAGACCCTAGGCTACACCAAGATCGATGGCACCCCCACCAGCCAGATGCAAACCGGCATCAGCCATCCCGAACTGAACGGGGTCTGGGCGCCGACGCTGATCGGCTCGAGCCTCTTCCAGCAGGAGCGCAAGCGGAAGGGCGGCGACCTGATGGTGCAATGGCGGCCCAACGACCGCTTCGAGCTGCGGCTCGACGGCTTCTACTCGAAGCTCGACGCCACCAACCACAACGACAACTACATGTACTGGGGCTCCAACGAGCTCAACAACAACTCGCCGACCGCCTTCACGGTCAAGAACAACACCCTGACCTCGGCCAGCTTCCCGCTGATCGGCCCGGCCGGAACCCCGGTGAACGGCCTGGTGGTCGACAACATCATCCGGCCCAACGCCAGCGGCGAGAGCTACTACTACAATCTCGACGGCGACTTCCGCGCCACCGACAACCTGACTTTCAAGGGCCAGATCGGCTACACCCACGGCGTGGGCAGCACGCCCACCGAGCCCGCCTACGAAGTCGACGGGGCCACGGCCATTTCCTACGCCCCGTCCGGCAACGGCTGGGCGGTGACGCCGGCCAACATCAATCCGCAGAGCCCGGCCGGCCTGGCCAACGACTGGGCCTGGAACGAGACCTTCACCTCCGTGGACAAGGAGGTCTACGGCAAGATCGACGGCGACTTCGTGCTCGACCATGGCGTGTTCAAGGACGTTTCGTTCGGCATCCGCTACGCCGACCACACCCGCCAGGTGGACGGCTGGGACCGTGGCTGCTCGCTGGGCGCCAACGGCCAGTGCTGGACATCGCCGCCGCAGCCGTTCTCGGCGACCAATCCGACGCCCTATCCCAGCGGCTACAACTCCGGCGCGCTCGGCATCCCCGGCCTGCTGATCCCCATCGCCGGCAATCCGGCCACCATCGTCTCGATCCTCAACGGCATCACCGACGGCGTGCACGGACCGATCTCGTCGATCGTGCAGCCGCAGAACTACTACTGGCCGGGCGCCTTCAAGGTCACCGAAAAGGACTGGGCCGGCTACGTGATGGCCAGGGTCGGCGGCGAGGGCTGGCGCGGCAACTTCGGCGTCCGGGTCGTCCGGACCGAGGAAAACGCATTCGTCAACGTGTCCGAGCCGTCCGGCACCCATGCCGGCGACATTACCTCGTCGGCCTATGGCCCGTACTACATCAACGACGTCAGCCACACCTACACCGACGTCCTTCCCAGCCTGAACATGACGTTCGACCTCAGCTACACCCTGTTCCTGCGCGCTTCGGCGGCGGAGACCATGTCGCGGCCCGACTTCAGCGCGCTCGGCGGCACCGTGTCGCTCAACGACGTGACGCTCACCGGCAACGGCGGCAACCCGAACCTGAAGCCGATCAAGGCGGCGGTCTATGACGCGGCCCTGGAGTGGTATTACGCGCCGACATCGCTGGCGGCGATCAGCGTCTTCTACCAGGACCTCTCGTCCTACGTGACCTTCGGCACCTCCAACGCCGTCTACCTGAACTCGTTCTTGTCTAAGGCGGGGGCGCCGATCTACTCGAGCTACTCCATCTCGTCGCCGACCAACACCAGCGGCGAGGTCAAGGGCGTCGAGCTGCAGGTGCAGCAGCCGCTGCCCTACAACTTCGGCTTCCAGGCCAACGCCACCTACGTCGACTCGCACGACGCCGACGGCAATCCGCTGGTGGGCACCTCGCGCTATACCGCCAACCTGGTGGGCTACTACGAGAACGCCGGCATCAGCGCGCGCCTGGCCTACACCTACCGGTCGCACTTCTTCGTCGGCCTCGACCGCAGCGCCGCGGAGAACCAGGACAACTACGGCCAGCTGGACGGCTCGATCAGCTATCGGATCAACAAGAACCTCGAGCTGACCTTCGACGCCCTGAACATCACCGACAGCAACCTGAAATACTACGCGCTGAACAAGAGCCAGCCGCGCGCGGTCTACGAAAACGGCACGCAGCTCTTCTTCGGCCTGCGGGTCCGGTACTGAATCCCCGGCCCTGGGTCTCCTCCCCAAGGCCAAGCCTGAGGCGGAGCGGCTTGCCGCTCCGCCTTTTCTTTGTCCGCTATTGTCCTGATTCCGAAGTTCGCAAGCGCTTGCGGCTGGCTTTGGCGAACTTCGGAATCGATAAGGACACTAGCAAGTGTATGTTTCTAGTGTGCTTTCTTGGATTTGAAGTTCGCTCGGCGCGTGGCCCGTGAAGACGGCGAACTTCAAATCCAGCACGCTAGCACCAGCCCTCCGGGTCGTCGGGATCGACCGGCGCCTGCGCCGTCGCGCGCTGCGCGCCCAGGGCCTCGATGGCGGCCAGCTTGGCGACGGGGTCGGGCGGGTCGGTCCAGGAACCTTCGCCGGTGCGCACCGGCTTCATGGTGTGCGGGTCGGGGCGGTAGCTGACCACGCGGCGCTGGCCGGTCTGCGGGTGCGTCTCGACCTGGAAGTCGCGCACCAGGAGGGTCCGCATCACCGGCGGCTCGGGCGGCTCCGTCGGCTTCAGGCGTCCGGGACGAGCGCCGGGACGCATGGCTGCTGACGCGTGGGATCGCCACGCTTCGGCTGCCGGCGTCGTTGGTCCTCAACGATGTGGACGACGCAACGCGGACGATCCTGGGCTATCTCGAACAGCGGAATTGAACGGGCGCGCCGGGGCAGGCCGCGGCGGTGCGGGGAGTGGGCTGCAACCCCCTCCGTCTCGGCGCCGTGCGCCGAGCCACCTCCCCCTCAATCGGGCTTCGCCCTGGGGGAGGATCTGATTTGCATTGGTCGTCGACGCGGGTGACGCGCGCTTTGCCCCGGCCACGCTTGGAGGGCCGCTGCGGGAGGCGCAAGATCGGGTTGCGGACAGCGCAGCAGGGAGCATCGGCCATGGACGTCGGCTTCATCGGTCTGGGCCACATGGGCTCGGGCATGGCTCGCAACCTGATCAAGGCCGGCCATCGCGTGCGGGTCTGGAACCGGTCGTGGGCGGCTTCCGAAGACCTGGGACGGGACGGCGCCGAGGTGGTGGCGGCGCCCGGCGAGGCGTTCGATGCGGACGCGGTGATCACCATGCTGTCGGCCGACGACGTGGTGCGCGAGGTGATCCTGGATCAAGGCCTGCTCGCTGGGGCCCACCGGGGGCTGGTGCATGTGGTGTCGTCGACGATCTCGGTCGCCTTCGCCCAGGAGCTGGAGCGGGCCCACGAGGCGGCGGGGATCGGCTACGTCGCGGCCCCGGTGCTCGGCCGGCCCGACGTGGCCGCAGCCGGCGAGCTGAACATCCTGGTGGCAGGCCGCCCCGACGCCGTCGCTCGCGTGCAGCCGCTGCTGGACGCGCTCGGCAAGCGCATATGGCCGATCGGCGACCAGCCCCACCTGGCCAACCTTGCCAAGCTGGCCTGCAACTTCACCCTGGCCTCGGCGATCGAGACGATGGCGGAGGCGTTCGCCCTGGCGCGCCGCTACGACCTCGATCCCCAGATCCTCATGGAGGTGCTGACCGGCAGCCTGTTCGCCGCGCCCGCCTACAAGACCTATGGCCCGATGATCGTGGAGCAGCGCTACGAGCCGGCGAACTTCAAGCTGCCGCTGGGCCTGAAGGACGTTCGCCTGGCGCTGGAGGCCGGCGAGGCGGTCGGCGCGCCCCTGCCCTTCGCGAGCGTGCTGCGCGACAACTTCATCGATGCGATCGGGCACGGAGACCGGGACAAGGACTGGTCGGCCATCGCCGCCGTCGCCGCCCGCCGTGCGGGGTTGGAGGCCGGGCGCTGAGCGGCAGGCGCTTCAGGCCTTGGGGGGATCGATGAACACATGGAGCGCGGTGATTCGACCGCCCTCGAAGCGTCCCACGTCCATGTCGGTGACCACCACCGGCCCGCCTTTGGATCCGCCAGTCCACCGCGCATAGCCGAGGCCGTGATGGCCCGCTGCGGCGCCGTCGGGCGTGAACAGGAAGCCGGGCCCCAGGGTGCCGAGCAGCTTGCCTACCGTATCGGAAATCGCCGCATGGCCGCTCACGGCGCCGTCCGGCTCATACAATACCGCATCTCGGGTGTAGAGGTCGCCGATCGCCGCCAGCCGACGCTCGGCGTCCCGCTCGTTGAAGACCCGTTCGAGATTTGCTTCCAGCAGCGCATTATCGTCGCCGCTTTGGGCGGGGGGTTGTTTGGCTTGGTTTTCGGACATGATGACCTCCTCTGTTAAGCCTCGGCCCTACGCCTTGCGGAAGAAGCCGTAGATGCGTTCGGCCAGCGGTTGGCTCACCCCCTCCACCTTCGCCAGATCGTCAACCGACGCGCGGCTCACCCCCCGCGCCGACCCAAACGCGTGCAGCAGCGCCCGCTTGCGGCCGGGTCCGACGCCTTCGATCTCGTCGAGGGGATTGCGCTTCATCTCCATGGTGCGCCGCGTGCGGTGGGTGCCGATGGCGAAGCGGTGGGCTTCGTCGCGCAGGCGCTGCAGGTAGTAGAGCACCGGCGACTTGGGTTCGAGCATGAAGGGCGGCTTGCCGGGCATGAAGAACCGCTCCAGGCCCGCGTCGCGGTCGGGGCCCTTGGCGACGCCCACCACCGCGATGTCGTCGACGCCGAGGTCGGCCATGACCTCCAGCGCCGCGGCCAGTTGGCCGGCGCCGCCGTCGATCAGCACCAGGTCCGGGCGCGGGGCGGGCTCGCCGGCCTCCTCCTCCTTGACCAGGCGCGAGAACCGCCTGCGCAGCACCTCCTTCATCATGCCGTAGTCGTCGCCGGGGGTGAGCTCGGTCCCCTTGATGTTGAACTTGCGGTACTGCGACTTCTGGAAGCCCTCGGGGCCGGCGACGATCATGCCGCCGACCGCGTTGGTCCCCATGATGTGGGAGTTGTCGTAGACCTCGATCCGCTCCGGCTGCGCCTCCAGGCCGAAGGCTTCGCAGACGCCGGCCAAGAGCTTGGTCTGCGCCGAGCTCTCGGCCATTTTTCGCCCAAGCGCTTCGCGCGCGTTGATGACGGCGTGCTCGACCAGCTGGCGCTTCTCGCCCCGCTGCGGCCGGGCGATCTCCACCTTGCGGCCGCCTTTCAGCGCAAAGGCGTCCTGCAGCAGCTCCCGCTCCGCCGGCTCGGTGTTGACCAGGATCAGCTTGGGGATCGGCTTGTCGTCGTAGAACTGGCCGAGGAAGGCGGCCATCACCTCGGGGTCATCGTCGGACTTGTCGACGCGGGGGAAATACGCGCGGTTGCCCCAGTTCTGGCCGGCGCGGAAGAAGAACACCTGCACGCAGGCCTGGCCGCCCTCGGCGAAGAGCGCGAAGACGTCGGCCTCGTCGACGGTTTCGGGATTGATCTGCTGCTCCTGGGCGATGGAGGCCAGCGCCCGGATGCGGTCGCGCAGGCGCGCGGCGCGCTCGAACTCCATGTCGTCGGACAAGGTCTGCATCTCCGCAGACATGCGTTGCATGACGGCCCGGCTCTTGCCGCGCAGGAAGGCGCCGGCTTCCTCGACGAGGGCGTTGTAGTCGTCGAGGCCGATGAGGCCCGTGCAGGGCGCCGAGCAGCGGCGGATCTGGTGCAGCATGCAGGGCCGGGTGCGGCTCTCGTAGACGCTGTCGGAGCAGGAGCGGAGCAGGAAGGCCTTCTGCAGGGTGTTCAGCGTGCGGTTCACCGCCCAGGCGCTGGCGAAGGGGCCGAAGTAGTCGCCCTTGATGGTGTGGGCGCCGCGGTGCTTGCGCAGCTGGGCGGCGGCGTGCTCGCGGCGGATGACGATCTCCGGGAACGACTTGTCGTCGCGCAGCAGGACGTTGAAGCGCGGCTTCAGCTGCTTGATCAGATTGATCTCGAGCAGCAGGGCGTCAGTCTCGGTGCGGGTGGTGACGAACTCCATGGCGCGCGTCAGGTCGACCATGTGGGCGATGCGCTGGGTGTGGAAGCGGCCCTGCGCGTATTGCAGCACCCGCTTCTTCAGCGAGCGCGCCTTGCCGACGTAGAGCACCTCGCCCTCGTCGCCGATCATGCGGTAGACGCCCGGCCGGTCGGGCAGGCGCTTCACCTCGTCCTTGATGAGCGCGGCGCCCCTGAGCGGGGCCTCGGTGACGTCGGTCGGCATGGCGCAGATATAGGCGAGTCCGGCGGCGCGCGCAGGGGCCGAAGACGCCTCTCTCGCCGCGCTCGGGGGGGAGGCGGCTCAGCTCCCCAGGACGTTGAGGACGGCCAGCGTCATGGCCTCGACGCCGAAGCGGATGGTGGGCTCGGGGGTGGGGGCGAAATAGGGGTTGTGGTTGCCCGGGACGTGCCCGCCCTTGGCCTCGGCCGCGGCGATGGTCTTGGGGTCGTAGCCGCCGAAGCCCCAGAACAGCGAGTGCGTGGCGCCGGCGTTGACGAACTCCGAATAGTCCTCGCTGGGCGAGCCCGGCTCGGGCTGCAGCTGGGCCTTGTCGCCGAACGCCGCCCTGAAGACGGCGGCGGTGCGGTCGGTCAGCGCCGGCTCGTTGATCACCGCCCGGCCGCCGACCACGATATCCACGCTGGGCGCCGGCGCGCCGGACATGGCGGCGACCGCGCTGGCCGTGCGGCGGATGCCGTCCAGCATCTTCTCGCGCACCTTGCCGTCGAAGGTGCGGATGGTGCCGCGCAGGATGGCGCTGTCGGGGATGATGTTGCCGGCGCTGCCGCTCTGGATCGCGCCCACGGTGATGACGCCGAAGGCGCCCGCCGGCTTCTCGCGGCTGATCACCGTCTGGACGTCCATGGTGAAGCGCGCCGCCTCGATCACCGGGTCGATGGTCAGGTCGGGCATCGAGCCGTGGCCGCCGCGGCCCTTGAAGGTGATCTCCAGGCTGTCGGAGTTCGAGCTGTTGACGCCGGGCCGGTAGGCGAGCGTGCCAAAGGGCGCCGGGCCCACGTGCTGGGCGAACGCGTAGTCCGGCATGCCGAACTTCTGGAACAGGCCCGCGGCGACCATGGCCCGTGCGCCCTCGGTGGTCTCCTCGGCGGGCTGGCCGATGAACATCAGCGTGCCGCGCCACTGGCTCTTCATGGCGACCAGCGCCTGGGCGGCCCCCACCCATGCGGCCATGTGGATGTCGTGGCCGCAGCTGTGGTCCACCGGCGTGGGCTTGCCATGATAGTCGGCGACGACGTGGCTGGCGTAGGGCAGCCCGGTCTTCTCTTCCATCGGCAGGGCGTCGAGCTCGGTGCGCACCAGGACCAGGGGCCCGGGACCGTTCTTGTAGATCGCCACGATCCCCGTGCCGCCGAAATGCTCGGTGACCTCGAAGCCGAGGGCGCGCATCTCCCTGGCGAGCTTGGCGGCGGTCTGCACCTCCTGCATGCCCAGCTCGGGGTACTGGTGGATGTCCTTGTAGAGGGCGTCGAGGTGGGCGTAGCCGCGGTCCAGCCCGGCGTCGATCGCCGCCTTGTCGGCCGCCACGTCGCGGGCGTGGGCCGACGTGCCCATGGCCAGGAGCACGGCCAGGGCCGGCAGCAGCTTCCGCATTCAAATCCCCCTCGTCAGACCTTCACGACGCCCGCGGCGATCTTCTCATAGACGCCCTTGGTGACCTTCACATAGCCGCGCTTGGCGTCGTGGAAGAACAGCGGGCCCTTGATCTTGCCCGGATCGAAGCCGTCGGCGATCAGGTCCATCTTGCGGGCCTTGAAGGTGCCGGTGGTCTCGATGTGCGGCAGGATGCGCACGAACAGCGGCTGGGCGTAGGGCGGCAGCTCGCGGGCCACGCCCTCGCCGAACGTCTTGATGTCGAAGTCGGCGCCCACCACCAGGCCCGCCATGCCGGCGCGGCCCTCGGCGCCTGGCACGGCGACGCCATAGACGTTGGCTTCCTGCACCCCGGGACAGGCCAGCAGGCGCTCGGCCACCTCGTTGGTGGAGACGTTCTCGCCCTTCCAGCGGTAGGTGTCGCCGATGCGGTCGACGAAGTAGAAATAGCCGTCGGCGTCGGTCTTCATCAGGTCGCCGGTGGCGAACCAGGCGTCGCCCTTCTCGAAGACGTCGCGCAGCACCTTCTTCTCGGACGCCGCCTTGTCGACGTAGCCCGTGTACTCCGAGCGCGCGTCGCCGCCGATATGGCCGACGCACTCGCCGATCTGGCCGGGGCCCGCCTCGATGCACAGGCCGTCGGGTCCGCGGATCGGCTGCTCTGTCTCGACGTCGAACTGGACCAGGCGGACGTTGAAGCGGCTGCGCAGCCACTTGGGCACCCGGCCGACGGCGCCCTCGCGGCCGTCGAAGTTGAACATCGAGACGTTGCCCTCGGTCGAACCGTAGAACTCCAGGATGTCCGGGATGCGGAAGCGCTGTTTCATCACCGGCCAGATGTCGGGGCGCAGGCCGTTGCCGAAGGCCAGCCGGATCTTGTGGCGGGTTTCGTCGTCGCCGGGCGGCTGGTTGACCAGGTAGCGGCAGAGTTCGCCGATGTAGACGAACATGGTGCAGCCCTCGTCGGCCGCTTCGCCCCAGAAGTGGCTGGCGGAGAACTTGCGGCGCAGGAAGACCGAGCCGCCGGTCAGCAGCGCCGCGCCCAGCGCGCAGAGGCCGCCGGTGGCGTGGTAGAGCGGCAGGGCCACGTAGATGCGGTCGGAGGCCTTGGCCCCGGTCGCGCCGGCGAAGCCGCGCATGTAGAGCTGGGCGCGCACGTGGGTGATGCGGGCCGCCTTGGGCATGCCTGTGGTGCCGGAGGTGAAGATCAAGAGCGCGGTGTCGCGGGCGCGGATGTCGTTGCGGACCCCCTTGTCGGGCGGCAGCTGGCTGCAGCTCTTCAGCGCCTGGACAAGGTCGCGCTGGTCGCCGTGGGCGGGGCCCAGGATCCACTGCGACAGGGGCTTTTCGAGCAGGCCCTTGGCGGCCTCGAACACCGGCGAGGTCTCGGCGTCGACGATGATGGCGCTGGCGGCGGAGATGTTGAGGCAGTGGGCCAGCGCCAGGCTGGAAAGCTGGTTGTTGATCAGGGCGGTGACCACGCCGATCTTCGACAGCCCGTACCAGACCGCGAAGTACTCCAGCCGGTTGGGCATGAAGAGCGCCACCGTCTGGCCGCGGCGCAGGTTCAGCCCCTTGCCCCAGTGGGCGAAGCGGTTGGCCATGGCGTCGAGCTCTGCGTAGGTGAGCGTACGCCCCTCGAAGGTCATGGCGCTGCGGTCGCGCCACTTGTCGACCGCCTCCTGCAGATCGTCGCAAATCAGGTTGGGGCTGTCCGGGGCGATCGACTTCACCGCCTTCAGTGTCCGATTCAGCCCACGCAGAAAACGCCACTCGCGCTGAAGCTTGGCCTTGAGCGGCATTCGTCCCTCCGACTTCGCGCCCAACTTGCGGATGCGGCGCGGGCGGGGTCAAGTTATTGCGGACGCGCGTTTGGCCGCATCCCGGAGGCGGCGGTGAAACGCGGCGCCGGGGCCACAAATCCTTAATCGAGGATTTACGAACATCCTTAAGCGGAGGTTTACGAAAACCGCTCCCAGGCCGACTGGCGGGAAATGCCGAGCGCCTGGCCGATGTCGGCCCAGCTGATCTCGCGGCGGCGCAGCTCGTCGACCACCCACTGCAGCTGGGTGCGCTTGCCGCGGACGGTGGCCTCGACGCCCGGGAGCTGGGCGATCAGCCGCTCGGTGGGCAAGTCCTTGGGCGCCGGAAAGCCGGAGAGGTCGGGCGTGCGGCCGGCCAGGTACTCCTGGCACATGCCCACGCAGGCGTCGCAGATCATCACCAGGCCAGGGCCGGCGATCAGCTTCTCGACCTCGTGCTGCGACTTGAGACAGAACGAGCAATAGAATGTCTTCGGGGCCTTCTCTCCAAACACCCCTTTGAACTTCGCGGCCTTGGCCATGGCGGGCTTCCTGTCAGGATGTTCTTGTCTGTCAGCGTTTCCCTGACACAATGGGTCCTGTCAAGGAGATCCTGACGCGTAGGCCGTCGGTCGGACGGTTATAGAAATAAGGTCATTTCTGGGCGAGGCGGGCCAGAAACCCGCCATGGTCGAAAAGAATACCAGCGGCGTTGTCACGCCATAGCTCTGTAATCAAAGAATATTGCGGCAATTCCTGGACTGTTCTTGCATCGAATATAGATCGCCAATGGTCAAGCTGCCGGGTTTCAATCTCGGAACCTGCTTCGATCTTTGCCGTTTCGGTCGTCTAGACATTTTCCCTTGGAGGGACCAGACGATGACCATCGATTTCTCCGCGACCCCCGACAACAGTCCGACGACGAACGAGTCGGACAGCCCGATGTTTGCGCCGGTCCCCGCCTGGGAGCGCGGCAAGAAGCGCCGCGGCTTCGGCGGCGGCCGCACGAGCCGGGTGGCCGAGGAGCCCCGCAGTTTCGCTTCGGAACCCGAGACGACCACCGCAGCCGCCGAGCCGGGCGCCTACGCGTTCGATCCGATCGGGCCCACGGGCTCGGCCCAGCCGACCGAGAGCCAACCCACCGACAACCAGGCGGGCGAAAGCATGTTCGCCGGCACGCCCAGCTACGCCGGCGTCACCGCGCGCCGCAAGGGCAGCGGCGCGGTGGCGATCGCCGCGGGCATCATCCTGCTGGGCGGCCTGGGCGCGGCCGGCTGGTACTACACCCAGCCGCATGACAGCGGCATCGCCCAACTGACCCCCGGCTCGCCGACCACCACCACTACGACCACCGCGGCGGCGACCGATACGTCGAGCGATCAGCTGACCCAGGCGACCGCGCCGCCGAGCACGCCGCCGGCCGCCATGCCCGGCGCCTCGACCGCCGCTTCGGCGACCCCGCCCGCGACGACCCACAGCACGACGACGACCACCACGACGGCGCGCAGCTCGGCTCCGGCCGCCGCGCACCGCACCGTTACGGCGCGGGCCCGTCCGGCCAGCCGTAGCGCTGCGGACGTGAGCGCCGACGCCAGCGCCACCGCGCCGGCTCCTTCCGCGCCGACGCCGCAGGCCGCCCCGCTGATGAACGTGCCGCCGCCCGCGCA
>NZ_JAQGIZ010000301.1 GCF_028290885.1 Phenylobacterium sp.
GACGCCGACCGCCCGAACGAAGGCGTCTTCGCCCTGCAGGATGATGACGAACAGTGGATGGCGCTGCGCTACGACCTAACCGCGCCGCTCGCCCGCTTCGCCGCCCAGAACTGGGAGACCCTGCCCAAGCCGTTCCGCCGCTACGCCTTCGGGCCGGTCTGGCGCAACGAGAAGCCGGGGCCGGGGCGCTACCGCGAGTTCGTGCAGTGCGACGCCGACACGGTGGGCTCGGCGCGTCCCGAGGCCGACGCCGAGATCATCGCCATGGCCGTCGCGGGCCTCGAGGCCGCGGGCCTGCCGGCTGGCTCGGCGGTGGTGAAGATCAACAACCGCAAGCTGCTCAACGGCCTGATGACCGCCGCGGGCGTCGCCAGCGAAGCGCAGAAGCTGGCGGTGCTGCGCGCCGTGGACAAGCTCGACCGGCTGGGGCCGGACGGGGTGCGGCTGCTGCTCGGCGAAGGCCGCAAGGACGAGTCCGGGGATTTCACCAAGGGCGCCGGCCTGAACGCCGCGGCGGCCGAGCGGGTGCTGGCCTTCACGGCGGCGGGCGCCGGCGGGCGCAGGGCGACGCTGGACGCGCTTTCAAACGTGGTCGGAGGATCGGCCGAGGGCGACGAGGGCCTGGCCGAGCTGGCGGCCATCGATGCGGCGCTGAAGAGCATGGCCGTGGGCGAGGAGCGGGCGACGTTCGATCCGTCCGTGGTGCGCGGGCTGGAATACTATACCGGCGCGGTGTTCGAGGCGGAGCTGCTTCTTCAGACCACGGACGAGCGCGGTCAGCCGGTGCGGTTCGGCTCGATCGGCGGCGGCGGGCGCTACGACGACCTGGTGGCCAGGTTCACCGGCGAGCGGACGCCGGCGACCGGGTTCTCGTTCGGCGTGACGCGGCTGGCGGCCGCACTGAAGGCGGCGGGGCGCGACCTGGCCGCCGCCGTGCGCGGGCCGGTGGTGGTGCTGGTGCTCGATCAGGCGCGGATGGCCGACTACATGGCCGTCGCCGGCGAGCTGCGCGCCGCGGGGATCGCCGCCGAGGTCTATCTGGGGACCTCGGGCATGCGGCCGCAGATGAAGTACGCCGACCGCCGCCTGTCGCCCGCCGCGGTGATCATCGGCGGCGACGAGTTCGCCGCCGGAACCGTCACCCTGAAGGACCTCGACCTCGGCCGGGAGCTGGCCTCCGGGGTCACCGACAACGCCGCCTGGCGCGCCGAACGGCCGGGGCAGCTGACCGTGCCGCGGGCCGAGCTGGTGGCGGCGGTCAGGAAGATCGT
The DNA here is from genome assembly GCF_028290885.1 of Phenylobacterium sp. Lineage (GTDB taxonomy): Bacteria > Pseudomonadota > Alphaproteobacteria > Caulobacterales > Caulobacteraceae > Phenylobacterium. Next base: position 1,272 of record NZ_JAQGIZ010000301.1, read on the forward strand.
CGAGGCTCAGCCGTGAAGGTCGAGCCGCCGGTTCCGCCGCCGGCGCTGACCGCGATCCGCGCCGCGCTCGCTGCCGCGGGCGCCACGCCGGTCGATGCGCCGATCCTGCAGCCGCTGAACCTGCTGCTGGACCTCGCCGGCGAGGCCATGCGCGCGCGGCTGTTCGTGGTGCAGGCCGAGGGCGGGGCGGAGGCGTGCCTCAGGCCCGACTTCACCGTCGCCGTGGCGCGCCAGCACATCGAGGGCGGGGCCGCCTCGGGCCGCTATGTGTACGAGGGCCCTGCCTTCCGCTCGGCGCCGGAGGGCGACCGGCCGGAGGAGTTCGTGCAGCTGGGGGTCGAGCTGTTCGCTCCCGGCAGCGGCGGGATCGTCGAGGCGGACGCGGAGATCGCCGGCCTGGCCTGGCGCGCCGCGGTGGCCGGGGGACGCGGCGACCTGACGCTGTGGCTGGGCGACGTCGGCCTGTTCGCGGCCTTCATCGGCTCCCTGGCGCTGCCGGAGGCGCTGGCCGCGCGGCTGAAGCGGGTGGCCGGACGCCCCCGGCTGCTGAACGCCGAGTTGGCGCGGGCCGGCGAAGCGGCGGCCTCCGTCGGCGGCGGCCAGTTGGCGGCCATGCTCTCGGGGCTTTCGGAGGCCCAGGCGGCGGCCATGCTGGAAGAGGTCTGGGCCCTGGCCGGTGTCGAGCCGGTGGGCGGACGCGGGCCCGGCGAGATCGCCGCACGCTTGGTGCGCCGCGTCGAGGCGGCCTCCGCGCCGGCGCTCACCGAGTCGCAGGCCGCAGCGATCCGCGCCTTCATGGCGATCTCCGAGGCGCCGGCGGCCGGGCTGAAGCAGGTCCGCGCGCTCGCCGGCAAGGCCCGCGGCCTCGACGCTGCGCTGGCGGATTGGGAAGCGCGCTTGGCCAGGCTCGCGGAGATCCCGGCGGACCGGATGCGGTTCGCCCCGGCGCTCGGCCACGCCTTCGACTACTACGACGGCCTGACCTTCGAGGTGCGCAGCGAGGCGCTGGGCGCCGACCGGCCGGTGGCCTCGGGCGGCCGCTACGACGGCCTTCTGGCGCGGCTGGGCAGCGCGGCGGACGCGCGGGCGGTGGGCTGCGTGGTGCGGCCTTGGCGCGCCTTTACGGGGGGCGAATCGTGAGCGGCGAGCTGATCATTGCCATCCCCTCGAAGGGCCGACTGAAGGAGCAGGTGGAGGCGTGGCTGGCCGACTGCGGGCTCGACCTCGCGGTCAGCGGCGGCGCGCGGGGTTATCTGGCCAGCCTCAAGGGCCTGCCGGGCGCGCAGGTGCGGCTGCTGTCGGCCGCCGACATCGCCGATGCGCTGGGCGCGGGTGAGGCGCACCTGGGCGTCACCGGCGAGGACCTGCTGCGCGAGCGGGGCGACCTGGAAAGCCGCGTGCTGCTGTTGCGCGCCCTGGGCTTCGGCCGCGCCGACCTGGTGGTGGCCGCGCCCAGGAGCTGGCTCGACGTCGACACCATGGCCGACCTCGAGGAGGTGGCGCACGACTACTTGGCGCGCACCGGCCGGCGCATGCGGGTGGCGACCAAGTACCTGGTCCAGACGCGCGCCTTCTTCGCCCGCCACGGGGTGGTCGACTACCGGATCACCGAATCGGGCGGGGCGACCGAGGGGGCGCCGGCGGCGGGCGCGGCGGAGCTGGTGGTCGACATCACCACCACCGGCGCGACGCTGGCCGCCAACGGGCTGAAGGTGCTTTCCGACGGCCTGATCCTGAAGAGCGAGGCCCAGCTCACCGCCAGCCTGAAGGCGGAGTGGACTGCCGATCAACTGGCGACCGCCGAGCGGCTGCTGCGCGCGGTCGAGGCCCGCGCCGCGGCCCTGACCAGCGCCACCCTGGTCTGGCCGGCCAGCGGGAACGGCGCGGAGGCCAAGGTCGTGGAGCGGCTCACGGCCGCCGGCGCCTCGCGCCGTCCCAACGGCCTGCTGATCGAGGCGGGCCGCGCCGGCGAGGCCGCCGCGGCGTTGACGGCGGCCGGGCTGGGGCCTGTGACGGTGTCACAGCCGGACTTCGTCTATGAGGTCAATTGCCCGCCGTTCATAGCGTTGAAAAACCGGGTTATTTGAACTCGCCGTCAAAAGACGGTGTAAAATTTCGAAAGTTCGCGAAAAACTGATCATGGCGTGTGCATTGGGGCGGCATAAGCCGTTGACTCAGGCAGGAAATTGCCGTTCTTTCATTTCGCGAGAGACACGAAGGCACAAGACCTTGGATCTCCGGCGTTTCGGGGAGGAAACGCCCGCTCATCAGAGCGACTGCTCAAAATAAGGCCCGTTGCGTTTATCCCCCGCAACGGGCCAAATTTTTGCGCCCAGGCTGATTTTGACATATCGGCAAAATCCACATTCTCCGAAAATCCGATAGCTCAGCCGTCTCGACCGATCGGGGCGGGGAGATAGTCGCCGGGCAGGAAATCCCGCCTCATATGCTTCGTGGCGTATTCGACGAAGGCGCGAAGTTTCGGAAGCGCCGTGCTCCGGCTCGAGTAGTAGAGCGAAAGACCCGGGATATCGACCGCATTGCGATCCAGCACGGCCTCCAGTTCCCCCTGCCCTAGATAGTGCATCACGATGGAACGCGGCAGGCGGAAGAGCCCGACGCCCCTCAAGGCCGCGCGGATGCAGGCCTCGACGTCGTCGATGATCAGAGGGCCGTCGACGCCGACGGTGATGGACTGGCCATCGGCGGAAAATTGCCATCGATCGAGCAGGCGGGCCGACTGGCGAAGCAGAATGCAGCGGAAATCCTGCAGGTCCTGGGGCTGCCCCGGGCGGCCGTACCTTTCGAAGAACGCCGGGGCGCCGATGACGGCGAATGGCTCGGCGGGCGTCAGCCGCACGGCGATCATGTCCGCCTGGACGACGTGTCCGAGACGGATGCCGGCGTCGAAGCCCTCCTCGATGATATCGATCAGCCGATCCTCGCCCACCAGCTCTAACTGGACGTCGGGATAGAGGTCGATGAAGCCCGGCAACAACCGGTTGACCAGCAGGGGCAAGCTCGGCCGGGGCGTGTTGATGCGCAGCCGGCCACTGATCTGGCCGCCCAGGCCGCTCGCCGCCTCCAGACCCGCCGTCAGCATCTCCACCGCCGGCCGCGCGTGCGCGAGCAGGCGCTCCCCCGCCTCAGTCAACCCGACGCTGCGGGTCGTCCGGGAGAACAGCGGGGCGCCGATCCTGCCCTCAAGATTGCGGATCGCCTGACTCACCGCCGACGGCGTCACGCCGAGCCGGCGGGCGGCCGCCCGGAACCCGCGAAGTTCCGCCACGGCGAGGAAGGTGACCAGCCCGTCCAGGTGTGTCCGTTCGATTGATAAGCTCATCTATACGGCTCGTGCACCGTGGCACGGATTATCGAACAGTAGCCGAGGACCCACCTTCCTGCCAGCAGCAGCAGGAATCCCGAACATGACCGCCCATGGCTCGAAAATGCGCGCCTACCAGCTCGACAAGCTCGGAGGCCTGGAGGGCCTCGTCCTCGCCGAGCGCGACATTCCATCGCCGGGCACAGGCGGGGTGCTCGTCCGCGTGCGGGCGAGCTCGCTCAACTTCCGGGACCTGATCATTCTCAGTGGCGGCTATCCGGCGCCGGTCCCGTCCGGCCGCGTGCCGCTTTCGGATGGCGCGGGCGAAGTGGTCGCGGTCGGCGCGGGCGTCACCCGATTCAAACCTGGCGACCGGGTGATCAACGCCTTCTTCCCGAACTGGTTCGGCGGCGCGTTCAACGCGATGCCGGAGCAATATGTCTCGGACCACGACGGCTGGCTGACCGAATACAAGGTCGTCAGCGCCGAGGCGCTCGCGGCTATGCCGAAGCACCTGACATTCGAAGAAGCCGCGACCCTGCCCTGCGCCGCGGTGACCGCATGGTCCGCCTTGTCGGGGGTTCGGACGGGCGACACGGTGCTCACCCAAGGCACGGGCGGCGTCTCACTCTTCGCCGTCCAGCTGGCCAAGGCCTTCGGCGCCCGCGTGATCGCAACGACCTCCACGCCCGAAAAGGCGCAGCGTCTTCGGGACCTGGGCGCGGACGAAGTCGTCGACTATCGGGCCACGCCAGACTGGGGCGATCGGGTGCGCGAGCTCACCGGCGGGCGCGGCGTGGATCGCGTGGTGGAGGTCGGCGGTCCCGACACCCTCACGCAATCGGTCAAGACCATCGCCTACGGTGGCCAGATATCCCTGGTGGGGGTCCTGGCGGGCGCCGAGGGCGGCATCGATTTCATGACCATGTTCATGAGCCTGGCGACGTTCAAGCCGATCGTCGTCGGCAGCCGTCGCGATCTCGAGGACCTGGGCCGGACGCTCGAGCAGCATGAGGTCCGGCCGGTGATCGACAGCGTGTTTTCCTTTGACGACGCCAAGGCCGGCTGGAGCCATTTCGCCGACCGCCAGCTCTTCGGCAAGGTCGTCATCCGCCATTGAACGTCGACCAAGCGGGCCGACGAGCTCCAGGAGGATGAGATGCCCGCCTACGTGATCTTCATCCGCGAGCGCACCCTCGACCCGTCCGAACTCGCGGCCTACGCAAAGGCCGCGGGCCCGAGCCTTGAGGGCCCGCCGATCAAATTCCTGGCCGCCTACGGCCGCCATTAGGTGCTGGAAGGCCCGGAGCCCGAGGGTGTGGCGATCGCCGAGTTCCCGTCAGTGGAGGAGGCCAGGCGGTGGTACGAGAGTCCCGCGTACCAGGCCGCGGCGCAACATCGGTTCAAAGGCGCGATCTACCGCGGCCTCATCGTCGAGGGCGTCTAGGGCCACCCCCACGCCCTCCCCATGAAAGAGGAGGGATGACGCCCTACCAGATCCTCACCCTCTGCTCCGGCGCGAGGTACATGCCGTCGCCGGCCTTCAGGCCGAAGGCCGCGTAGAAGGCGTCGATGTTGCGCATCGGCACGTCGACGCGGGCGCGCTCCGGCGAGTGCGGGTCGGAGACCAGCTGGCGGCGCAGGGCGTCCTCGCGGGTGCGGGCCCGCCACACCTGCGCCCAGCCCATGAACACCCGCTGGTCGCCGGTCAGGCCGTCGATGACCGGGGCGGGCTGGCCGTGCAGGGAGGCATGGTAGGCGTCGAGCGCTAGCAGCAGGCCGCCCAGGTCGGCGATATTCTCGCCCATGGTCAGGTCGCCGTTGATCTTCGCGCCCGGCAACACTTCGAAGGCGGCGTACTGCTTGCCGAGCTTGCCGGCTTCCGCCTGGAACCTCGCCGCGTCCCCAGGCGTCCACCAGTCGGTGAGCTTGCCGGTGGCGTCGTAGCGGCGGCCTGAATCGTCGAAGCCGTGGGTCAGCTCGTGGCCGATCACCGCGCCGACGCCGCCGTAGTTCACCGCCATGTCGCCGTCCGGGTCGAAGAACGGCGGCTGCAGGATGGCGGCCGGGAAGACGATCTCGTTGCCGACCGGGTTGTAGTAGGCGTTGATGGTCGGCGGCGTCATGCCCCACTCGGACTTGTCCACTGGCCCGCCGAGTCGCCCTGTGCGGAAGTCCCAATCGAACTGGACAGCCCGCTTCACGTCGCCGTAGAGGTCGTTGTCCCTGATCGCCAGGCCCGAGTAGTCGCGCCACTTGTCGGGGTAGGCGATCTTCACGGTGACGGCGGCGAGCTTGTCCTGCGCCTTGGCCTTGGTGGCCGCGCTCATCCAGTCGAGCTTGTCGATGCGGCCCTTCATGGCGGCGCGAATGTCGCCCACCAGAGCCACCATCTTGGCCTTGCTCTGCGCCGGGAAGTAGGCCTGGACGTAGATCTTGCCGAGCGCCTCGCCGATCTGGCCGTCCACCAGGCCGACGCCGCGTTTCCAGCGGGGCGGCTGGGCCTTGGTCCCGCTGAGCACGGCGCTGCGGAAATCGTAGTGGGCCTTGTCGAAGTTGCTGGAGAGATAGGGCGCGGCCTGGTCGACCAGGTTGAAGGCCTGCCAGGCCTTCAGCGTCGCCACCGGCGTCCTGGCGTAGATCGCCGCGATCTTCGGCAGGGCGGTCTTTTCCTGCACCACCACATGGTCGGCCTTGGTCAGGCCCGCGCCCTTCAGGAACCCGGCCCAGTCGAAGCCGGGCGCCAGCTCGCCGAGCTCGGCGACGGGATGGGGGTTGTACATGGCGTTGTCGTCGCGCTGCTGGGCGCGGGTCCACGAGACCTTGGCGATCTCGGTCTCCATGGCGACGATCGCCTTGGCGTTGGCCGCAGGCTGGGGCCAGCCGGCCAGCGTCAGCATCTGGGCGACATAGGCCTCATACTTGGCCTTCTGGGGCGCGAAGCTGGCTTCCAGGTAGTAGTCGCGGTCGGGCAGACCCAGGCCCGCCTGTCCGAGGTAGACCGCATAGTGGTTGGGGTCCTTGGCGTCGGCCTGCACCTGGCCGCCGAACATGCTGCCGCCGAAGGCGTGGAGCGAGGCGCCCATGGCCCGCGCTATGCCGGCGCGGGTCTTCTCGGCGCGGATGGCGGCGAGGTCGCCGGCCAGGGGCCTCGCGCCCAGAGCCTCGACCTTGGCCTCGTCCATGAAGGCCCGGTAGAGCCCGCCCACCTGGCCATGCTCGCCGGTGGCGGCCTTGTCCGCAGCGGCGGCGTCGACCACCGCGTGCATGCGGCTCTGCGAGAGCTCGTTCAGGGTGTCGAAGGCCCCGTAGCGCGAGCGGTCGGCCGGGATGTCGAGGGTCTTCAGGTAGCCGCCATTGGCGTACTGATAGAAGTCCTGCGCCGGCGTGGTGGCGGTGTCGCGGCCCGAGAGGTCGAAGCCCCAGGTCCCCATGCGGGGGGCTTTGGACAGGTCGGGCGCGGAACTGGGGGCGACGGCGACGGGCTTGGGCTGCGCGGGCGCGGGGCCGGCGGCCAGGAGGGCGGCGGCCGCGGCGGCGCCCGGCCAGTAGGTCTTCATCGGGGAAGCTTCCAAAGGTTGACGTGGCGGGACCATGCCCCGCGCAGGCGGCGTTATGGTGTTACAATTTGGTCAGAAACCGCGACCGATTGCAGCGCGCCTCAGCGCTTCATCGGCGCCATGGCGGGCGGACCCATGCCGGCGCTGACCGCGAAGGCGACCTTGATCTTGGCGCCGCTGGCGAATGTGAGCGTCGCCGGCGCCTGGTCCCCGTCCTTCAGCGTCCGGGTCAGGCCGATCAGCATCAGGTGGTAGGCGCCGGGCCCGAAGGTCGCCTCGCCGCCAGCCGGCACCGGGACTCCGTTCACCTTTGCCATCGACATGACCCCGCCGGCCATGGACATCGAATGGATCTCGACGCGCGCGGCCAACGGGCTTTCGACCTTTTGCAGGACGTCGGCCGAGCGGCCGTGGTTGGCCAGCACCATGTAGCCGACGCCGTTGGTCCCGGCGACGGCGGGCCGGCTCCAAGGCTGGAGGACTTCCATCTTGCCCGAGCCGTAGGCGGCTAGCGGCGTGGCAAGGGCCGCGACGGCGGCGGCGATCGGGAACAGTCTCATGGGGCTGACATACTCAATGATGATGGCCGCTGTCGGGCGCCGCGGCCGTGAGGGCGCCGAAGGCGCGCGATTGGGCGTGATGAACTTCATCGCTCTGTTCCTCTGCCAGCTTCAAAAGCTGTACTTCAGGTCTGCGATGAACGTCCGCTGCGGGAACGGGTGGAAGAGGAAGTAGGAGCGGCCACCCAGGTTGTCGACGCCAAAGCCGGCGACCAGGTGCGGGGTCACCTGATAGCGGGCGTGCGCGTCGGCGACGAAGTAGCCGCCGAAGCCCTGGTAGGTGTTGGCGTAGTGGTCGCTGTTGTCGATCGTCGCGAAGGATCGGTCGCTGTAGCGGGCGGCCAGCGTCAGATCGAGCTTCGGGGTGGCGGCATAGGTGGCCACGACCGATCCCCGCAGATGCGGCAGCTGCGGCAGGTCCTTGCCCACCGCCGCGGCGAAGGCCGAGTCCCGGTCGGTCTTGGCGTCGACGTAGGTCACCCAGCCGGAGAGCTCCAGGCCCGGAACGAACGCGTCCTTCTGATCGGCGACGATCTCGACGCCAGTGGCGTGCGTGCGGTCGATGTTCTGGACGAAGCTGAAGAGGCTGGTCGATCCGGGCAGCAGGGGCGCCGTCTGCGAAAGCAGGGTGTTGCGGATGCGCTCGTCGAACACCGAAACCCGCAGGCTGCCGCGGGTCCAGAGACGCTCGGCGGACAGTTCGCTGGAGACCGCCCGCTCGGGTTTGAGGTTCGGATTGGGCACGCTCAGGATCGCGCCCGTGGTGATCGCCTGGTAGAGCTCGGTCACCGTCGGGAAGCGGTAGGCGACGCCCACGGATCCCTTGAAGATCCAGTCGGCCGAAGGCGCATAGCTGAGGGTCGCTTTCGGCGAGAAAGCGTCTTTCTTGAGCCCCGGCTGGCTGGCGTTCAGCGGCGGCGCGGCGGAGAAGGTCAGGCCGTCATAGGCCCGCCAATGCTCGTAACGGCCGCCGAGCGTCGCCTTCAACTGCGGCGTGATCGACCACACGTCCTGAACCCACAGCGCCCGGGTCTCGGTGCGGCCACGGCTGAACGACAGCGTCGCGCCCGCCGAGCCGTTGATCCAGTCGGTCAGCGCGTACTTCGGATTGTTGAGCTTGAAGCCGTCTTCGTGGGCCCCGAAGGTGACGATGTTGGGACTGCCCGCCGGCCGCCAGGTCCCCTTGGCGTCGAGCGTGTACCAGCCCGTACCGTCGAGCGATGTGGTCGTCCCCGGGCCTCCGGAAAACGCCGCCGGCAGGGCGGCGGTCGGACTGCGCTGGCGGCTCTTCAGATAGTCGAACCTGGTCGCGACCAATTCGAAGTCGAAGACGCCGTCGGTGTGCGAGGCCAGGGACAGGCCCTGCGCCAGCTCGAGCTCTTCGAGGTTGTAGACGCTGCTGGAAAAGGCGCTGTTCGCGATGGTGTAGGCGCGCCCGCCGATGTTGACCGGGCCCGCATAGACCGCCTGGCCGGCGGCGTCGCGCAGGTAGCTGTTCACCGTCGAGTCGTCGTCGTTGTAGAACAGGCCGAAGGTATAGGCCGCGGTGACCCTGGGCGTCAGGTCATAGGTTGCGCGGCCTGACAGGTTGTCCTGGACCTGGTGTTCAATGCCGGCCGAGCCCAGCACGGAGATCGGCACGCTGGTGCGGTTGGCGTCGCTGAAGGCGCCGGTCACCGGGATGCCCGCCGTGCTGGCCGTCGTGGGCACGGTGGCGGTGACGTAGGTGAGCGGCTGGGCGCGGCTGTCGAGGTGGTTGTAGCTCAGCCGGAACGCCAGCGGCTCGAACCGGTCGCCAAGATCGGCGGCGAATCGCCCTGTCCGATAGCTCTTGTCGTCGCCGTATTTCGAGAACGACTGGACGGCGCCCTGGACCTGCGCGCTCGCCTCGAAGCTGCGCGGCATGCGGGTGGTGAAGGCGATGACGCTGCCGATGGAATTGCCGGCGTATTGCGCGGCGAAGGGGCCGTAGAGCACATCGACGCGGTCGATGGCGTCCGGCGAGACCAGGCCCCACTTGGGCGAAGCGCTGGTGTTGTTGTTACCGATCAACGAGGAGAGCAGCACCCCGTCGACGTAGATCAGGCTGCGCGCTGACGCCCCGACGCCGGAGGTGCGCGTGGTGATGGGTGACTGGGTGTCGCCGATATGCCGCTGCCGGATCAGGATGTTCGGCAGGTAGCGCAGGGTGTCTTCGGGCGTGATCACGTTGATCGTCTTGGCGATCTGGTCGGCGGTAATGCTCTCGGTCGTCGTGGGCAGGTCGCCGAGGCCGGAGATCGACGACGGGGCCGTGACGACGACCGGCGAGACGGTGGAGCCGGCCGGCCCCTCGTCGGCGCGGGCGGCATGGGTGACGGCCAGGGCGCACAGGGCTGCGCCGGTGAGTAGGGCGCTGTGGAGCGCCGGATATCGAATGGGCATGAAGGATCCTGAACAGCAGGCGTGGGCAGGCGCCCTCGCGGGCGCGGCTCTAAAGGCTGAGGTTCAGGCGGTGGGGGGCCCTTGGCCCGGCGGGCGGGGCGGGGCCCGGGCGCGGGGCTCGAGCAGGCTGACGACTGGCGCGTGCTCGACGCGCTCGGCGGCGTAGGCGACCGGCTGGACGGCCAGCTGCGGCGTGACGACGGCAGCCATGGCGGCGGCCAGGCAGTCCTGACAGGGCATGCCGCCGAAGCCCTTGTGCGGCGCCGGCTGGCCGTGGGGAGCGATCGTCTCAGTCCCTGTGGCCGTGCAGATGGTCACCGTGCCGGACGAGTCCGGCCGCGCCATGGCGGCGGCGGGGATCAGCGCCTGAACCAGCAGCGCGAACACGGCGAAGAGCGCGGCGAGCGCCCTTCGGTCGTGTGCGGGATGGCGGGCGGACGGCATGGCGCGCTGTCTACGCCGTTCGCGCGATTTCTCAAGGCGTGGGCGCTGCGCCATAGTCCCCACGATCCCGTCCGGAGCGCTCATGCCCGCCCACCTCCAGCCCGAAGCCTACAAGGACGTGGTCCTGTTCCTGGCCACCGCCGGCGTGATCGTGCCGCTGTTCCGCCGCTGGAATCTCTCGCCCATCCTGGGGTTCCTGGGCGCCGGCGTGCTGCTCGGCCCCTTCGGCCTCGGCAGCCTGGCCGACGAGGCGCCGTGGCTCGGCGCGCTGACCATCGACAATCCCGACGAGGTCGCCCAGCTCGCCGAGTTCGGCGTGGTGTTCCTGCTCTTCATGATCGGCCTGGAGCTCTCTTGGGAGCGGTTGCGGTCCATGCGCCGGTTCGTCTTCGGCCTGGGCGCGGCGCAGGTGGGCCTGAGCCTCGCCGCCACCGCGGGCGCGGCGCTGGCGCTCGGCCAGCCGCTGGGCGCGGCCATCGCCATCGGCGCGGCGCTGTCGCTCTCGTCCACCGCCATCGTCATGCCGATCCTGGCCGAGCAGAAGCGGCAGCATTCGCTGGCTGGCCGGGCGACCTTCTCGGTGCTGCTGTTCCAGGACCTCGCGGTAGCCCCGATCCTGGTCACCCTGACCCTGCTCGGCCGCCGCGGCGAGGCGCCGACGCTGTCGCCCGACCTGCTGCTGGCCTTCGCCCCGGCGGTGCTGGGGGTGGTCGGTCTGCTGGTGGTGGGCCGGCTGATCCTGCGGCCCATGCTGCGCTCGGTGGCGCGCGCCAAGAGCGAGGAGATGTTCGTCGCCGCCTGCCTGCTGGTGGTGATCGGCGCGGGTCTGGTCAGCGCCTTTACCGGCCTTTCGATGGCCCTGGGCGCCTTCATCGCTGGCCTGCTGCTCGCCGAGACCGAGTTCCGCCACGAGGTCGAGGTGACCATCGAGCCGTTCAAAGGCCTGCTGCTCGGCCTGTTCTTCCTCTCCATCGGCATCGGGCTGAACCTGCCCTTGCTGCTAGCCAGGCCCCTGGAGGTGCTGGGCGCGGCCGCCGGACTGACCTGCGTCAACGGTGCGGCGGTGTTCGTCCTGGCCAGGCTCTTCCGGCTGCGGACGCGGGCGGCGGCGGAAGCCGCCCTGCTGCTGGCCGGGGCCGGCGAGTTCGCCTTTGTGATCCTGGGGCAGGCCATGGACCAGAGGCTGGTGGACCGCACCACCGGCCAGGCCCTGCTGGTGGCCGCCACGCTCTCGATGATCAGCATCCCGTTCCTGGCGGCGCTGGGCGCGAAGATCGGCGGGCGACGGATTTCGCCGGCCGACCTGCCGGAGGCGGTGGGCGACAAGCCGCCGGAACCGCGCGTGCTGATCGCCGGCTATGGGCGGGTCGGGCGGCTGGTCGGCGAGATGCTGCGCCGCCACGACATCGCCTGGGTGGCGGTCGAGCAGGACGCACGGCTGGTGGAGGCCGGCCGGCGGGCGGGCGAGACGCTGTTCTTCGGCGACGCGGCGCGGCCGGATTTCCTGGCCCGCTGCGGCCTGGCCGAGGCCCCGGCGCTGGTGGTGACCATGGACGACCCGGACGGCGCCGAGGCGATCGTTTCGGTGGCCCGCGAGCTGCGCCCGGACCTGACCATCGTCGCCCGCGCCCGCGACGCCCGCCACGCCCAGCGGCTCTATGACCTCGGCGCCACCGACGCGGTGCCCGAGACTGTGGAGGCGAGCCTGCAGCTGTCCGAAGCCCTGCTGGTGGAGATCGGCGTGCCGATGGGCCTGGTGATCGCTTCGATCCACGAGCGGCGCGACGAGTTCCGCAAGGCCTTGAACCGGCCCGACGCGCTCGGCGGGCGCACCCGCGCCAGGCGGGCGAATCGCAACGCCTGAACGGCGCCGGAACGGCGCCGAAAATTAGTCCGTCCCCAACCTGCGGCGGGAACCAAGCGGCGCCGTCTACGTTGCAGGAGGAGCGCATAGGGGCGCAGGTCAGGACAAGGGGCGCGGATGTTGCTGCGCGGCTGGGATTCGCGAGGCGGTTGGCTCAGGCCTAACGCCGCGTTTGCGTGCCCGTCCAACGGCGGCGATGCGGCAAATTTACAAGTTATTCCAAGAATGTCGGCGGGAATCAGGCGCGAGGCGGCAGGGTCTTCGCAAGTCCCGTCCAGAACTTGTTAGAGCTAAGGGAGGAACTGGCTAATGCGCCGGACGCGCCAGTTTTTCCAGCCAAGCAAGCGATCAGCGTTCGTCATGACGTTGATCCGCGAGGCGATAGTCGTATAGCGTCCGGCATAGGTTCGCGGGTCAGCGAGATTGAGGTTCAAGTGTGGCTTCGGCGACACTTACGCAATCAGCGGGCCTTGATATAAGAAATGCTGGGTCAATTGGCCGCAGCACTGAGGGCAATGAGAGGGCTCTGATTATGAAGTTCAAACTCCTGGCAGGGGCCGCTATGGCCGCGGTGTTCGCGGCGTCTGGCGCTGCTGCGCAAGTCGGTTGGTATGGGGCCGTCGATCTCGGCTATCACTGGCCGGAAGGCATCAAGGCCGACTCCTCCAACCTGGCCGCCAACGGCATCAAGTATACGTGGCGCTTCAGCCAGCAGGATGACTGGGCCGGCTTCGCCCGTCTCGGCTATCAGGTCACCGACCACTGGCGCGTCGAACTGGAAGCCGGCTACCGCCCCGGTGACATCAGTTCGGTCCTCGGCGGCACCAACCAAGCGGTCATCGGCCTCTGCACCCCCGGCGTGGTCCGCACCACCGCCGCTCCGAACTGCGGAAAGCCGAGCGGCAAGCTCGAATCCTGGACCGTGATGGGCAATGTCCTCTACGACATCGGCCCCGACTGGATGATCAATCCGTTCATCGGCGCCGGCGTCGGCGTCAACCACCTCAACCTGACGACGGACGGTCAGTTCTCCAACGTCACGGGCGTGGTCACCGGCGTGGCCGGCGCCAACCCGGCCATCCAGAACCTGCACATCGACGACAGCGACACCGTCTTCGCGTGGCAAGTGCTCGCCGGCCTGGCCTGGAAGGCGACGGACCGTCTGAACGTCGACGTCACCTACCGCTACCTCAGCGGCTCGGACGCGTCGTTCAAATCCACGGGCACCGCGGCCCTGCAACCCGGCGCCTTCAAAGGCAAGTACCAAGACAGCTCGGTGACCTTGGGCCTGCGCTACTCCTTCGCGCCGCCTCCCCCGCCGCCGCCTCCCCCGCCGCCGCCTCCCCCGCCGCCGCCGCCTCCCCCGCCGCCTCCGCCTCCTCCGCCGCCGCCTCCGCCGGCCTATGAGGCGAAGCAGTTCATCGTCTACTTCCCGTTCGATCAGTACATCCTGACGCCGGAAGCCCAGACGGTGGTGCAGGAAGCCGCGAACTACGCCTCCGCCGGTCACGCCACCCGGGTTGTGGTCGTCGGTCACACCGACACCTCCGGCTCGGCGGCCTACAACGTCCGCCTGTCGGAACGCCGCGCCAAGGCGGTCGCCGACGCTCTGGTCGGGATGGGCGTGCCCCAGACCGCCCTGTCGGTCGACTGGAAGGGCGAAACCGACCCGGCAGTCGCCACCGGCGACGGTGTGAAGGAACCGCTGAACCGCCGTTCGACGATCGACATCAACTTCTGATCTCGACCGCCGACGGTTCGGCAAGAGTAGCGGGAGCCCGGCCGAAAGGCCGGGCTCCTTGCGTTTGAGCTAGGCTCCTCCCCGAAGGGAACACTTCGGGGGAAGGGGACCGCGGAACGCGGTGGAGGGGGCGCAAGGCCTCAAGCTCGGCGTGTGAGGCCTTGCGCCCCCTCCGTCTCGCGGCTGCGCGGCGATCCACCTTGTATCTTCGGATGGTGTCAGAGTGACGCTTGCGGACGGTCCTCTGACCAGGACCGCGAGGCGGTGAGCCAGGAGGCGGTCGCCCTGGTCAGGGCGGCCCGCCGCGGCGCCCGCCGCCAGGGAGTGGTGGAGAGCTTCCTGCAGGAGTTTAGCCTGTCGACCTACGGCCTGACGCTCGGCGTCCACAGCCGCATCGAGGCCTTTGCCGAGCGGGTGCGCGCAGCGGTCCCGGCCGGCAACGCCTACGTCAACCACTCGATGATCGGCGCGGTGGTGGGCGTCCAGCCGTCCGGCGGCGAGGGCCTTTCCGGCGCCGGCCCCAAGGCGGGCGGGCCGAACGCCCTGCCGCGTTACGCTGTGGAACGGGCGGTAAGCGTCAACATCGCCGCCCAGGGCGGCGATCCGGCGCTGCTGAATCTCAATCCCTAGGGCGGAGCGTCAGGTCCGCGTTGAAAGCCATTCTTCGCCGGAGCGCTGGTCTATAGCGCCCTGCGGGATGTCTGGAGGAGCGCACGGGGTTGACCTCGCTCCCGTACCCCGGTTCCCTCATCTGAGGTCAGCAGGGGGAACAGGATGGCGAGACAGCCGGCTGACGCGGCGGAGGTTCGCCGCCTTCCGATCCTGCTCTACATGGCCGGCATGATGCTGCTGGTCGGCTTCGGCTCGCCCGCCGGCGGGCTGATCGACGTGCCGGTCACCTTCTTCCTGAAGAACAAGCTGCACCTTGAAGCGCACGAGGTCGCCAACTTCCGGCTGGCGGCCGCCATCCCGCTCTACGTGGGCCTCATTTTCGGCTTCGCGCGCGACCGGTGGAACATCCTGGGCCGCAAGGACCGCGGCATGCTGATGGTGTTCGGCGCGGTTTGCGCTGCCGTCTACGCCGGGTTCGCCGCCGCTTCGCCCAGCTACCCGGTGCTGATGGCTGCGATCCTGGTGTCTCTGGTGGCCTGGTCGTTCACCCGGGCGGCCGAGCAGGGGTTGGCCTCGATGGCCGGGCAGCAACTCGCCATGACCGGCTGGATGAGCGTGGTCTGGAGCGTCTGCGCCTCGGTTCCCTATCTGGCAGCGTACGGGGCGGGCGGCCTGCTCAGCCAGTTCCTCGAAGGACAGCGCGCCGACGCTGCGGCTCGCATCCTGTTCCTCGTCGGCGCAGGTCTGATGGCCGCCGTCGCGCTCTACGGCGCCTGGAAGCCGCGGGTCGTCTACGACCATCTGAAGCTCGAGCATTCGAAGGCCCGCCCGCTCGATGAACTCTCGCGGCTTGCCCGGCACTGGCCGGTCTACCCGGCGCTGCTGGTCTGGTTCCTGTGGTCCTTCGCACCGGGATCGGGCACGCCGCTGCAGTACTACCTGCAGAACACCCTGCACGCCTCAGACGCCCAGTGGGGCGCGTGGAACGCGATCTTCGCCGCCGCCTTCATCCCCACCTATTTCCTTTACGGGGCGCTCTGTCGCCGATTCACCGCGCGCACCCTGCTCTTCTGGGGGACGATCGTCGGGATTCCGCAGTTCGTGCCGCTCTACTTCGTCCACTCGGTGCACGGAGCCATGTGGGGCGCGGCCTTCATCGGCTTGACCGGGGGCGTCGCGTCATCGGCCTTCATCGACCTGCTGATGCGCTCGGCGCCCAGGGCTCTGCAAGGCACGATCATGATGATGGCGGGCAGCCTCTACTGGGTGGCGATACGGTTCGGCGACGTGCTGGGCACCTACCTCTATGATTACGCCGGCGGCTTCACGGCCTGCGTCGTGGCGATCACTCTCGCCTACGCGCTGATCCTCCCCGTCCTGTTGCTCGTCCCCAAACGCCTGATCGCTACCCGCGACGGAGAAACCTTGCCGATCGAGGACGCCGCACTCGAGGTGGAGGCCTTGGCCGTTCAACGCGCCTGAGGACAGCGCGTCCGCTCCCAAGGCGCGATGTTGATCTCACTCCTCCGGCCGCCCATCCGTTTCCCGGTCACAGTCTCGTGAGCGGAGGTGCGTCAACGAGCGCCAAGCCCTTGATCTGCCGAGGGCAGGCGCGCCTGTTAACCTTTGGTTTACAAAAAAATCTGGGCGCCGACTGACCCTCCTCATTGACGAGTCATTAGGACGGGTGCCCCATATATGGGTTGATTGGGCGGCTCGCCCACAACATGTAGGGGCTCAGAACGAAGCCGGGGGCGGCGTGTTCTGTTAGGGGCATGGATCAGGACGATGAGTGAAGCGGCGAAAGTTGGGATTGCCGAGGCGGTTGAACGGGTTGCGGAGGCGCCTGCGCGCCCGCAACTGCAGCTGGTCAGGAAGGTCGAGGTCGACCGGTCGCGCGACGCGCTGCTGACCGACTTCGGCAAGACCACGCTGGAGGACCGCTACCTGCTGGCGGGCGAGTCGTACCAGGACATGTTCGCCCGCGTGGCCACGGCCTACGCCGACGACGCGGACCACGCCCAGCGCGTCTATGACTATATCTCGAAGCTCTGGTTCATGCCGTCGACGCCGGTGCTGTCGAACGGCGGCGCGGGCCGCGGGCTGCCGATCTCCTGCTTCCTCAACGCCGTGCCGGACAGCCTGGAAGGCATCCAGAGCGTCTGGAACGAGAACGTGGCGCTGGCCTCCAACGGCGGCGGCATCGGCACCTACTGGGGCGGCGTCCGCTCGATCGGCGAGAAGGTGAAGGGCGCCGGCCAGA
>NZ_JAQGIZ010000030.1 GCF_028290885.1 Phenylobacterium sp.
GCGTCTTGCGCGGAAAGAGGCGGCGCTTATCCTAGATCGTTGAGGCCCAGTCCATGGGCGCCCTGAGAAGCCCGCCGCACGCTGACGTGAGCACCCCCCTTTTCGTACCCGGGCCTTCGCTGGCCGAACTCGACGAACGCGCCCGGGATATCTTCCGGCGCATCGTGGAGAGCTATCTCGAGACCGGCGAACCGGTGGGGTCGCGGACGCTCTCCAAGACCGGGCTGTCGCTGTCGCCGGCCTCGATCCGCAACACCATGCAGGACCTCACCCACCTGGGGCTGCTGGGCGCGCCGCACGTCAGCGCGGGCCGGCTGCCGACCCATGCGGGCCTGCGGCTGTTCGTCGACGGCCTGCTGGAGGTGGGCGACGTCGGCGAGGACGAGCGGCGCTCGATCGAGGCGCGGCTGCACGCCCACGGCCGCAATTTCGAGGACGCACTCAACGAGGCCAGCTCCATCCTCTCCGGCCTGGCCGGCGGGGCGGGGGTGGTGGTGACGCCGATCCGCGACGCCGGGGTCAAGCACGTGGAGTTCGTCTCGCTGGGTGTCGAGCGGACCCTGGCGATCATGGTGTTCGCCGACGGCACGGTGGAGAATCGGCTGATCCGCCTGCCGGCCGGGGTGACGCCCTCGGCGCTGACCGAGGCCTCCAACTTCCTCAACGCCCGCCTGCGCGGCCGCACCCTGGTGGAGGCCAAGGTCGACCTGCGCGCCGAGCTCGACCGCGCCAAGCGCGAGCTCAACGAGACCGCCGCGCGGCTGGTGGAGGACGGGCTGGCGGCCTGGGGCGGCGGCGAGGCGGAGGAGCGGGCGCTGATCGTCCGTGGCCGCGCCAACCTGCTGGAGGAGCCGCAGGCCCGCGAGGACCTGGAGCGGGTGCGCTCGCTGTTCGACGACCTGGAGCAGAAGGAGCAGCTGATCCAGCTGCTCGATGGGGTGCGCGAGGGGGCCGGCGTGCGCATCTTCATCGGCGCCGAAACCCGGCTGTTCTCGCTTTCGGGTTCCGCCGTGATCGCGGCGCCCTATATGACGGGCTCACAGCGGGTGTTGGGCGCGATCGGAGTGATCGGGCCTGCCCGGCTGAACTATGCCCGGATCATCCCGTTGGTGGACTATACCGCCCGGGTGCTCGGGCAGGTGATGAACGCTTGAGAGACGAAGGACCAGATGTCCGAAGACAACACGCCCCCCGGGGCTGGCGACGAAGCCGACGCCTTCCTCGCCGATGCGGTCGAAGGTGAGCTCGCGGCCCTCAGGGCCGAGACCGCGGCGCTGAAGGAACAGATCCTCCGCTACGCCGCCGAGGCCGAGAACACCCGGCGCCGCGCCGAGCGCGAGGCCAACGACGCGCGCGCCTACGCCATCCAGAAGTTCGCCCGCGACCTGCTGGGCGTCGCCGACAACCTTTCCCGCGCGCTCGCCCACGAACCGACCGACGTCGCCGACCCGGCCGTGAAGAACTTCGTGCTCGGCGTCGAGATGACCGAGAAGGAGCTGCAAGGCGCCTTCGAGCGCAACGGCCTGAAGCGGATCGCGCCGGCCAAGGGCGACAAGTTCGACCCGCACCAGCACCAGGCCATCACCGAGGCGCCGGGGACCGACGTGGCCCCCGGCGGCGTCGTCGAGCTGATGCAGCCGGGCTACGAGCTGCTCGGCCGCCTGGTGCGTCCCGCCATGGTTGTCGTCGCCGCCAAGGCCGCGGGCGCCGAGCCCCGCAAGCCCGACGGCGCCGGTCCGAACCCCTATTCCGCGGGCGACGACGCCGAGGCCGGCGGGTCGGTGGATCGGCGCGCCTGATCGCCTCGCGCGCCCCTTCCCCGAGCCTGCAAATCCGTTAATGTCGCAAGTCCCTTCCTGGTCGGGGGGCGCAGGCTGCGAATCGCGCCTGCGCGGAGCGGTTCGGACAAAGACATGAAGCTGACGATCGAGCGGGCGGCGCTCTTAAAGGCGCTGGGGCACGTGCAGAGCGCCGTCGAACGACGCAACACCATCCCGATCCTGTCGAACGTGCTGTTGTCGGCCGAGCGCGACCGGCTGACGTTTTCGGCCACCGACCTCGACATGGAGATCATCGACGAGGCCCTGGCTCAGGTGGACCAGCCCGGCCAGATCACCGCGCCGGCCCACACCCTCTATGAGATCGTCCGCAAGCTGCCGGAAGGCGCCGACGTCTCATTGAGCTTCACCGGCGAGGACCCTCGCCTGACGGTGTCGGCGGGCCGCAGCCGCTTCAACCTGCCGGTGCTGCCGGCCGGCGACTTCCCGGTGATGAGCCCCGACGGGCTCTCCGGGCGCCTCGCGGTCGACGTGGGCGACCTGATCCGCCTGATCGACAAGACCCGGTTCGCGATCTCGGCGGAGGAAACCCGCTATTATCTGAACGGCCTCTATCTCCACACGGTGGTCGAGGACGGAAAGACTATGCTCAGAGCCGTCGCCACCGACGGCTCCCGACTGGCGCTGGCCGAGATGATCGCCCCGGAAGGCGCCGCCGGCGCGCCTGGCGTCATCGTGCCGCGCAAGACGGTCAGCGAGGCGCGGCGCCTGCTGGAAGACGCCGGCGAGCAGGTCGAGCTGCAGATCAGCCCCCAGAAGGTGCGCTTCGACTTCGGCGGCGCGGCCCTGACGTCCAAGGTCATCGACGGCACCTTCCCCGACTATCCGCGGGTGATCCCCAAGGACAACAACCGCATCGTCCGGGTGGACTCAAAGCTGTTCGCCCAGGCCGTCGACCGGGTGGCCACCATTTCGGCGGAGAAGAGCCGGTCCGTGCGTATGGCCGTCGAGGGCGGCAAGTGCGTGCTCACCGTACGCAACATGGAGGCCGGCCAGGCGGTCGAGGAGCTGGAGCTCGACTACGACGGCGACCCCTTCGAGCTGTCGTTCAACGCCCGCTACCTGCTGGACATCACCGACCAGATCTCCGGCGAAATGGCCGAACTCCGCTTCGGCGGCCCCAACGACCCGGCCCTGGTGCTCGATCCGCAGGACGCGGACGTGCAGTACATCCTGATGCCGCTGAGGGTGTAACGCCCATCCCTCCCGATGAAGGGGAGGGATGACGCCTTCAGTGCCCGTGGGAGCCTTCGTAGACGCCGGGCGCCAGCAGTTCGTCTTCCGGTCCCTCGGTTCCGGCGGCCAGCACAAAGCGGCGGTCGCAGTAGGGGCACTCGACGAAGTCGCCCTCGCCCATCTCCAGATAGACCCGCGGGTGGCCGAGCGCGCCGCCGACCCCGTCGCAGGCCACGCGCCTGGAGCGGACCACGATGACCTCCGGCGGCGGTATGGCGGCTGGGTGGCCCGGCATGGCGGCGGCCACTGGCGGCTTCACCTTGCGGCCGGCCTTGGTGGGAGCTTTGCGTGCCATCTGGTCGGTTCCTGTTGGCGGCCCTGATTGTGATGGCCGCGCCGCGCGCCTAGGTATGCGACCGCGGCTTTCGCCGTCAACGACGGGATGCCCCAAGGACACCGATGGACCTGCCTGACTACGCGATCGAGGCCAAGGGCCTGGTCAAGACCTACGCCGCGACCAAGACGACGCCGGAAATGCAGGCGCTGAAGGGCATCGATCTCGCCATCCCGCGCGGCTCGATCTTCGGCCTGCTGGGCCCCAACGGCGCCGGCAAGTCGACCTTCATCAACATCCTGGCCGGGCTCTGCCGCAAGACCGCGGGCCAGGTGATCATCTGGGGCCGCGACATCGACGAGCGTCCGCGCGACGCCCGCGCCGCCATCGGCGTGGTGCCGCAGGAGATCGCCGCCGACCCCTTCTTCACCCCGCGCGAGTCGATGGACGTCGCGGCCGGCATGTACGCCGTGCCCAGGGCCGAGCGGCGGACGATGGAGCTGCTCAACGCGCTCGGTCTCGGCGACAAGGCCGATGCCTATGTCCGCCAGCTCTCCGGCGGCATGAAACGCCGGCTGATGGTCGCCAAGGCCATGGTCCACAACCCGCCGGTGCTGATCCTCGACGAACCCACCGCCGGCGTCGACGTGGAGCTGCGCCGCCAGCTCTGGGCCTATGTGCTGGAGCTAAACCGCAAGGGCGTGACCATCGTGCTCACCACCCACTACCTGGAAGAGGCGCAGGAGCTCTGCGACCAGATCGCCATCATCAATCGCGGCCAGGTGGTGGCTTGCGAGCCGACCACCACGCTGCTGGCCCGCATGGACACCCGCAAGGTGCTGGTGACGCCGGACCAGCCGATGACCGCCACGCCGGCGCTGGCCGGGTTCGAGACCCACCTGCTGCCTTCCGGCGGCTTCTCGGTCAGCTACCGCACCGGCCAGTCGTCGGTGGAACAGGTGCTGGCCGCCATCCGCGCCGCCGGCTTGCACATCAAGGACATCTCCACCGAGGACCCGGACCTGGAGGACGTGTTCGTCTCCCTGACCTATGCGGCGCCGGAGGGGGTGGCTTAACTGTCTTCCCCCGGTACGGGGGAAATGTCGCCAATGCCGAAGGCGGGCGACAATGGGGGAAGTCTCTTCGTCGCTTTCACTTCCCCCATCGACCCTCGACCTGCGGTCGTCGGGGATGGTTTCCCCCGTACCGGGGGAAGACCCTCACCCGATCAGCTTCGAAATATCCCGCCACCGGTACGCCACTTCGTACAGCAGCCGCCCCCCCGGCCCGGGCTCCTGCCGCGCCGCTTCCGGTTCGCCGCCGAGGTGCTCGTAGAAGCCCCGGGCGCGGATGTTGTCGCGCAGCACCGAGATCATCAGCGACGTCGACCCTTGCGCGGCCAGCGCGCGGGCGCCGTCGGTCATCAGCCGCCCGCCCAGCCCACGGCCCTGCGCCTGGCGCAGCACATAGAGGGTGGCCACCTCGGCCTCGCCGGCGACCCCACGGCGGGAGGGGCCGCCCTGCAAATAGCCCACCAAGCCATAGCGGTCGGCGGCGGCGAGCGTCACGCCGTCGCCCGGCGCGGACAGCTGCCGGCGGAACCGGCGCGCGAACCCCGCCTCACTCATCCGCGCCAGGAAGGCGTCCGGCAGCAGGCCGCGGTAGGTCTCGCGCCAGGAGGTCACATGGACCCGCGCCAACTCCTCGGCGTCCGACGGACCGGCGGGAAAGACCACGAAGCTCAACGGGCGGAAGCTCCACCAGGATACGACATCCATCCACAGCTTGGGCTTGTTCGTCCCAGGTTCAAGGGGTCTGCGGGGCTGACGGGACTCACTGCGACAGATAGCGTCGCGCCGCCCATGAACGCCCAGGCTTCCGTCACCCTGCCCGACCCCGCCGCCGGCGCCTCGCCGGTGATGGCGCAGTACTTCGAGGCCAAGGCCCGCCAGCCCGACGCCCTGGTGTTCTTCCGCATGGGCGACTTCTACGAGCTGTTCTTCGAGGACGCCGGCAAGGCGGCCGCCGCGCTCGGCATCACACTCACCGCCCGCGGCCAGCACGGCGGCGCCCCGATCCCCATGTGCGGCGTGCCGGTGCACGCCGCTGAGGCCTATCTCGCCAAGCTGATCCGCGCCGGCTTCAAGGTCGCCGTCTGCGAGCAGATGGAGAACCCCGCCGAGGCCAGGAAGCGCGGCTCCAAGTCGGTGGTCCACCGCGACGTGGTCCGCGTGGTGACGCCCGGCACGCTGACCGAGGAGGGCCTGCTCGACGCCCGCGGCGCCAACCGGCTGGCGGCCATCGCCGTGCGGGGCGGGCAGGCGGCGGTGGCCAGCGTCGAGCTCTCCACCGGCGAGGTGGAGTGCCTGGCGACCGGCGTGGCCGGCCTGGCCTCCGCGCTCGCCGCCCTCGGCCCGTCCGAGATCCTGGTCCCCGACCGGCTGTTCGCCGACGAAGCCATCTCCAACGCCCTGAAGTCCGCCGGCGGCTTCGTCCAACCCTTGCCGCAGGCGCTGGCCGAACCGGCGGCGTCGGAGGCCAGGCTGAAGCGGCTCTACGGCGTCGACACCCTCGACGGCTTCGGCGCGCTATCCGGCGCCGAGGTCTCGGCGCTCGGCCTGATCGCCGCCCACCTGGAGACCACCCAGGCCGGCCGCCTGCCTGCGCTGTCGGCCCCACGCCGGGCCGGCGAAGCCGACGTCATGGCCATCGACCCGGCGACGCGGACCAGCCTGGAGATCGAGAAGGCCACCTCCGGCTCGCGCGAGGGCTCGCTGCTCGCCGCCATCGACCGCACGGTGACCGCGCCGGGCGCCCGCCTGCTGGCCGCGCGCCTCGCCCGCCCGCTGCTCGACCCGGCCGCCATCGACGCCCGACTGGATGCGGTGGCCTGGTTCTGCGAGCACCGGCCGCAGCGCCAGAAGCTGCGCGAGGCGCTGAAAGGGCTGGGCGACATGGCGCGCGCGCTCTCCCGCCTGGCGCTCGGCCGCGGCGGGCCGCGCGACCTGGGTTGCCTGCGCGACGGCTTGGCCATCGGCGAGGCGGTGACCGGCCTCTTCGCCGCCACCCGCGATCCGCTGGTGCAGCCTCCGGAAGAGGTGGCCGCCGCGCTCCGGGCCCTGACGCCGGCCCTGCACCCCGACCTCGCCCAGTTCCGCGCCCTGCTCACCGAGGGCCTCGGCCAGGACCTGCCGGCGCTGGCCCGCGATGGCGGCTTCGTGGGCGAGGGCGTGCGGCCCGAGCTCGACCAGGCGCGCGCGCTGCGCGACGACAGCCGCCGCGTGATCGCCCAGCTGGAGGCCCGCCTTGCCTCGGAGAGCGGCGTCGCGCTGAAGGTCCGCCACAACGCCGTGCTCGGCTACTTCGTGGAGACCACCGCCAAGGCCGCCGAGCCGCTGTTCTCAGCCCCGCTCAACGCGACCTTCATCCACCGCCAGACGCTCGCCAACCAGGTGCGCTTCACCACCGTCGAACTGGCCGAATTGGACGCCAAGATCGCCCAGGCGGCCGAACGCGCCCTGGCCATCGAGCTCGACACCTTCGAGGCCTGGCGCGACGCCGCCACCTCGGTCGCCGCCGACCTGCAGGCCTGCGCCAACGCCGCGGCGCGTCTCGACGTCGCCGCGGGCGTGGCCGAATGGGCCGAGGACGTGGGCGCCGCGCGCCCGGTCGTCGACCGCTCCACCGCCTTCGAGGCCGAGGCCGCCCGCCATCCGGTGGTCGAGGCCGCCGTCCGCCGCGCGGGCGAGCCCTTCACGCCCAACGACTGCCGCCTGGACGGCGCGGGC
>NZ_JAQGIZ010000060.1 GCF_028290885.1 Phenylobacterium sp.
CCAGGCGGATCGGGACCGAAGGGTCCTTCTCCGAGGGCTTCAGGATGAAGGCGTTGCCGACCGCGACGGCGATGCCGAACATCCACATCGGGATCATCGCCGGGAAGTTGAACGGGGTGATGCCGGCCGCGACGCCCAACGGCTGGCGCATGGAATAGACGTCGATTCCCGGACCGGCGCCCTCGGTGTATTCGCCCTTCAGCGCATGCGGGATGCCGCAGGCGAACTCGATGACTTCGAGCCCTCTTTGGATGTCGCCCTTGCTGTCGGCGATGACCTTGCCGTGCTCCGCGGAGAGCATCTCGGCCAGTTCGTCCATATTGGCTTCGACGAGGCGCTTGAAGTCGAACATGACGCGGGCGCGGCGCTGCGGGTTGACCAGCGCCCAGGTCTGCTGGGCGCGGACCGCCGAGGCCACCGCCGCACCGACCTCGCTGATCGTGGCCAGCGCCACGCGGGCCTGCACCTCGCCGGTGTTGGGGTTGAAGATGTCGCCGAAGCGGCCGGAGGTTCCTTTGACGGACGCGCCGTCGATGAAGTGGGTGATTTCGCGCATGGCGGCGTTTTAGGCCTTCCGCTGCGGGGCGCAAACCCAGTGTCGCCCTTCGCCGGGAGATGTTTTTATCATTCCGTTAGGACGCCTCTAACCGAACCCGGCCTAGGTTTGCTCATCCCGCCCAAGGGAGTTCGGAGAACCCGATGTCCGTAGCTGCAATCTCGGGGCCCACGCTGCCCCCGCCCGTCACGCCCATCCGTCCGGTCACGCCTGCGCCGACTCAGGCCGCCAAGACGGACAATGATGGTGACAGCGACAACGGAGCACCAGACCTGCGCGCCTCGACGCCCCCGGGCGTCGGCGAAAACCTCGACATCAAGGTCTAGCGCGCAGCCGGCAGCATCCCCGATGGGAAGCATCCCATCGGGTGCTTCCCATCCTCAAATTCCATAGAGATGCGAGCCTTCCGCCTCAGATGGCGAGGGGCGAGCCGCGGCGCCGCCGGCGCAACGCGACGCCCAGGCCCACGAAGCCTGCCAGCATCAACGCCCAGGTCCCGGGCTCGGGTACGGTCGCGGCCACGATGCTGACCGTCCCGGGCGCCAGGCTGGCGCTGGCATAGTGCAGGTAGGTCGGGACGCCCAGGTCCGGCTGGTCGATGATACTGAATGAGCCGGTGGAGTAGGGCGCCAAGCTGCTGCCCAACGACCCCGAGAACGGGTCGCTCAGTGAGCTCGCTCCGAGCAGGGTATAGATGCTCATGGAAAGGCTCGACTCCAGGTCGCCGCCCCCCGCAAAAAAGTAGCCGTAGGTATCCGGAGCGGGGAATATCGTGGTTCCGCTGGCCATCGACACGTCGCCCAAGCTGTCCATCGAGAAGCCGAGTGTCACACCCTCCAGCGTCAGGGTCGCCGCCAGGATCGGCGAGGCGAAACCACCGGGCCAGTAGTTGGTGCCGCCAGCCCGCTCATCGAAGCTCGGCGGGGAGGAGAAGCCGGTGCTCCCAAGGGCCGTGTCGTAGCGGAAGGTGGCGACATAGCTCAGGCCGCTGAGGTCGACCTTCGAGCCGAACTCGCCCGTGAGGTCCTGGCCCTGCGTGACCGTGCCGGTGTAGGTCGCCACCATGACGGTGGCCGAGGCGGGTTGGGCAAGGGCGATGAGGCCGGCCGATGCGGCGGCCGCGAGCAAAGTACAGCGCATGATAAGCTCCCTGAACTAGAGACACGCCGACCTCGCACCACGCTACTGTCAGGCTTCGCCGCCCTTGAACCGGAACGCAGGCGAACGCACAAGCCGATTCGCCCAGCAGGCGTACCCTTGCCCGGAGGCCGGCGGGCGGCGCATCCTTGCGCCCATGACGGTCGCTTCGCCCGCCCGGACGCTGAGCCCTGCGCGAGCCCACGACCACATCGTGGACGTGCTGATCGCCGAGCGCGCGCCGAGGCTGGCCGCGAGCCTCGCATGGCCGTTGCTGCGGCCCCTGCTCTACGGCTTCCTTGACTACGCCAAGGCGCGGCGGATGGCTGACACGATCCGGCGCCTGCCAGGCCGGGCGGCGATGGAGCACGTCTCCAGGTTGCTGAGCGTAAAGGTGTCGGCGACCGGCCTGCAGCGCATTCCCGGGAATGGCCGGCTGATCGTGGTCTGCAACCACCCGACCGGCATCGCGGACGGGATCGCGGTCTATGACGCGCTGAAGGCCATCCGGCCAGACCTGTGCTTCTACGCCAACTCCGACGCCCACCGAATCTCTCCGGGCCTCGCCGACGTATTGATCCCGGTGGAGTGGGTGGTGGCCAAGCGCACGCGCGAGCGGACCCGCGCAACCTTGCAGCTCACCCGCGAGGCGCTGGAGGCCGAGCGCTGCCTGGTGATCTTCCCGGCCGGCCGACTGGCGCGGCGCCGGCCCGATGGCCGGTTGTCCGACCTGCCCTGGGCGCCGTCGGCGGTGTCCCTGGCGCGCAGGTACGGGGCGCCGATGGTCCCGATCCATGTGGCTGGGCCTTGGTCGGGCCTGTTCCATTTCTTCAACCGCTTCTCCTCGGAGCTGCGCGACGTGACGCTGTTTCACGAGCTGCTGAACAAGCGGGGCCGGGGGTTCGCGCTGATCGTGGGCGGTCCCATCGCGCCGGAGGCGCTGGAGGGCGAGCCTGCGGAAGCCATCGCGCGGCTGAAGGCCTTCGTGGAGATCGGCCTGCCGGCCGATCCGGACCGGGCCTTCGCATGATCCTGGAGGACGAGGCGGCCACGGCGCGGCTTGGCGCGGCCATCGCCGGGCGGCTGCAGGCGGGCGAGACGGTATGCCTGTCGGGTCCGCTGGGCGCCGGCAAGTCCACCGTGGCGCGGGCCCTCATCCGCGCCCTGACCACGGCGGACGAGGAGGTCCCTTCGCCCACCTTCACCCTCGTCCAGTTCTACGAGGGCCTGCGACTCAAGATCGCCCATTTCGACCTCTACCGCCTCTCGAACCCCGACGAGGCCTTCGAGATCGGTCTCGACGAGGCCCTGGACGAAGGTGCAGCGGTGATCGAATGGCCGGAGCGGCTGCAAGGGCGGCTTCCGGCGAATCGGCTGGACGTAGAGATTGCGCTCGATAAGGCCGGCCGCAGCGTGCGGCTGACGCCTCACGGCGCGTGGGAAGGCCGCATGAAAGGGATTGCGAGTTGAACCCCGAGCGGGAGGCGCAGAAGGCCCGGTTCCTCGCGGACCACGGCCTGGCGACGGCGCGGCGAGAGCCGCTGGCCGGCGACGCCTCGACGCGCAGCTATGAGCGGTTGCATCCTGCGGGCGGCCCGCCCCTGATCCTGATGGACCAGCCGCCGGTGCTGGAGAGTCCGGTGTGCCCGCCCGGTGCGACTCCCAGCGAACGCCTGGCCCTAGGCTACAACGCCGCCGCCAGGCTGGCCGCGGGCTCCATCGCCGCCTTCGTGACCACCGCGGCCTATCTGCGCGACCATGGCCTGTCGGCGCCCCGGATCGTCGCTTTCGACGTCGATGCTGGCCTGGCGGTGCTGGAAGACCTCGGCGACGCCCTGTTCGCCACCCTGATCGCGAAGGGCGAGCCGGAAACCCCGCTCTACGAGGCCGCCGTGGACGTGCAGGTGCAGCTGCACGAACAGCGACCGCCCGACATCCTGCAGGCCGAGGGCGTGGCCTGGCCGCTGCTGACCTACGACAGCCTGGCGCTGAAGGTGGCGACCGACACCTTCCTGGAATGGTGGCCGAAGTTCGCCGGCCTGCCGCCGTTCACCGCCGGGGCGGTGGCCGAGTGGGACGCGCTCTGGGCGCCGATCTGGGTGCGGGGCGAGGCGGGCGCCAGCGTGTTCTGCCATCGAGACTACCACGCCCAGAACCTGCTCTGGCTGCCGGGCCGCGCCGGCGCGGCCCGCGTCGGCCTGCTGGACTTCCAGGATGCGCTGCGGGCGCATCCCAGCTGGGACCTGACCCACCTCCTGCAGGACGCCCGCCGAGACGTTTCGCCGGAGCTCGAAACATCGATGCTGCAGCGCTACCTGCGTGCGCGGCCCGCCATCGACCGCGAGGCTTTCCTGGCGGACTACCGTGCGCTCGCCGCCTCCAACGCCGCGCGCATCCTCGGCCGCGTGTTCGCCCGCCAGGCGCTGCTGGGCCGGGCGCAGTACAAGGCCTTCATGCCGCGCACTTGGCGCTACCTGGAGCGTAACCTCGGCGATCCGGAGCTAGGCGGGCTGAAGGCCTGGTTCGACGGCCACGTGCCCGCCGAGGCGCGGGCGTGAGCAAGGTCGGGCCGAAGACGGCGATGGTGATGGCCGCGGGTCTCGGCACCCGCATGCGGCCGCTCACCGACGCCATGCCCAAGGCGCTGATCGAGGTGGCCGGCAAGCCGCTGATCGACTTCGTGATCGATCCCCTGGTGGCGGCCGGGGTGGAGCGGATCGTGGTCAATGTGCATGCCTTCGCCGATCAGCTGGAGGCCCACCTGCGCCGCCGGACGGACGCGGAATACCTGATCTCCGACGAGCGCGCGGGCCTGCTGGAGACCGGCGGCGGGGTGAAGCACGCCCAGGCGATGCTGGGCGACGCGCCGATCTTCGTCTGCAACAGCGACTACATCTGGCAAACGGCCGGGGAGCCGGCGCTGACCACCCTGATCGAGGCCTGGGACCCGGCGCGGATGGACGCCCTAGTGGTGGTGATTCCCAAGGCCCGCACCCAGGGATTCGATACGCCCGGCGACTTCTTCCAGGCCGCCGACGGACGGCTGACCCACCGCGGCGACCGCGCCGAGGCGCCGCTGCACGCCTTCGGCATCGAGATCCTCGATCCCCGGCCGGTCTACGCCGACCGGCGTGAGCGGTTCTCGCTGCGCGACATCTGGTTCGCCTCCGCCGACCAGGGCCGCCTCTACGGCCTGCAGCTCGACGGCCTGTGGATGCAGGTCGGCGACCCGGCCGCGCGCGACGCCGCCGAAACACGACTTCGGGCGAGACTGGCGTGAGCGCCTTCTACGAACGAGCCGGACCGCGCTGGTACAACATCCCGGCGCACCGGCCGTTCGCGGAGGACCTGGCGCGGGGCCTGTTCGAAGCGTTGAGCCCGCTGGGCCCCGAGGCCCTGGCCGACGCGGTGGTGCTGACGCCCACCCGGCGCGGGGCCCGCGCGCTGGCCGACGCCTTCATCAAGGCGTCCGGCGGCCGTGCGGTGCTGCCGCCGCAGATGCGGCCGTTGGGCGACCTGGAGGCCGGGGAACCGCCCTTCGAACCGGGCGACTTGGCTCTCGACCTCCCCGCCGCCATCGAACCCCTGAAGCGGCGCTTCGAGCTGACCCGGCTGGTGGCGGAGCTGGAGCCGCTGCTGCCCGGAGGGTTCGCGACAGCCTCGGCCGCCCTGGAGCTGGCCGACGCCCTGGGGAGGTTCCTGGACGGGCTGCAGATCGAGGAGGTCGAGGTCGGCGACCGGCTGGCGGGACTGGTGGACGCCGAGCTGGCGGAGCACTGGCAGGTGTCGCGGCTTTTCCTCGAGACCGCGCTCAAGGCTTGGCCGAGGCGACTGGAGGCGCTGGGGGTCGTCGACGTCAGTGAGCGGCGCGTGCGCCTGCTGCGGCGCCTGGCCGAGCGCTGGACCGCGGCCCCGCCGGAGGGCGTTCTGGTGGCCGCGGGCTCGACCGGCACGGCCAAGGCCACCCGCGACCTGCTGATCGCCGTCGCCCAGGCGCCGCGCGGCTGCGTCGTGCTGCCAGGCCTCGACCAGGACCTCGCCGACAAGGCCTGGGCCAAGGTCGACTTGCAGCATCCGCAGGGCGCGCTTCGCCGCCTGCTCGACCGGGCGGGGATCGGCAAGGACGAAGTCGCGCTCTGGCCGGCCTCGATCCGGGCGGAGTCGGCCGGGCGCTGGCGGCGGCGGATCGTCAACGAGGCGCTCCGGCCCGCCGAGGAGACCGCCGACTGGCTGCAGGTGATCGCGGCCCTTCGCAAAGAAGGAGCCAAGGACGGCGTCGATCCGATCGCCGAGGGCCTGAAGGGCCTCTCGCTGGTCAGCGCCGGCAACGCGGAGGAGGCCGCCACCGCCGCGGCGCTGCTGCTGCGCGAGGTGCTGGAGACCCCGGACCGGACCGCCGCCCTGGTCACTCCCGACCAGGTGCTGGCCCGCCGCGTGACCGCCAAGCTCGCCCGCTGGGGCGTGGTCCCGGACAGCTCTGTCGGCGAGAGCCTGGCCGGCTGCCGATGCGGGGCGCTGGCGGGACTGGCGGCCCGGGCGGCGGTGGATCCGGTCGATCCGGTGACCCTCCTCGGCCTGCTCAAGCACCCGTTCACGCGGCTAGGCGACGCCGAAGACCTGGAACGCGCGGCGCTGCGCGGGCCGCGGGCGCGCAGCTGGGACGAGCTGAAAGTCCGCCTCTCCAAGAAGGCGCCCCAGGCCCTGCCGCTGGCGGAGCGCCTGGAGGCCATCGTCGCAAGCCTCGCCTGGACCGGCGAGCTGGACTCACCGGCGCAGGCGGCGCGGCGGACCGCGGCCGCCATGGAGGCGCTGGCGGCGGGCGGCGAGGGCGAACTTTGGGCCGGGCATGGCGGCGAGGCCATGGCGCGGCTGCTGGGCGCGCTGGTGCAGGATGGCGACGACCTGCCCCAGGTGACGCCGCGCGGGTTCGCCGACCTGCTGGGGCGGCTGATGGAGGGCGAGATGGTGCGCACCGGCGGTGCGACCCACCCGCGCCTGCGCATCCTGGGGGCCATCGAGGCGCGGCTGGTGCGCGCCGACCGCCTGGTGGTGGCCGGGCTTGAGGAAGGCGTCTGGCCGGGCGGCGCGCCGCTCGATCCCTTCCTGTCACGTCCGATGCGCGAGGCGCTGGACCTACCCTCGCCGGAGCGGCGGATCGGGCTGGCGGCCCACGACTTCGCTCAGGCCGCCTGCGCGCCGGAGGTGATTCTGCTGCACACCGAGCGCCGCGAAGGCGCGCCGTCGGTGAAGTCGCGCTGGCTCTGGCGGCTTGAGACCCTGGCGCGCGGCGCCGGACTGGAGATTCCGGGCCGCCCCGAGGTGCTGGCGTGGGCCCGTGGCTTGGACGAGCCCGGCGCCTATCGTCCCGCCAAGCGGCCCGCGCCGAGGCCGCCGGTGGCCGACCGGCCGCGCGAACTGGCGGTCACCCGTATCGAGTCCCTGACTCGCGACCCCTACGCCGTCTGGGCGCGGGACATCCTGCGGCTCTACCCCGTGAACCGGCCCGACGAGGCGGCGGACGCCCGGGCGCGCGGGACGGCGATCCACGCGGCCTTCGAGCGGTTCGCCGAGGCCTATCCCGCCGAACTGCCCGCCGGCGCCGCAGCTGCGTTCGCCGGCCTCTACCTTGAAGAGCTGGAGAAAGCCGGCCTGCCGCACGAGGCCATGGCGCGCGAGGCGGCCCTGGCGGCCGAGGCCGCCGAGTGGGTCGCTGAGCTGGAACACGAGCGCCGCGACGGGCGCGCGATCCATGTGGAGCTGAAGGGCGAGCGCACGATCCAGGCCCCGGCCGGCCCGTTCAAGGTCACCGCCCGCGCAGACCGCATCGAGGTCACCGCCGAGGGATTCGGCCACATCATCGACTACAAGACCGGGAAGGCGCCCTCGAAGAAGGAGGTCGCCACCGGCTTCTCCCCGCAGCTTACCCTGACCGCTGCGATCCTGCAGGCGGGCGGATTTCCGGAGCTGGGGCCGCTGGCGCCCGGCGACCTGACCTATCTGGAGATTACCGGCCGCAAGCCCGCGGGTAAGGTCGAGACCCGCGCGGCGGCGGGCGACGAGAGCGCCGAGGCCGCCGCCAAGGCGCTGGTCGGCCTGGCTGAACTGGTCGGGCGCTTCGACGATCCCGCCCAGCCCTACCTCTCACGGGTCGCGCCGCAGTTCGTGAAGGCGCGGGTGAGCGACTACGACCACCTGGCCCGGGTGTTCGAATGGTCGACCAGCGGCGAGGAGGGTGAGGAATGACCCTCGACCTGATCGTCCCAAAGGCCGTAGCCGGCGACCCGCAGCGGATCGCCGCCGACCCCAGCCTCTCGGCCTTCGTCACCGCCAACGCCGGCTCCGGCAAGACCAAGACCCTGATCGACCGGGTGGCCCGCCTGCTGCTCGCCAAGGCCCGGCCGGAAACCATCCTTTGCGTCACCTACACCAAGGCCGCGGCCTCGGAGATGCAGCGCCGGCTGTTCCAGGTGCTGGGCTCCTGGTCCGTGGACGATGATGCGAAGCTGCGGCGGACGCTGGGCGATCTGCAGGACCGCGCGCCCCAGGCGTTCGACGCGAGCGAGCTCTCGGAGGCGCGCAGCCTGTTCGCCAAGGCGCTGGAGACGCCCGGCGGGCTGAAGATCCAGACCATCCACGCCTTCTGCGAGAAGCTGCTGCGGCGCTTTCCGCTGGAGGCCGGCGTCTCGCCGGGCTTCCGCGTCATGGACGATCCCGCGTCCGCCGCGGTGGCGGAGGCGGCGCGGCGCTTGGTGGCCAGGCTGGCGATGAGCGGCGTGACCGACGTCGCCGACGCCTACGCCCGGATGTCGGTGGCCCTCGACTTCCAGAGCTTCCAAGCGATGTTCGCCGACTTCGAGGCGCGGCGCGGGGCGCTGTCGGACTTCCTGGCGCGTGAAGGCGGCCTCGATGGGGCGATCGGCTGGGCCTGGCGCGCGGTGGACGTGCCGCGCGGCGCGGACCCTGAGGCGCTGGGCGCCGAGGCCATGGCGCGAATGGACCGCGGCCTCTGGCGCGAGGCGGCCGAGGCGCTGCGGCTGGGGACAGCGACCGACCAGAAGTGCGCCGCGCAGATCGCCGCCGTCGCCGGCGACCCGGACGCCGCTTTCGAGCAGGCGCTTGCTGTCTTCTTCACCGACAAGGGTGAAGGCGACGGGGTCAAGTGGATCGGCAAGACCAGCGGCCTGAAGGCCCACGAAGGCCTGCGGCTGCGACTGCTGGCGGAACAGTCGCGCCTCGACGCCGCCCGCCAGCGCGTCCGCGCCGCCCAGATCGCCATCGACACCGGCTACGTCCTGACGCTCGCCAACGCCTACCTGACTGCCTACGACATGGAGAAGCGATCCGCCGGCGCGCTCGACTTCGCCGACCTGATCGAGAAAACCTGCCACCTGCTGCGCGACCGCCCGGCGGCGTCCTGGGTGCTTTACAAGCTGGACGGCGGCATCGACCATATCCTGGTGGACGAGGCGCAGGACACCGCGCCCGACCAATGGACCATCGTCGACGCGTTGACCGAGGAGTTCTTCTCCGGCGCAGGGGTCCGCGGCGAGGCCCGCGTGCGCGACCTGTTCGTGGTCGGCGACGAGAAGCAGTCGATCTATTCCTTCCAGGGCGCGCGGCCGGAGCTGCTGCTGCGCAAGTTCGAGTTCCACCGCGATCGGGCGACCGGGGCGGGCTTCCGGTTCGAGCGGGTGGACCTGCTCACCTCCTGGCGCTCGACGCCGCAGGTGCTGTCGTTCGTGGACGCGGTCTTCGCTCCGTTGGAGCTGGCCGGCGCCATCCAGCCGCGCGACGAGCCGGAGCCGGTGATCCACAAGGCGGTGCGCCACGACCACGCCGGCTGCGTCGACGTCTGGCCGCTGGAGGTCGAGAAGAAGGGCGAGGAGCGCGAGGCCTGGGATGCGCCGCTGGACGCCGAGCCGGAGGATAGCGCCAACCGCCGCCTCGCCCGCCGGATCGCCGATGAGATCAAGGCGCTGATCGACCGCGGCGAAGCGGTCTTCGACAAGGACACCAAAGCCTGGCGCCCCGCACACGCGGGCGACGTGCTGATCCTGGTGCGCCGCCGCCGGGCGTTGTTCGAGGAGATCCTGCGGGCGCTGAAGCACGCCGGGCTTCCCGTGGCCGGCGCGGACCGCCTGGCGCTCTCCGAGCACATCGTCTTCGACGACCTGACCGCGCTCGCACGGTTCGTGCTGTTCCCCGCCGACGAACTGACGCTGGCCGCGCTGCTGAAGAGCCCGTTCTGCGGGCTCGATGACGACAGCCTCTACGCTCTGGCCCATGGCCGCAAAACCGAAGGCCTCTGGCCGCGGCTGCAGCGCCGCGCGGCGGAGCGGGCGGATTGGGCGGAAGCCTGCGCCTTTCTCACCCGCACGTTGGACGAGGCCCGCCAGCAGCGACCGCTCGAGTTCTATATGCGCCTGCTGGGCCAGGCGGGCGCCGATGGCCGCTCCATGCGCCAGCGCCTGCTGCGGCGGCTGGGCGCGGAGGCGCAGGACGCCCTCGACGAATTTCTCAACCAGGTGCTGGCCGCCGAGGCCCGTGGCGTCCACGACCTCGAGCGCCTCGCCGCCGAACTCGCCGGCTTGGACATCACCGTCAAGCGCGAGATGGACGCCGAGCGCCCGGAGGTGCGGGTGATGACCGCCCACGGAGCCAAGGGCCTGGAGGCGCCGATCGTCTTCCTGCCGGAGACCACGCTCACCCAGACCCAGCGGGGCTCGCCGCTGATGCGCGCCGGCCGACCGGGCGACGAGGGGTTCCTGTGGTGCTCGGCGGCCGCGAAGGACTGCGAGGCCACCGCCAGGGCCCGGGAAGAGCGCGCGCGGCGCGAGCAGGACGAGGCCTACCGCCTGCTCTACGTGGCGCTCACCCGGGCGCGGGACCGGCTGGTGCTCTGCGGACGGGTGTCCGACCGCACCGATCCGGCGAAGCTGGCTGGATGGTGGGGCGCGATCCGCGACGCGCTCAGCCACGCCGACATCGCCCCGACCGTTCGCCAGGTGGCGAACGGCGACCTGCAGGTCCAGCGGTTCGGGCCCGATCCCAGGACGCTGGACGGCGCCAGCGCGGTCCGGAGGGCAGCTACGGCGCTGCCCGCCTGGACCGGCGCGCCGGCGGCCCCGGAGGCCTTCGCCCGCTACGCGTCGCCCTCGGACCTGGGCGAGGGCGCGCAGGTGGCGGCGCCATCGCCGCTGGCGGCCGCAGGCGGCCTCGGACGCTTCCGGCGCGGCGACCTGATCCACAGGCTGTTGCAGCTGCTGCCGGATATCGCTCCGGAGGCGCGCGCCGAAGGAGCCCGCTCGCTGTTGGCCCGCGAGCTCGACCTGACCGGCGTCCAGCGTGCCGAGATGAGCGCAGCGGCGCTGTCGGTGCTCGACGACGCCAGCTTCGCCGAGGTGTTCGGGCCGGGCAGCCGCGCCGAGGTGGCGATCGCGGGCTCGGCCGCCGCTTTGCCCCACGGCCTGAAAATCTCCGGACGCATCGACCGGCTGGTGGTGCTGCCCGGCCGGGTCCTGGTAGCCGACTTCAAGACCAACCGGCCGAGCCCGGCGCGGATCGAGGACGCCGATCCGGCCTATCTGCGGCAGATGGCGATCTACGCGGCGGTCCTGGCCGAGGTCTTCCCAGGGCGGGCGATCGAGGCCGCGCTGGTCTGGACCGACGGGCCCAAGCTGATGCCGGTCCCAGAAAACTTGCTGTCCCAAGCCCTTGCCGACCTTGGCCGCAACAGTTGATACAAGGGCGGCGCCCCCCTACATCGGCGGGTCAAGAGGTGTCAGCCCCAAGTTGTGGAAGCCGCTGGCGCGCAAGGAGATTTCCATGAGCACCGTGAAGGTCACCGACGAATCCTTCGAAAAGGACGTCCTGCAGGCCGCCGGCCCCGTCCTGGTCGATTTCTGGGCCGAGTGGTGTGGCCCCTGCAAGCAGATCGCCCCGGCCCTCGAACAGATCGCCGACGAATTGAGCGGCAACGTCACCGTGGCCAAGCTGAACATCGAGGAAAGCCCCACCACGCCCTCGCGCTACGGCGTGCGCGGCATCCCCACCATGATGCTGTTCAAGGGCGGCCAGATGGCCTCCATGAAGGTCGGCGCCATGCCCAAGCAGAAGATCCTGGAGTGGCTGAGCGAGGCCGGCGTCGCGGCCGCGGCTTAGGACTCATCCCTCCCCATTTTGGGGAGGGTGGCCGAGGCGAAGCCGAGGTCGGGTGGGGAAGTGTGGGCCGGAGTTCCGAAATCAGAGCTTGAACGCGACTTCCCCACCCGTCTCGCTGCGCTCGCCACCCTCCCCGGAACGGGGAGGGATGATCGCTAAGTCGGCCAGGTTTCCGGCGACATCGCCAGCACCTCGCCGGCGAAGTGCAGGCCGCCACAGATCAGTACGTGCGGGGCGGGACCTGACCCGTCGAGCGCCTTGCGCAGGCCTTCCGTCACATCGGTCACCGGCTCGGCGGCGAGGCCCGCCAGGCGCGCGGCTTCCGCCAGGTCGCCGGGGGTGGCGGCGTTCGCCGAGTCGAAGGTGGTGGTGAACACCTTCGGGTGCATCTCGGCGAAGGGACGGAAGTAGCCCTCGGCGTCCTTGCGGGCGAACATCCCGGTCACCAGCACCAGCGGGCGCGGATCGCGGTCGACGAGGCGCGACGCGGCTTCCGCCAGCGCCCGGCCGGCGTGGGGATTGTGGCCGCCGTCGAGCCAGAGGTCCGAGCCGCGCGCCTTGGCGAGCCCGGCCAGCGGGCCCTTGGTCAGGCGCTGGAACCTGGCCGGCCATACCGCCGAGGAGACGCCGTGGCCCAGGTCGTCCTCGCCGATGTCACGGTCGAAGGTCAGGGCCGCCGCCACCGCCAGGCCGGCGTTCTCGAACTGGTAGCCGCCGAACAGGCTAGGCGCCGGCAGGTCCAGCAGGCGGTCCGGCATCTGCACCATCAGCCGGCCGCGCTCCTCCCAGGCGTCGAAGTCGCGGCCCATCAGGAACAGGGGCGCCATGCGGTCGTCGGCCTCCCGCTCGATCATCTCCAGCGCCTCGTCGGGCTGGCGCGCGACCACGGCGGGACGGCCGCGCTTGATGATGCCGGCCTTCTCCCAGGCGATCTTGGAGAGCTCCGGCCCCAGCATCTCCAGGTGGTCGTAGTCCACCGGCGTGATCACGCTGACCGCGGGGGATTCGAAGATGTTGGTGGCGTCGAAGCGGCCGCCCAAGCCCACCTCGACGATGCAGAGGTCGGCGGGGGTCTCGGCGAAGGCCTCGATGGCGAGAACCGTGGTGATCTCGAAGAAGCTGATCGGCTCGCCGGCGTTGGCCGCCTCCAGCCGGTCGGTGAGCTCATTGAGCTTGTCGTCGCTGATCAGCTCTCCGGCGATGCGGATGCG
>NZ_JAQGIZ010000066.1 GCF_028290885.1 Phenylobacterium sp.
TACATGCGGACTTCCCCGCCGTGCTCGCCGCCGCCGAGGCGCAAGGCGCCGCGACCGCCATCCTCACCCAGGCCGCCTTCCTGGCCCGCATGGGCGTCGGCGAGCGCGCCGAGGCCCTGGTGAGGACCCGGCCGGACCGGGCCTCGGTGATCGGCCGCCAGCTCAACCGCCTGATGGCCGCGGACGAGATGGGCGAGCTCTTCAAGGCCGCCTGCCTGCATTCCCCCGGCTGGGTCCCGCCTGCCTTCGACGAGGACTAGCGACATGAGCGACGTTCCCGTGCTGACCTCGCCCCTGCTCGACGTGGCTGGCGTGCGGCACGCCTTCTTCACTCGCCAGGGCGGCGTCTCGCAGGGGATCTACGCCAGCCTGAATGTCGGCCTGGGCTCCAGGGACGACGCCGAGGCGGTGCGGGAGAACCGCCGCCGCGCCGCCGACCACTTCGGCGCCGGGACGATCGTCACCGCCTACCAGGTGCATTCGCCCGACGCGGTCGCCGCGACACAGCCCTGGCCGGAGGCCGCGCCCCACGCCGACGCCGTGGTCAGCGCCACGCCGGGCCTGGTCTGCGGCGCCCTGGCGGCCGACTGCGCCCCGGTGCTGATCGCCGATCCCGACGCCCGCGTGGTCGCCGCCGCCCACGCCGGCTGGAAGGGCGCGCTCGACGGCGTCGTCGAGGCGACGGTCGAGCAGATGCTGGCCTTGGGCGCCCGGCGCAGCCAGCTGCGCGCCGCGGTGGGGCCCTGCATCGGGCCCTTGTCCTACGAGGTCGGCCTGGAGTTCCTCGAACGGTTCATGGCGGCCAACCCTGCCTACGAGGGCTTCTTCTCGGCCGGCGCTTCGCGGCACAAGCGGATGTTCGACCTGCCGGCCTTCGTGCTGGGCCGGCTCGCCGTCGCCGGCGTCGGCATCTCCGAGTGGCTGGGCCACGACACCTGCGCCGAGCCCGACCGCTTCTTCTCCAACCGCCGGGCTTTCAAGCTGGGCGAACCCGACTTCGGCCGGCTGATGTCGGCGATCGCTCTCACATGACGACGGTTTAGGTTCGCAGGGATAGACTCCCGGCCTTCCCCTGCTACAAGCCCCGCCCATAGCGCACTCGTCTCGCGGAGCTCCGATGAAGCTGCTTGCCGGCAACTCCAATCGCACGCTGGCCGAGGCGGTGGCCTCGCACCTCGACCTTCCGCTGACCAAGGCCCAGGTCAAGCGCTTCGCCGACAACGAGGTCTGGGTGACCATCGACGAGAACGTCCGCGGCGAGGACGTCTTCGTGATCCAGTCGACCAGTTACCCGGCCAACGACAACCTCATGGAGCTGTTGATCTGCATCGACGCGCTGAAACGCGCCTCGGCCAAGCGGATCACCGCGGTGATGCCCTATTTCGGCTACGCCCGGCAGGACCGGAAGACCGGCGGCCGCACGCCGATCTCCGCCAAGCTGGTGGCCAACCTGATCACGCGCGCCGGCGCCGACCGGGTGCTGACCATGGATCTGCACTCCGGCCAGATCCAGGGCTTCTTCGACATCCCCACCGACAACCTGCTGTCCGCGCCGATCCTGGCCGCCGACATCAAGGACAACCACAAGAAGACCAGCGAGCTGATGATCGTCTCGCCGGACGTGGGCGGAGTGGTCCGCGCGCTGGCGGTCGCCACCCGGCTGAACGCCGAGCTCGCCATCGTCGACAAGCGCCGCACAGGGCCTGGCGCCAGCGAGGTCGCCAACATCATCGGCGACGTCTCGGGGCGCCGCTGCATCCTGTTCGACGACATGATCGACGGCGGCGGCACCCTGACCAACGCCGCCCAGGCCCTGGTCGACCACGGCGCGGCCGAGGTCTCGGCCTATGTCACGCACGGCGTGCTGTCGGGGGCGGCGGTGGAGCGGGTGAACGATTCGATCCTCAAGGAGCTGGTGATGACCGACTCCATCCAGCCGCCGGACCGCGCCCTGGACGGCGGCAAGATCCGCTATGTCAGCTGCGACCGGCTGATCGGCGAGGCGATCCGCCGCATCGCCAACGAAGAGTCGGTGTCGAAACTCTTCGATTGAAGTTGCGGTCTTTTCCGTCCGGCCACGCTTGCTCAGCAGGTGTTTGCCGTGCGAGGCCACAATCTCGCCGGGGGACGATTGCTAGAGTGACGCCACGCGTCCGTGGGGAAGGCCTTTAGATGACCTCCGTTGTTGTTGTCCGTAATCCCCGTGCGCGGACCGCCGCCAGCGTGGCGGCCCTGGTGTTGAGCGCCGTGCTGGCCGGATGCGCCGCGCCCGCGCCTCCGCCGCCTCCGCCGCCTGCGCCGGTCGCCGTGATTCCGCCGGTCAGCCTGTCGCCGCGGGTGGTCGAGCAGGCCGCCGCCTATCGGGCCTATGTCACCCGCGCGAGCGCCATCTCGCCTGCCTTCTCCGGCGCCGACGACGTCGCCCAGAGCCTGAAGACCGGCGCCTCCTATGAGCCGGGACACCTGTTGCGCGGCGCCATCGCCTACGGCGCCGTGGTGGCCCTGCAGGACCCGGCCTATGTGGCGGGCGTGCGCAAGTTCGTCGGCGACCCCGACCAGCGCCGCACGGTGGCCTACGAGATCATGAAAGACCCCGCCTACGCCGTCGGGTTCGACGGCTCCGCCAGCGCCGCGGGCCTGGTGATGGGCGCCCTCGGCGGCGACGGCCGCAAGCTGCTCGAGACCGGCCGCTCGGTGAAGCAGGCCGCCTATGACGTGCAGCACCAGGCGTGGTCCAAGGGCGACGTGCCGGCCCGCGACATCCGGCTGGCCCTGGCCAAGTCGCTCTCCGCCACGCCCGGCCTCGGCGAGGTGGCCGAGACCTCGCGCCTGCAGCAGGCGGTGACCGGGTCGGCGCAGATGGGCCTCTCCGCCGAGAGCGCCAGCCCGCCCTACACGCCCCTGGTCATCCGCAGTCTGGCGATCGCGGCCCTGGCCGCCCTGGGCTACGCCGACGACGCCAGCCTGGCCCAGGTGATGCCGATCCTGGCCGAGCCGAACTCCGCCACCTGCCTCAACATGTCGAAGCTCAACCTGTACCAGTGCCTGGCGGTGGCCAAGCCGCACTACGAGGACGTCTTCTGCCTGGGTCAGCACATCCTGATCGACACCGGCCACTGCCTGATCAAGGGCGTCGGCGTGGCCGAGCCGGTGGACCCGCGCGTGCAGGCCGCCGCCGACGCGGCGCTCACCCGGGCCTCGACGACCACGACCGTGCGCTCGCGTCCGAAGAAGCGCTGAGGTTTTAGACCCTCCGCCCGTTGCGCGGGCGGAGGCTTTTGTGTATCTACGCGCACCTTTCGACCCCAGCGGTCGCAACTTGCGTCGCCGCGCGGCCATCGCGCGGCGGTTTCGTTTTGAGGCAAGGCCATGGCCGAGATCGTATTGAACGTTGAAGTGCGCGAGCGGACCGGCACCGGCGGCGCCCGCGTCGCCCGTCGCTCCGGCCTGGTTCCCGGCGTGCTCTACGGCGGCGACCAGGATCCGGTGGCCATCTCCGTGAAGGTCAACGAGTTCCGCAAGGCGCTCTACACCGGCAAGCTCCTGGGCCACCTGGTGACCCTGAAGTACGGCAAGGAAACCCAGCCGGTGATCGCCAAGGCTGTGGACATGCACCCGGTCACCGACCAGCCCTGGCATTTCGACCTCTACCGGGTCAGCGCGCACCAGCAGATCAAGATCGAAGTGCCCGTGCACTTCGTCAACCAGGAAGAGGCGCCGGGCATCAAGCGCGGCGGCACGCTGAACGTCGTCCTGCACTCGCTGACCGTCTCCTGCGCCGCCGATGAGATTCCCGAGGACATCGTCGTCGACCTGACCGGCCTGGACATCGGCGCGACCATCCGCGTCTCGGACCTGAAGGTCCCGGGCAAGGCCGAGGCCGCCATCGACGCGGACACCGTGGTGGCGACCATCGCCGGCGCCATGGCCGAGGTCGTCGAAGAAGAGCCGACCGTCGCGGAAGGCGAAGAGGAAGCCGCCGAGGCGACCGAAGCCGAAGCGCCCTCCGAAGGCGGCGGCGAGGAGTAGTCCCGCCGCTCCGGTCCTGATCGGAGCGTCCGAATGCTGCTCATCGCGGGGCTGGGAAATCCCGGCCCGACCCACGCCAAGAACCGCCACAACATCGGCTTCATGGCCGTGGACGAGATCGCGCGCCGGTGGGATTTCGGCCCGCCGCGCTCGCGCTTCCAGGGCTTCGTCCGCGAAGGCGCCATCGAGACGCCGGACGGCCCGGTCCGCACCCTCATCCTCAAGCCGCAGACCTTCTACAACGAGGCCGGCCGCGCGGTGGGCGAGGCGCTGAAGTTCTTCAAAATCGACCCCGCCGACCTGGTGGTGTTCTACGACGAGATCGACCTCGCCCCCGGCCGCTTCCGCATGAAGGCCGGCGGCGGCGCGGCGGGCAACAACGGGGTGCGCTCGATCACCGCCCAGGTGGGGCCCTACTTCCGCCGCGCCCGGCTCGGGACCGGTCACCCGGGCGACAAGGCCCTGGTCCACGGCCACGTGCTCTCGGACTTCCACAAGGCCGACCTGAAATGGGTGGAGCCGCTGATCCAGGCCTGCGCCGACGCGGCTCCCCTGCTGGCCGCCGGCGAGGACGAGAAGTACCAGACCGAGGTCATGCGCCTCGCGCCGGCCGAGAAGGCCGACCCGCGCAAGCTCGCCAAAGACGCGAAGTGACGGGCGCGGACTGAAATCCTTGAACAATCGCCCGAAGATCACCAACTGAGCGGCCTAAGCCGACCATGCCCTCACTGTCACTGATCGTCCTTTCCCTGCTGATCGCCGTCGCCCTGTGCGTGCACGCCGTGCGCACCGGGCGCGCGACCTATTGGCTGTGGATCATCCTGATGTTCCAGCCGCTCGGCGGAGCGGTCTATTTCCTGACCCAGGTCGTGCCTGGGCTGTTGGGGGGAACGACGGTCCGGCGCATCGGCCAGGCCGCGCGCGAGACGCTCGACCCGCACCGCGAATACCGCGAGGCCAAGGCCGCCTGCGAGGAGACCCCGACGGTCCGCAACCAATCGCGGCTGGCCGCCGCCGCCGCCCACCTCGGCAAGCCTGCCGAGGCCGAGGCGCTCTACCGGGCCGCCGCCCAGGGCGTGATGGCCGACGATCCGGTGCTGTTGCTGGGCCTCGCCAACGCCCTGCTCGAACTGCGCAGGCCGGCCGACGCGCTGGCGGTGCTGGAGCGGCTCGGCGATGACGAAGCGCATGGCCGCACGCCCGCCGCCGCCCTGGCGCTCGGCCGCGCCTACGAGGACCTCGGCCGCATCCCCGAAGCCGACACCGCCCTGCAATGGGCGGCTCAGCGCATGCCGGGCTTCGAGGCGCTGGGCCGCTACGCCGCCTTCATGGCCCGCAATGGCCGCAGGGACGAGGCGCGCGAAGCCGTTCAGGACATGGACAAGCGGCTCGAGAAGCTGAAGCCGCAGTTCCGCAAGGAAGGCCGCGCCTGGCGCGACCTGGCGGCCCAGGCGCTCAGCGGGGCCTAAGGCAGGGCGGCGCCCCCATGCTCATCGCAACCGCGCCGCGATCTCGGCGCGCAGGCCGTCTGGAGCAAATTGCAGCTTTGCTGTTCCGCCCAGCGCCTGGGCCAAGTTCCGCTCGATGAGCTGGGATCCGAAGCCCCTCTTCCGGGGCGGCACGACCAAGGGGCCGCCGCTCTCGCGCCAGGTGAGGCGCAACTCGGGGGGATCGCCCTCGACCAGACGCCACTCAACGACGACCTTTCCCGCGGGCGCGGAAAGCGCGCCGTACTTGACCGCGTTCGTGGACAGCTCGTGCAGCGCGAGCGCAATGCCCGTCGCCGCCGCGGGGCCGAGCCTGACGTCAGGCCCCTCGATCACAAGGCGATGCTCCCCCGGGACGTAGCCAAAGGGCGCCAGGATCTGGGCGGCGACCGCCCTGAGCTCGGCGCCCTGCCCGCGCGCGGCGAGCAAGGCCGCATGCGCTTCGGACAAGGCCCGCAACCTCGCTTCAAATTCCCGCTGCGCGTCGTCCAGGGGACGATCCGGACTGAAGGTGCGACGGCTTATGGCCTGCACGAGCGTCAGGGTGTTCCTCATCCTGTGCTCAAACTCGCGGGCGATAATCTGTTCATGCTCGGCAGCCGCGGTCGCCCGCGCCAGAAGACGAACGAGCGCCAGGCACATCAGCAGGATGATCAGACCGGCGAGGAAGGCGCCGACAAGCCCGCCGAGCTCGTAAGGT
This sequence comes from Phenylobacterium sp., assembly GCF_028290885.1. Lineage (GTDB taxonomy): Bacteria > Pseudomonadota > Alphaproteobacteria > Caulobacterales > Caulobacteraceae > Phenylobacterium. Next base: position 6,217 of record NZ_JAQGIZ010000066.1, read on the forward strand.
GCGAGCACAAACGAGAGCGGCGGCCCCATGAACAGATACCAAGCGCCTAGGACACCGACGCCGAGGCATGCGGCGCCGGCCCAGGCGCCGCCGGTCAAGGTCGACAACAGGACCAGCGGAAACAACGGCAGGAACGGCTCATCTACGCCGAGCACCGGCACAAGGGCGTATCGGAGCAGTAACGACGCTCCGCCGGCTGCGGCGCCCAGCAGCAGCATTGCCGCAGATCTCACGAACGCTCGACCAAAAGCCGGCTCACCGCCGGCGCCGCGATCTCTGCCTGCGGCCGGCATCAGGGATCCGATGAGCGTTTTCCAGGGCAGGCCGCTTCCAGGGCCGAAGTGGCCATTCGAGGAGGCTGGTGGCTTCTTCGGCATCAGGCGTCTTCCGCTCGTTGACCCTCCCAGAAGGCCTCGATTTACGGACGGTAACCCCAGGGGAAAATGGGAGTGCAAGGCGCGAGATCTCGTCACCGACTTCACAGTCGGCGCTCATCTAGGGCGGGAGAGGACAAGCATGGCGTTCGCGATCAAAGCCGAGGTTTGCGATCCGCGGGGGAAGACGTTCGCGTTCACCGCGCAAAAGACGATGTATGGCGGTAAGGACATTGCCCAAGGCGACATTGTTTTCGTGTTCGCGAGCGAGAACGAGGGCGGGCAAGGCCTCATCGCGCGTGGCGTCGCCACTTCCGCCGAAGCCGTCGCGAAGACGCGCGGCGTCGCCCGGCAAACGCCGCGCGTGAGCCTCTCCATCAGACGCACCGCGGTCGCGAAGCGGCCGCTGGGGCGAAGCGAGCTCAAACATCTCACCGACTGGAATGACGGCCAGCCCGGGACTGAGCTCAATTTCAAATTCTATCGCCAGGCGACGAACAAGATCGTCGGCATCTCGGATGAGGCGGCGGCGTTCCTCAGCGAATTCTTTTAGCCGCGTCCGCCTACCCGACCGGGCGGCGCCTGGTCACGGCTTGATTCCAACAGCGTGAATTCAGGTGCGGCCGGCGCGCCGCGGGTCCACAATCGTGACGTCGGGAGGGCTTGGCGGATAGCCGCAGGAGGAGCCCATGTACGTCATTACCCGTCGCTTCAATTCGCTGAGTTCGGTGGCCGAGGCTGCTCGGCGGGCCGAAGCCGGACTTGCCCCGATGCTGCTCACGGCCAACGGCTTCAAGGGCTACCACATCATCGACGCCGGCGGTGGGGTTGGCCTGTCGGTGACCATGTTCGAGACCCGCGAGGATGCGGACCGCGTCAAGGACCGCGCCCTTGCCTGGATCAAGCAGAACCTGTCCGACCTCTATCAGGGCGAGCCCGAAGTGACCGCCGGCGAGGTGATCTACTCGGCCCGGCCCGAAACCCCGATCGGACAGGAAGCATCGTCCGCGCAGACCGAGGCCCGGCCCCACTAGGGAGTCGAATTTGCAGAAACCGGAACGGCGACTCCGGTTCGTTGAAATACACAAACCGTCCCGGAGCGCCGGTGGCGGACGCCGGACGGCGGTCCGGATTTCCACGACTTGGGGCGACGGCCTAGGCCCGACCTGCCGCCCGTGCTAGGTCGCGCGACCGTCCGCCCACTCGAAATCCGAAAGACTCCATGGCCCTGAAAGTCGCCATCGTCGGCCTGCCCAATGTCGGCAAATCGACGCTGTTCAACGCGCTCACCCAGACCGCCGCGGCCCAGGCCGCGAACTATCCGTTCTGCACGATCGAGCCCAACGTCGGCGACGTCGCCGTGCCCGAGCCCCGGCTCGACAAGCTGGCGGCGATCATCCCCTCCAAGGAGATCATCCCGGCGCGGATCAACTTCGTCGACGTCGCGGGCCTGGTGCGCGGGGCGTCGAAGGGCGAGGGCCTCGGCAACCAGTTCCTGGCCAACATCCGCGACACCGACGCGGTGGCCTTCGTCACCCGCTGCTTCATCGACGACGACGTGACCCACGTCGAAGGCAAGGTCGATCCCCTGGCCGACCTCGAGAGCCTGGAGAAGCGGGTCTCCAACCTGGAGAAGCGCGCCAAGACCGGCGACAAGGAGTCCGCCCAGACCCTGCGCCTGGTGCAGCTGGCGCTCACCGAGCTGAACGCCGGCCGCCCGGCTCGCAAGGCAAAGATCGCCGAAGACGACGACAAGGCCTGGCGGATGCTGCAGCTGCTGACCTCGAAGCCGGCGCTCTACGTCGCCAACGTCGACGAGGCCTCCGCCGCCACCGGCAACGAGATGTCGCGGCTGGTGGCCGAGCGCGCCACGCGCGACGGCGCCGACTCGGTGGTCATCTCCGCCCAGATCGAGAGCGAGATCGCCATGCTCGAC
>NZ_JAQGIZ010000072.1 GCF_028290885.1 Phenylobacterium sp.
TCCCGACCGCGACCGTGAAGGCGGTCTTGTAGGCGACCGGGTTGGCGTCGTCGGTGGTCCAGTTGGCCGGATTGTCGATCGCCTGCAGCAGGTCCCCCGCGGTCCCGGCGGTCGGACCGGCATAGGCGCCGTTGTCCGGTCCGAAGCCCAGGGCGGTGGTCCCGACGACCAGGCCGGTCGGCACGGCCGAGGTGTTCGAGCTCGTCGCATCCGCGGCAAAGGCGGTGTTGTTGTCGGCGAAGTCGACGGCGAAGAGCGGCGTCGCGGCGGTCGCGGGGCCCTGATAGGCGATGATCTGGTCGCCGGAGGTCGAGGGATTGAACGAGCCCGTCAGGCCGGTGAAAGTGATTACCGTGCCCGCCGTCGCGCCGCCCGCAGGCGCGCTCCAGCTCAGCACGCCCTCGCCGGCGCGGAAGCCGCCCGCCGCCAGCCATCCGTTATCGGTGAAGTTGACCGTCGTCGTCGCGTCCACGTCCTTCAGCAGGACGAAGGCGAAGGACTTCCCGGCGGTGTCGCTGGAGTAGCCGATGAGGGCAACGTCGCCGGAGGCCAAAGTGGTCATACGCAATCCATCCAGGGTTGAGGCGTGCGTCCCCGCAAGGCCGCCAGTTTGATCGATGGGTGCAGGCCCGCGACGCCGAATCAACCGGCGCGTGCAACGGATCCTGTGGCCCTACGCCATCGCTAGCGACGCTCCGTGACACGTCTGTTACAGCGCGGAGACTGTCCTGACACAGTTGCGCCGCAGGGCCGGCCATGCTCCAGATTCCGGAGTTGGGGAGATTTCCATGAAGTTCGAATGGCTGGCGGCCTGCGCCGCTCTGGCGCTTGTCGGCGCATCGGCCGCTCAGGCGGCCCCGAAAGCAGTAGCGAAGGACGCCAAGGTCTGGGCCGCGGCCGAAGCCGCAAGGCCGGAGCAACTGAAGCTCCTGGAGCAGGTGGTCAACATCGATTCGGGGACCGGCGACGTCGATGGCGGACGCAAGGTCGCCGGCATCCTGGCGGCGCGGCTCAAGGCCCTGGGTTTTTCGGTCGAGAGTATGAAGGCGGAGGCCGAGGGCCTGCCGGAGAACACGGTCGCGACGCTGAAGGGCGCGGGCAAGGGCCGCATCCTGCTGATCGGCCATATCGATACGGTGTTCGGGCCGGGCACGGCGGCCAGGCGGCCGTTCCGGATGGATGCGGAGAAGGCCTATGGGCCAGGCGTCTCCGACGAGAAGGGCGGCGTGGTCGAGGGGATCTATGCGATGCAGATCCTGCACGACCTCGGCTTCAAGGATTTCAAGCAGATCGTCTTCCTGATCGAAACCTCGGAAGAGCGCGGCTCGCCGGGGACGCAGAAGCTCATCGGCAAGCTGGTGGCGGACGCGGACGTGGAGCTGAACCTGGAGCCCGGCGACCTGCCCGACAAGCTCACCGTCTGGCGCAAGGGCGCCGCGGCCGTTCACATCGAGGTCAAGGGCCGCGCGGCGCACGCGGGCATCGCTCCCGGCGAGGGCCGCAACGCCGCCACCGAGCTGATCCACCAGATCGCCGCCAATGACGGATTCCCGAAGACGGGCGACGGGATCACAATGAACCTTACCGTCCTGCAGGCCGGGACGCGCGACAACATCATCCCCGAGGACGCCCAGGCGACCTACAGCGTGCGGATCCGCGAAAAGGCGGACCTCGCCAAGGTGATGGCGGTGGTGGAGAAGAACGCACAGACGACCGCTGTTCCCGACACCAAGGTCCGGGTCTGGCGGCAGAACCCATTCTTCCCGCCCCTGCCGACCAACCCAGGCACCGAGGCGCTGGCCGATCGAGCGCAGGCGATCTACGCCGGGATCGGCAAGACGATTTCGCGCGGCGGCAACGGCGGAGCCTCGGAATCGGCGCTGGCCTACGAGGGTGGGATCCCGGCGCTGGACGGCCTGGGCCCCGCGGCCGGCGGCTTCCACGCCGACACCGAATACCTGCTGCTGAGCTCGGTGACACCCCGGCTCTATCTGCTCACCAAGCTGGTCCAGGAGCTCGGCCACGCCCCGCCGCCGCGGCTGAAGTAGCGCGTTGGGGGCTGCGACTTCCCGTTGGCCCTTAACGGTCCCTACAGCTTCTGAGAGCAGTGTTCGGGGAGAATGACATCAGACGCAATCTTTCCTAAGACTGCGGCGCTCAAGGCCTTCGTCATCCGCCATCGCTTCACATTGGCCGACGCTGCGATGATCGGGGTCCTGGTCATCGCGGCGCTGCTCGCGGTTTGGCAGCTCGACGTCTTTCCCAATGAAACCATGCGCGTCCGGGAGACCGTTCTCGAACTCGACGAGGTGTTCGCTGTCTGCGCGCTCGGCTTCGGACTGTTCGCCTGGACGCGGATGCGCGCGCAGGGCCGCGAAGTCCGCCGTCGCCGGGCCGCTGAGGACGAGGCCAGGGCGCTGGCGTTCGAAGATCCGCTGACCGGCCTGCCGAACCGCCGCCAGTTCGACGCCGCGCTGAAGGCGGCCTTGGCGGCCCCGCCTGGAGCCGACGCAGTGCACGCCGTGCTGATGCTCGACCTCAACGGTTTCAAGCGAATCAATGACGTGCACGGCCACCCTGTCGGTGACGAGGCGCTCTTCCAGACCGCCCTGCGCCTTCGAAGGGCCGTGCGGGACAACGATCTGGTGGCACGGCTGGGCGGGGATGAGTTCGCCGTGCTCGCCCGGCATATAGCCGGCGCCGAGGCCGCGACCGGGCTGGCGCTGCGGATCATCGAGGCCCTGGAACCGCCCGTCCGCGCGGGCGGGTCGGAGCATCAGATGGGCGCCGGTATCGGCATCGCCCTGGCGCCGCTCGACGGCGCGGACGCGGAAACCCTGCTTCGAAAGGCCGACGTGGCGCTCTATCGCGCCAAGGCCGAGGGGGTGAGCGCCCTGCGCTTCTTCGAGGAGGAGATGGATCAGCACATCCAGGAGCGCGACCAACTGGAGCGCGACTTGCGCGCGGCCATCGGCTCGGGCGCCTTGGAAGTCCTCTATCAGCCTTGCGTCGAAATACGGTCCGGACGGCTGACGGGTTTCGAGGCGGCGGCGCAGTGGCGTCACCCGCGTCTCGGCGTTCTCGATGCCTGGCGGTTCATCCCCATCGCCGAAACCGCGGGACTGATCGCACGCTTGACGGACGATCTCCTCGGCAGGGCCTGCAGAGACGCGACGGCGTGGGGTCCGGACGTGACCCTGTCGTTCAACATCTCGCCGGCCCAACTCAAGGACCGGACATTCGGTCTTCGGGTCGTGAGGATTCTCGGCGATGCGGGATTATCCCCATCGCAGCTCGAGCTCGAGATCGTTGAAAGCGCGGTCGTGGCGGATCTCGAGGGCGCGCAAGGGGTCTTGGGCGCAATCCGGGAAACCGGCGTAAGGATCGCCCTGAAGGACTTCGGAACGGGCTACTCAAGCCTCTACCATCTTCGGAATTTCAAGATCGATCGGATCAAGATCGATCGCAGCCTCGTCCAGGCCATGGGCGCCAATTCGCAATCCGCCGCCATCGTGCGCGCACTCGTCGGCCTGGGAACCGGGCTGGGCCTCACGGTCGCGGCCGAAGGGGTTCAGGACGAGCATCAACAAATGCTGCTGGCGAACGAAGGATGCCAGGAAGCGCAGGGCGTCAGCCGCGCCCTATCCGCCAGCGGCGCCATGGCGCTCTTGAACCCTGCGGCCGGCCTGCGCGGCGTCGCCCTCTGAAGACCGGCCTCTCAGGCGGCGATCCGGTCCAGCCATTCCCTGAGGATGCCGACCACCTGCTCGCCCGGCGCGAAGCCGCGGGTGACGACGCCATAGACACCTTCGGGGGTGGGGCCGGCCACCAGGGTCGGGAAGCCGGTGACGCCGGCGCGCTGGGAGATGGCGTAGTCGCGCCAGGTCTCCTCCTTGGCCTCGGCGCTGGCCCAGGTCGCCAGGAACGCTTCACGGTCGAGGCCGACCTCCTCGGCCAGCTCGCTCAACACCTGCGCCGTGGTGACGTCGCGGCCCTCGGCGTAGAAGGCGCGCTGGGTTCGTCCGAGGAAGGTGGCCGCGATCTCCTCCCCCTCCCGGCGCGCCACCACCACCGCGCGGGCGGCCGGATCGGTGTCGTAGGCGAAGCCCGGCCGCGACATGCCGGAGCCGTTGAACGGCAGGCCGGTCGCCTCGTGCACGTGCGTCCAGTGGTCGGCGATCTCGAGCTTCGCCTCCTCCGTCATCGGGGTTTCGGTCCCCGGGCGCAGGCCGCCCATCACCACGCGGATCGGCAGCGCACGGCCGAAGGTGTGGCGAATGTCCTCGATCACCGGCGAGAAGCCGTAGCACCAGGAGCACATCGGGTCCGAGAAGTAGATCAGATGGGGCGTGGTCATGGCGAAGAAGCCTCCAGGCGCCTCAAGCATCGCAGGTGATCGCCGCCCGGTCATCACCCGGCGCTTCACCTTTGCGCCCGTTCGGAGCATTTTCGCGGCATGGCGCACGACCACCACGATCACGATCATGACCACGGCCAGGAGCCGCCGTCCGACCTGGCGCTGCGCGTGAAGGCGCTGGAATCGCTGCTGGTCGAAAAGGGGCTGGTCGATCCGGCGGCGCTGGACGCCATCGTCGACCACTTCGAGCACAAGGTCGGGCCGCGCAACGGCGCGCGGGTGGTGGCCCGCGCCTGGACTGACCCGGCCTACAAGGCCCGCCTGATGCAGGACGCCACCGCCGCCATCGCCGAGCTGGGCTATTCCGGCGGTCAGGGCGACCACATGGTGGTGGTGGAGAACACGCCGGAGGTCCACAACCTCGTCGTCTGCACCCTGTGCTCCTGCTACCCGTGGCCGGTGCTGGGCCTGCCGCCGGTCTGGTACAAGTCCTCGCCCTACCGCTCGCGCGCCGTCATCGATCCGCGCGGCGTGCTGCGGGAGTTCGGGACGGAGTTGCCGGCCGACACCGAGGTCCAGGTCTGGGATTCGACGGCGGAGATCCGCTACCTCGTGCTCCCCGAGCGGCCCGCGAACACCGACGGCCTGGATGAGGCCGCGCTGGCCGCGCTGGTCACCCGCGACGGCATGATCGGGACGGCGAGGCTGTGAACGGCGTCCACGACATGGGCGGCATGCAGGGCCTCGGCCGGATCGAGCCGGAACCGGAAGCGATCGTCTTCCACGCCCCCTGGGAAGCCCGGGTGCATGCGATGAGCGTCGCCTCGCCGACACGCGCCAACATCGACGCCGGGCGCCACCAGCGGGAGCTCATCCCCGGCCCCGAATACCTGCGGATGAGCTACTACGAGAAGTGGTTCCGGTCCTTGAGCGAACGGCTCCTGCAGCAGGGCCTCGTGACGCCCGAGGAATATGCCAGCGGCGAGGCCGCCCCGGGCTCCGCCAAGGGGACGCCGCGGCTCGCGGCCGAGGCCGTGGAACGCGCGCTGAGCCACGCCAGCTCCTACGTCCGCGAGGCCGCCGCACCGCCGCAATTCGCGCCGGGAGACGCGGTGCGCGCCCGCAACATCCACCCCGACGGCCACACCCGCCTGCCCCGCTACGTGCGCGGACGCTCGGGCATGATCGTGCGGACGCATGGCGCGCACGTGTTCCCGGACTCCAACGCCCACGGCAAGGGCGAGGACCCGCGCCCGCTCTACACGGTGCGGTTCACGGCGCGGGAGCTGTGGGGCGAGGCCGCCGATCCGCGCGGCAGCGTCTGCCTCGATCTCTGGGAGCCCTACCTTGAGCGCGCCTGACCCGCTCGCCCTGCCCCGCCTGCCGCGCGACGAGAGCGGTCCGGTGTTCGCCGAGCCGTGGCAGGCGCAGGCCTTCGCGCTCGCCCTGCAGCTGCACGAGCAGGGCGCTTTCACCTGGGCGGAATGGGCCGCAGCGTTGTCGGGGCGCCTGAAGGCGGCCGGGCCGGAAGACGACGGCTCGCGGTATTATGAGCACTGGCTTGCGGCCCTGGAGGGACTGACGACCGCCAAGCGGCTGGCCGGCGCGGCGGAACTGGCCGAACGCAAGCTGGCCTGGGAAGAGGCCTACCGCCATACGCCCCACGGACTTCCCGTAGAGCTTGTCACGGAACTTTTACCATAGTCGTACGCTCAAGCTCGAGCGGAGGACTACGGACGAACATGGTTCAGTATGCGGTGACGCTCAAGGACGGGGACTGGACCGTCTTTTCCGACGGCGAAGCCATCGAGCACGGCCTCAGCCGGTCGGCCGCCATCCAGATGGCCAAGGACATGGCCTTCCAGGCCGAGGAGCGCGGCGACACCGTCGAGCTCCTGATCCAGGGCTACTACGGTGACATGTCCCGCAAGCTTTCGGGCGGGGCGGAAGACTGAGGATCAGCTCCGGCGCTGGGCCGACTTGGCTTCGCGCTTGGCGCGGGCTTCCGCCTTGGCCTGGGCCTTGCGGTCCTTGCGGTCCTGGCGTTTCAGCTCGAGTTGCGCCTCTTCGTTGTTGGCCAGCGCCAGACGCGCCGCCTCCTTGTCGGCCTCAGCCTTCAGGCGCGCGGCTTCCTTGTCGGCGGCCCGCTTGGCGCGCACTTCCTCGATCTCGCGAGCCTTGCGCTGGGCGCGGGTCTCAAGGATTTCGGCTTGGACAGTGGGTTTCGGCTTGAACTTTTCCAGCAGCGCTCTGCGTGCTTCGGCCTGGGAGCTCAACCGTTCGTTGAAGCCCCCGATCTTGTCTTCTCTCATCGCGACTTTCGAATGGGATTGGATATCAGGCGAGGAAGCCCCGCCGGGCGGATTGGTTGCCCTCAGCCGACGATGTCGGCCTCGGTGAAGAACTGGGCGATCTCGAGCGCGGCGTTCTCCTGGCTGTCCGAGCCGTGCACCGAATTCTCGCCGACGCTTTCGGCGTAGAGCTTGCGGATCGTGCCGGGCGCCGCGTCGGCCGGGTTGGTCGCGCCCATCACCTCGCGGTATTTGGCGACTGCGTTCGCGCCTTCAAGTACCTGCACGACGACCGGCTCGGAGGTCATGAACTCCACCAGTTCGCCGTAGAACGGGCGGGCCGCGTGAACCTCGTAGAATTTCCGGGCCTGCCCCTCGGTCATGCGGATGCGGCGCTGGGCCACGATGCGCAGGCCCGCGTCCTCGATCACCGCATTGATCTTCCCGGTCAGGTTCCGCCTGGTGGCGTCCGGCTTGATGATCGAGAAGGTGCGTTCGGTCATGAGGATCTTTGGTCTCTGATGGCTGGGAAGCCCGCGGCGCGCCGCGAGGTGGCGGGCTCTATACCTGCCTCGTCCGCGCTCGCCAAGGCGTGTGCGGCAACACCGCTTGCGGATCGGCATGACGCGGGCCTGTCGGTCTGCTATGGACGCGCCCGGTCAGGCGGCGGCGCGGCTTCTCATCCCTGACCTTTCCCGTCCTCCGCAGGCCCGGCGAAGCGCTGGTCCGCGCCCATTTCGCGATTCCTCTCATGTTGCAGATCAAAGACCTCGTATTCGACGCCTGGGGCCGCCGGTTCTTCGACCAGGCGACCGTCAGCCTGCCCAAGGACGCCAAGGTTGGCCTGGTGGGCCGCAACGGCGTCGGCAAGTCGACGCTGTTCAAGCTGATCCTCAACCAGCTCACCCTCGGCTCGGGCGAGATCGGCCTGCCGCGCGCGGCTCGCATCGGCTCGGTGGACCAGGAGCATCCCGCGACACCCGTGCCGCTGCTCGACACCGTGCTCGCCGCCGACATCGAGCGCGCGACCCTGCTCGCCGACCTGGAGACCGCCGAGCCGGAGCATATGGGCGAGATCTACGCCCGGTTGATCGAGATCGACGCCGACCGGGCCCCCTCGCGCGCAGCCGAGATCCTGGCGGGCCTCGGCTTCTCCAACGCCGACCTGGCGCGGCCCATGGCCGAGTTCTCCGGCGGCTGGCGGATGCGGGTGGCGCTGGCCGCCTCGCTGTTCGCCGCGCCGGACCTCCTGCTGCTCGACGAGCCCACCAACTACCTCGACCTGGAAGGCGCCCTGTGGCTCGAGGCGCGGCTGAAGAAGTACCCGCACACCGCCATGGTGATCAGCCACGACCGCGAGCTGCTCAACAACTCCGTCGACCACATCCTGCATCTGAAGGACGGCAAGCTCGACCTCTATGTCGGCGGCTACGACAGCTTCGAGACCCAGGTCACCGAGAAGCTGCGCCTGCAGGAAGCCATGCGCGTGAAGATCGAGGCCAAGCGCGCCCACATGCAGTCCTTCGTCGACCGGTTCCGCGCCAAGGCCTCGAAGGCGACTCAGGCCCAGTCGCGCCTGAAGATGATCGCCAAGCTGCCGCCGGTCTCCAACGTCATCGAGGATCGGGTGGCCCCGTTCGTCCTGCCCTCGCCCGAACGGCCGCTGCCGCCGCCGCTGCTGCGGCTGGAGGACGCCGACGTCGGCTATGGCGGCCCGCCGATCCTGAAGAAGCTGAACCTCCGGCTCGACATCGACGACCGCATCGGCCTGCTGGGCGTCAACGGGGCCGGCAAGTCGACCTTCGCCAAGCTGGTGGCCGGCGCGCTAAGCGTCGAGGCGGGCCACCTGCACCGCAGCCAGCGGCTGCGCGTGGGCTGGTTCCACCAGCACCAGATCGAGGCCATGGACCCCACCGACACGCCGCTGGAGATCATCCGCCGCGCCCTGCCGCAGGCTTCTGAGTCGCAGCGCCGCTCGCGGCTCGCCCAGTTCGGCATCGGCTTCGAGAAGGTCGAGACCACGGTCGCCAACCTCTCCGGAGGCGAGCGTGCGCGGCTGCTGCTCAACATGGTGGCCATGGAGGCGCCGCACCTCTTGATCCTCGACGAGCCGACCAACCACCTGGACATCGACAGCCGGCGCGCGCTGCTCGACGCGCTCAACGACTACGAAGGCGCGGTGATCCTGATCACCCACGACCGCTCGCTGATGGAGCTGGTGGCCGACCGGCTGTGGCTGG
>NZ_JAQGIZ010000091.1 GCF_028290885.1 Phenylobacterium sp.
CGTCGCGAGCGAGGCGAGCCTTCCCAAGTCCCCCCGCCGCAAGGAAGACCAAGCGCTGAACCGTGGCGGGGTCAGTGAAGTGGGTCTCGTCGAAGGCGGTGATCGTCGCGCTTCCTCGCGCGAGCGGCGCCTCAAGGGCGTTCTCTGTCGAGTTGAGGGACCGCATCTGTCCGACCCCCTCCTTTGGCGGGCCGGACACCGCGACGCTCACTTTTTGGCGCCACGTCTTACCTTGTGATGTGGTCCCCGTGAGCGCCAGGACCAGTGTCCCGCGCCCCGCCAGCGCTAGGAGTGGCCCCGCGAACCCTGCCGCCAGGGCGGCCTTAAGCGACAGGCTCTCTGAAGTCCACGCGACCTCGGCGCCTGCCCGCCAGCCCTCGAAAGTCCCAGCCGTCGCGGGCGCGTTGATCCGCACCCGATCCGACAGCCCAACCCGCGCGGGATCGGCTCCCACGACGACGCCAGAGGGCATAAGGAAGCCGCCGCCAGGAACCCAGCCGGGGCGGTCGTAGACGGTCGTCGGCGGCGGCTGCGTCCCCATAAGGAGCTGATGCACGAGCGCTGCCCCGTCCTTAGCGTGCGCGAAAATCAAGCCGCGCCCCCGCAGCAAGCCGATCACCTTATCGCGGGCGGGGATATCATCGGCGGGGATGCGCACCACCTCTCGTTCCCCAACCTCATTGTCGAAGCCGACTGCCACGTCGCGGAGGTTTTCCCGGTCCGGATAGCGGGCGGCGCCCACGACCGCGAAAGGCGCGACAAGTGGCGTTCCAACGCCCTTGTCGTCCACCGAGCCGAAGAATTTGCGTCCCCGGAAATCGACCCACGCGAGCTTGCCGAAGACTGGCTCTGGCAGGGAGATCGGCGTCGCCACCACTGGGGCCTTGTCCAGCGCGTCCTTTAGCTGCGCCAGGGTGTAGCGCCGTTCCGAAGCGCAAGAGACAAGCTGCCAGTGGTCGTCCCCGGGTAGGGGTACGGTCGAGCCGCCATCGTCAAATATCCATCCGATGCGATTGCCAATCGACAATGCCATCTCGGAGATGGGGACCGCCTCGGTGAGCGTCCACACGAGTATCCGGGCGCCAGTCTTGTGCCGAAGAATGGCCGTGGGCTCGCAGAAGCCTTCGATCTCTGGGTCGTCGTGATGTTTTCCGCTCGGAGGGCGTATGGTATGAAAGAAAAGAATCTGACCGTCATCATTCAATGGACAGATAAGTTCGTCGTCCCCCGGGATTTTGAAATATTCGTCCGTCTGTCCTGTCCACTCCAGAATGTCAGACGCTGGATTTATATAATTGACGCTGACCATAGATGGAAGAATGGCGCGCGCGAAACGGCTTTTGTCTGTTGTCAGCCAAACGGGAGAGTCGGACGAAGGCCATGGCTCGCGCTTTGGGCGCAGGATCAGTGATTCGTTGACGCTAGTCAGGTCGTCGTGTAGGGACATTGTTGTCAATCTCAATTACGCCCCGTCCGACGCTACCAACGTCGGCGGGGCATTTTTTATGTGCGGACGGACGGATTAAGTCAAGTCTAGGATAAGGTCCCACGATTTAGGCCATTCTAGCTGGCAACACTTACTATCTGAAGACAACGCGGATCGTGAATGTTGCGGAACGCTGACTGCGAGGCGGCCTTTTCCTTGCGGAGCCTGCATCACCCCCGGCGGCGCCCGCCAGCGGCCTCAGTCGGCGGCCCAGCGAACCCGTGTACGCAGCTCTTTTGAACGGACACGCGCCGGGCCTAGCCTGTGTTCGGCCCGGCGCGCGCCGCCCCTGTCGCTGCCGGGTCGGCGGCGGCGAGAGCTAGTTCGTCGGTGCTACGGCGCGGCTCAGAGAAGTAAAAGCGGGCGAATGTCCCCGGCGAATTGAGCAATCTGCACGGCCACCGCGCGGATCATGGTCTCGCTCGAACTATAGTTTCCGAGGCCGATGATGGTCTCTTCGCCGAGCGTCAAACTTCGTCTTGTCAGCTTGATCGGAACCACTTTCTCCCGCCCCTCGAAAACGATGCGCAACGCCAGCGGCGTTCCGTCATCCAGCGCCACGATCTCGGCCTTCCAAGTTTTCGCCAAGGCGTCGATACCGGATTCGAGGTAGGCGGTGACGGCGCGGGGGTCGAGGTCACGCACCGTCGCCCCCAACCGAAGCAACAAGGCTCATCTTCTCGCGGATGTAGGAATCGACCTGCCTTGAATTCCACCAAGGTTTTCCATGCGGCGTGAATCTACAAAATGGCACAAACCCGCCGTTGTTTGACAAATTGGTGAGTGCCCTAAGCGAAACGCCAGGGAGACGATGACAAAAGTCCTCAAAACACCAAAGCATCCCCGAGGGGATTTCTTCGTTACCGGTCATCGGAGTCCCCCTTCAACAGCATTGTTATCGCCGCGCGCTCCGCCATTTTCTTAACTTCCGTTTCCTTCAGGAGGTCTTCAGCTAGTTTCTTGTTGGATTCCTCAAGACGCCCCTTCGCCCTCTCCTCGCTATTGAGCGGCTTCGGCAACGCGGGCGTCTCAGTCTTGGCCGGCTCTTCGCGTGATAGAAACGCGTAGGGTGCTTTTTCGGCATAGAAACAGAGTTCGTCGGCAATAGACTTCGCGCCGCTTAAACACTCCACCTCGCCGTCAGCGTTCAGGCGATAGTCACCGTTCATCATGAAGGTCAGGGAGCTAAGCTTTCCCTCGTTCGGGTCCAGGCCAAGGTCCGGCCGGGTTGCCGCGAGATGCTTCAGGCGTTCGAGTATTTTCGCATGCAATGATTTCGGATCGCGCATTTTTCATTTATCCATTATTGAAGCTCCGTTGCTGTCGCGCCCCGCGCTAGAGTGTGGGAGAGATTTAAGTATTCCGTTCTTATCGCACGAAAAGGCCGTCGCGTCAAGAAATCGCTAAGCAACGGCGAGTGCCGGAGATACGAATACTGCTGAGAACCTCTAAGCCCGAGGTCCGATAGCCTTGCGCGAGGCGGGCCGGCGTCGGCGCCGGGGGTGGTCAGGTGGTTGGGCTCGGCCCGCACGCCGCCGCCGCCAAATCGCTGCGAGGGGTGATGCGCACGGCGGGCGTGGCGGGCGTCACCGGACGCTGAGGCAGGCGGGCGCCACCAGTGCCACCAGGGCAGGGCGACGACTCTCAGGCACGCCGCCGAATCGACGGTTCTCTAGGCCGCGACCTTGAGCGTCAGCGGGGGCGGGGAGAAGTCGGTGGTTGTGCCGTCGTCCTCGAAACGGGTCATCTTGAGATTCTTGAAGATTACGTAGAAGGCGCGATCATCGGCGCTCCACGCTGTGCAATGGACCCGCTCGATAACTGCGCTCAACGCCTCCGCGACCCGAAGCCTAGCCGGGAGCCTCACGTCGTCCTGCGGATGGCGAAGGGCGTCCTTCACGGCGTACATGCGCTCTAGGTGGGCTTCGGCGGTGGCGGCCCCCTGCGCCTCGGCGAGTTGGGTATTGAGGGCCGTGAGGCTCGCGTTGCGCTTTCCGATCTCGGCCTCCAATTCCACAAGCGCGGCCTCGGTCGTGGGGCTCTCGTTCCGCTGGAGAAGGCTCACGAGCCGTTTGGCTTCCGCCTGTTTGTCGCGGATGTCCTTTTCGACGGTGGCGATCTCAAGCCCCAGATAGTTCGATTTCTTGGCCTGCCTGAAATAGCGCTCATCAAGCGCGATGGGGAGGATTGTCTCCAGCGCCTCGGCTTCGAAGGGCCGATATTTGAAGGTATCCGTGTGGTCGCAACCATTACCCCGGCTGGCGTCGTAGCAGGTGAGAAAGTTGCTCCGATAACCGCCCAACATCATCCGCCCACCGCATTGTCCGCAGCGGAGTTTCTGCCCGAAAAGATTGTTCACGGCGCCGGAGTTGCGGCCCTTGCCTCGGCGCCGCCGGTCCAGCATGGCGCGGGCGGCGGCGATGACATCGAGAGGCACGATTGGATCGCCGTAGTACCCGAGCAGCACCTCGCCTGTCGGCTTGCTGTTCTTGCCTTCGCCAACGGCGCGGTCGCCTTCAACGGCGCGGTTGCGGAGGATTCGTACGATGGCCGTCCGCTCCCACGCCTTGCCCGTGAAGCTCAGTTCCCCCCGCTGGTTGAACATCTTGGCAATGCCCCACGGCGGCTGTCCGGCGGCGGTCAGGTCGTAGATTTCGCGGACGATCTTCACCCGCGCCGGGATGCGCGGCCAAGTGATGTTGGGCCGCTTACCGACCGCCTGAAGCCATGCCGGGCCGACCGTGTGAACGGCGGTGCCCTTCTCGCGGGCTTCCTTCAGTCGGCTATCGTATGACGCCTTTGAAAGTCGGCTGAGCCTCTCGGCGTACTTGTTCGCGGCGTCCGCCTGAAAAAGCACGTCGAACATATCCATCAGGCTGGCGTCGAAGTTTTCCGCATCAAAAACCTTGTTGCCTTTGACGCTCGCGATCTTGACGCCCGCTTCGCAAACCCGATGAATCCACGCGTGAGTTACCATCGGCTTCTGACGGCTGAGGCGATCCAAATCTTCGACCACCAGAATCGAGCCCCTTGGGATTTCACCCTCGAAAATTCGGGTGGCGAGTTTGCCGAGGTTTCCGGACTTCAAGTGGACGCCTTTCCACGCCGAACAACCAAGGTCTTCGATGACTTCGACTTCGCTCCAACCCATGCGTTCAATGAACGCACGACAGTCCTCAAGCTGGCGGTCCTTTGAAGAACCCTTCTCCTGCCGAGGCGTGGAGAAACGGACGTAGAGATATGCGGGGATTTGGGCGGGGTCAGTCATTGCGGTCACAGGTGTTTGTTTTGCCTCCGGATTTCAAGGCACAGCCGACCGTACTCATAACGACGTGCTGCGGCGCGCCCTTCGAGTTCGACATCGGCTCGCGCTGCGCGGCCTGCCTCGCGAAACCCCGCGCCTTCGACGCCGCGCGGGCCGCCTGCCTCTATGACGAGACCTCCCGCGAGCCGATCCTGAAGCTGAAGCACGCCGACCGGCTGGACCTCGCCCCGCTGTTCGCCCGCTGGCTGTCGCGCGCCGCCCGCGACCTGGTGGAGACGGCCGACGCCATCGCGCCGGTGCCGCTGCATCCCTCGCGCCTGCTCGGCCGCCGCTACAACCAGGCCGCCGAGATCGCCCGCCCGCTCTCGCGCCTCGCCGGCGCGCCCTACCTGCCCGACGCGCTCATCCGCCGCCGCGACACCGCCACACAAGGGGGCAAGTCCGGCGCCGGCCGCCGCCGCAACGTCGCCGGCGCCTTCGAGGTCCCGGCCAGGCGCGCCGGTCAGGTGGCCGGCAAGCGCATCCTGCTGATCGACGACGTGATGACCACCGGCGCCACCGCCGAGGGCTGCGCACGCGCGCTGAAGGCCGCCGGCGCGGTGCGCGTGGATGTCGCAGTGGTCGCCCGCGTTAAAGAGATGTCCAGACTCACTATATGAAGCTTCCGCGACAGGTATCGAGTTAGAACCGCATGTCCCACGTCACCATCTACACCAAGCCCTACTGCTCCTACTGCGTGCGGGCGCTGTCCCTGCTCGAACAGAAGGGCGTGGACTTCACCGAGATCGACGCCGGCTTCGATCCGGAAAAGCGCCAGGAGATGATGCGCCGCTCGGGCCGCGCCACCTTCCCGCAGATCTTCGTGGGCGACATGCACATCGGCGGCTGCGACGACCTGGTCGCCCTCGACCGCGCCGGAAAGCTCGACCCCCTGCTGCAGGCCGCGGCTTAATTTTGCCTTCCCCCGGTACGGGGGAAATGTCGGCAATGGGCGAAGCCCGGCCGACAATGGGGGAAGTGGCCTTTTCCCTCCGACTTCCCCCATCGACCCTCCAGCCAAGCGGCTGTCGGGCCACTTCCCCCGTGCCGGGGGAAGAGTAGGTTGCCCCGATGACCAAGATCGCCCTCATCCAGACCCGTACGCCGGCCACGCCGCAGGCCGCCTTGGCGCACGTGCTGCCGATGGTCCGCGACGCGGCCGGGCAGGGCGCGAAGTTCATCGCCACGCCCGAGGGGACCAACGTCCTGCAGAAGGACCGCGCGGCCCTGCTGCCGATGCTGAAATCCCTAGAGGAGGACGTGGTGGTCACCGGTCTGCGCCAGGCGGCCAAGGACCTCGGCGTCTGGCTGCTGATCGGCTCGGCCCTGGTCGAGCGCGAGGACGGCAAGGCGGCCAACCGCTCGGTGCTGGTGTCGCCGCAGGGGGCGGTCACGGCGACCTACGACAAGCTGCATATGTTCGACGTCGACCTGCCGACCGGCGAGAGCTCGCGGGAATCGGCGACCTATGAGCCGGGCGACCGGGCCGTCACCGCCCGGGCGGGCGAGCTCCGGCTCGGCATGACCGTCTGCTACGACCTGCGCTTCCCGGCGCTCTACCGCGCGCTGGCGCTGGCCGGCGCCGAGGTGATGACCATCCCCTCGGCCTTCACGCGGCCGACCGGCGCGGCCCACTGGGAGGTGCTGATGCGCGCCCGGGCCATCGAGACCGGCGCCTTCGTGCTCGCCCCGGCCCAGGGCGGCCGCCACGAGGACGGCCGCGGCACCTATGGCCACTCGATCGTGGTCGCGCCGTGGGGCGAGGTGCTGGCGCAGCTGGACCACGACGAGCCGGGCGTGCTGATCGCCGATCTCGACCTTACCGCCGCCGCCAGGGCCCGCGCCGCCATCCCCGTGCTCGCAAACGCCCGGGCGTTCGCCGCCCCCCGGGTTCTTGGGCAAGAGGGGGTGCGCGCATGATCCGCTACGCCCTGGTCTGCGACCGCGAGCATGAGTTCGAGGGCTGGTTCGGGGCCTCCGCCGACTTCGACGACCAGCAGGCGGGCGGCCTGATCGAATGCCCGGTGTGCGCCTCCAAGGCGGTGCGCAAGGCGATCATGGCTCCCGCCGTCGCCGGCACGAAGCGCCGCGCGCAGGAGCCGTCGCCGGCTCAGACCCAGGCCCAAACACAGTCAATGATGATGGAGGCCATGGGCCGCATCCGCCGGCACGTGGAGGAGAACTTCGACGACGTCGGCGACGCCTTCGCGACCGAAGCCCGCGCCATCCACGAGGGCCGCTCCGAGGACCGCGGCATCTACGGCCAGGCGACCGCCGGCGAGGTCCGCGAGCTCATCGACGACGGCGTGCCCGTGGCGCCCATGCCGCCCGAGCCGCCGAAGAAGTCCCAGTTGAACTGAGCCCGCTAGAACTGGGTCCGCAGGCCCACGGCCATCACATAGCCCTGGCCTTTGACACTGCCGCGCAAGGCGGTGGTGATCGCGGCCGGCGTGCCTGGGTAGAAGATGGTGTCGTGGTGGACGTCGCTGTTGGCGAAATCGATGTAGGTGAGGCCGGCGTCGATCTGGGTGCGCTCGCTTAAGCGCCCGGTTGCGCCGACCGCGTAGAGCCAGCGGTCGCCGTCCGGCACGCGGGCGGTGCGCGCGGCGTCCGGCGTCGGCGTCGGGTCGTACTGGACGCCGGCGCGCAGGGTCAGACGATCGTTCACCGCATAGTCGGCGCCGACCCCGCCGGAGGTGGTGTCCTTATAGCCCTGCGCCAGGACCTGGGTGGTCCCGCCGGTCTGGACCCGTATGGCGTTGAACTCGCTCCAGCCGAATCGCTGGGCCTGGGCGTCGAGGGTCAGCTTGTCGGTGACGCGGTAGCGGGCGCCGACCGTCGCGATCCATGGCGTGGTGAAGCTGGCCGACCCTGAGGCATCGGTGTTGCCGGCCGCCAGCGGGCCCAGCAGCCCGCCGACGAACACCCGTCCGCTGAGGTCGTGATCCATGGCCGAGCGATAGCTGGCGCCCAGGGACAGCCGGTCGAAATGCGCCTGGGCGCCCACCGTCCAGCCATAGTTCCAGCCGCTGCCGCTGAGCTGCGAGATCCCGTCGGGCAGGGCCGGCGACAGGTTCGGCTGGGCGGTTTGCAGCTTGGCGTCAGTATACTGGGCGTCGACGCCGACCCCGAGGTCGAGCCAGTCGGTGACCTTCATCGCGCCGGTGAGCTGCAGGTCCGCGGTGGTCAGGCGCGAGTCCAGCGCGTCGTAGCGGGCCCAGGCCTGGCGGCTGTACCTGGTGGTGAAGTTGTAGGGCGCGGCGAGCGACAGGCCCACGGCGAAGCGGTCCCCGATCGGCGTCGAGACGGCGAAGCTGGGGACCGCGCCGTTCTGGATCGGATTGTACCCCGCCACCTCACCGCCCACCGGCAGGGTCACGCCGCCGGGGTAGGTGATGGTCGAGCCGGTGTTCTCGACCTTCGACTGGACGAAGATCGCGCTCGCGCCGACATAGGCCTCGCGCGGCGAGCGGGCGATCGCCGCCGGGTTCCACCACAGCGACTCCGGCCCCTGGTCGGCGACCTCGCCGGAATAGGCGCGGCCCGTGCCGCGCACCGACTGCTCCTGAAGGTAGAAGCCGCCGGCGTGGGCTTGCGACGCGAGGGCGGCGGCGGCCGCTCCCGAAAGGGCGAGGGTGCGGACGGCACGCATTTCGAGGCTCCTGTGCACAACCATCGGACCCCCGGCGCTGCGCAGATGGTGGCGGCGGCGCCCGGTTGAAGAGGCGTGAGACCGACATTCACGGCAAGCCTGGACGCGGAGGGCCGCAGGGTGCGGAGTCCGGGGGTTGTGTGGCCTATCCGCAACACTACATCGCAGGAGGCTGGACTGTGCTTGATGAGGCGGTCCTGCCTATTCGCCTACCTGAGGGGACCCAATGAACATCGACGTCTATTCCGACCGCGCCAAACAGGCGATCCAGTCGGCGCAGAGCCTGGCGCTGGCCCGCGGCCACCAGCAGCTCACGCCGGAACACCTCCTGAAGGTGCTGCTCGAGGAAAAGGACGGGCTGTCGCGCGCGCTGATCCAGAGCGCCGGCGGGCGGCCCGACGAAGCCGACCAGGCGGTCGACACTGCGCTTGGCAAGATACCCAAGGTCGAGGGCGGCTCGGGCCAGCTCTATATGAAGCCCGAGCTGGCGCGGGTGTTCGCCGACGCCGAGGCCGGCGCCAAGCAGGCCGGCGACGCCTTCGTCACCACCGAGCGCCTGCTGATCGCCATCGCCAAGGAAGGCGGCGACGCCGGCAAGGCGTTGAAGGACGCCGGCGTATCCGCGAGAGCGTTGGAGTCCGCCGCCGCCGCCATGCGCAAGGGCAAGACGGCCGACAGCGCGTCGGCCGAGGAGGGCTACGATGCGCTCAAGCGCTACGCCCGCGACCTCACCCAGGCCGCCCGCGACGGCAAGCTCGACCCGGTGATCGGCCGCGACGAGGAGATTCGCCGCACCATCCAGGTGCTCTCCCGCCGCACCAAGAACAATCCCGTCCTGATCGGCGAACCCGGCGTCGGCAAGACCGCCATCGTCGAGGGCCTGGCGCTGCGCATCGTCAATGGTGACGTGCCCGAGGGCCTGAAGGACAAGCAGCTGATGGCGCTCGACATGGGCTCGCTGATCGCCGGCGCGAAGTACCGCGGCGAGTTCGAGGAGCGGCTGAAGGCCGTCCTGAACGAAGTCACCGCCGCCGAAGGCTCGATCATCCTGTTCATCGACGAGATGCACACCCTGGTCGGCGCCGGGAAGAGCGAAGGGGCCATGGACGCCTCCAACCTGCTCAAGCCGGCGCTGGCCCGCGGCGAGCTGCACTGCGTGGGCGCGACCACCCTCGATGAGTACCGCAAGAACGTCGAGAAGGACGCCGCCCTGGCCCGCCGGTTCCAGCCGGTGTTCGTCAGCGAGCCGACGGTGGAGGACACCATCTCCATCCTGCGCGGCCTGAAGGAGAAGTACGAGCTGCACCACGGGGTGCGCATCTCCGACAGCGCCATCGTGGCCGCCGCGACCCTCTCCCACCGCTACATCGCCGACCGCTTCCTGCCCGACAAGGCCATCGACCTGATGGACGAGGCCGGCAGCCGGGTGCGCATGGCCGTCGATTCCAAGCCCGAGGAGCTGGACGAGATCGACCGGCGCATCGTGCAGCTGAAGATCGAGCGCGAGGCGCTCACCAAGGAGACCGACGCCGCCTCCAGGGCCCGGCTCGAGAAGCTGGAGGACGAGCTCGACGAGCTGGAAGCCCAGTCCGCAGAGATGACCGCCCGCTGGCGCTCGGAAAAGGAGAAGGTCTCCTCCGCCGCCCAGACCCGCGAGGCGCTCGAGCGTCTGCGCGCCGAACTGATCACCGCCCAGCGCCGCGGCGACCTGCAGCGCGCCTCGGAGATCGCCTATGGCGAAATCCCGACGCTGGAAAAGCGCCTGGCCGAGGAAGAATCCAAGGCCGACCAGGACGCGGTCTCCCCCGAGGTGGTCGACGCCGAGCAGATCGCCGCGGTGGTCTCCCGCTGGACCGGGGTGCCGGTCGAAAAGATGCTGGAGGGCGAGCGCGAGAAGCTGCTGAAGATGGAAGACGCGCTGCGCCAGCGCGTGGTCGGCCAGGAGGAGGCGCTGCTGGCGGTCTCCGACGCGGTGCGCCGCGCCCGCGCCGGCCTGCAGGACCCCAACCGGCCGATCGGCTCGTTCCTGTTCCTGGGCCCCACCGGCGTCGGCAAGACCGAGCTGACCAAGGCGCTGGCTGAGTTCATGTTCGCCGACGAGCACGCCATCACCCGCCTGGACATGAGCGAGTACATGGAGAAGCACTCGGTGAGCCGGATGATCGGCGCGCCCCCCGGCTACGTCGGCTACGACGAGGGCGGGGCGCTGACCGAGGCGGTGCGCCGCCGGCCCTACCAGGTGGTGCTGTTCGACGAGGTCGAGAAGGCCCATCCCGACGTCTTCAACGTGCTGTTGCAGGTGCTGGACGACGGCCGGCTCACCGACGGCCAGGGCCGCACGGTCGACTTCCGTAACACCCTCATCGTCATGACCTCGAACATGGGCTCCGAATTCCTCGCCACCCTCGACGAGGGCGAGGACGTGGAGGCCGCGCGCGCCTCGGTGATGGACGTGGTCCGCCGCCACTTCCGGCCGGAGTTCATGAACCGCATCGACGAAATCATCCTCTTCAAGCGGCTGGGCCGTCACGCGATGGACGATATCGTCCGCATCCAGCTGCAGCGGGTGGAGAAGCTGCTCGCCGACCGGCGGATGTCGATCGCCCTCGATGCGGCCGCCACCCATTGGCTGGCCGAGCGCGGCTACGACCCGGTCTACGGCGCCCGCCCGCTGAAGCGGGTGATCCAGAAGGAGCTGGTCGATCCCATCGCCCGAAAGCTGCTGGCCGGCGAGCTGGAGGACGGCGCGGTCATCGACGTCACCGCCGGCGAGGACGGCCTGATCATCGACCGGGCGAAGGTGCACTAGCGAAACGCCCGCCGGTCTCCCGGCGGGCGTCTTCGCGTCGGCTAGCGACGGTCGCGACTAGTAGCAGACCCGGTGGGTCGTGTAGCGGCCGTAGCGGCCGTCATAGTCGTCCGTCAGCTTGCATTTGAGGCGGTGGCCGTCGCGGGCGATCATGCCGTTGGGGTCGGCGCCGTAGCGGTCGTAGGGCACGCCGCCCATCACCGAGCCGATCAGGGCGCCGGCCAGGCCGGCCGGGGCGTCGTCGTAGTCAGAGCGCGGCGCGGCGTCGACGTAGTGCCGGCCGTAGCGGTCCTCGAAGTAGCGCCGGCCATAGCTGTCGTAACGGTAGGCGGGCGCGTAGTAGGCGCCGGCCGGCGGGTAGTAGCCGTAGGGCTGCGCTTGCACAGCCTGGGCGATCATCGCGCCGCTCAAGACCGAGGCGCCGGCCGCAGCGGCGACAAGCAACTTACGCATAACAACCTCCAATTCGAGGCATCCCAGGCGGGGGATAGCGTTCGTCGGCAAACTCGGTTCCTAGCGCGCAGCTTGCCCTGGCGTGGCGGACGACCTCCTGACCCGGCGTCAAGTGACTGAAACGGCAAAGAAAAAGGCCCCGGCGCGAACCGGGGCCCCTTGAACGCTGCTTTCAGCGCGATCAGTCGCGGCAACTGACCCAGCGGCGGCCTTCGCGGTACATATCGCGACGGGCGTCATAGCCGTGGTAGCGCACCATGCAGTTGTGCACGTGGCCGTACCAGTTCGCCTCGTGGCCGCGCCAGTTGTGCCAGCGGCGCAGCGGCGGCGGCGGCGCAGCGCCCCACGCCGGTTCCCAGTGGCCGTAGCGTTCGACGACGACCGGCTGGGCGGAACTGGCGCCGGCCGAGCCGACCAACATGGCCGCGGCAAGACCGGCGAACATCAGCTTACGCATAGGAAACATTCCTCCGTTTTTTGTCCCGACGCAGGAAAACGCGGATGGAGCGTTGCGGTTCGCGTGAAAGTTCGGGGGAGGGGAGCGCGCCTAGAACTCGAAGGTCGTCGCCCGGCCGCCGCGAGTAACCACGCGGCGCATCATGGCCAGGCTCTGGCCGCTATGGCCGGGCGCGGGCTTGGCGAGGGTGACCACATACCAGGCCCCGTCCGGCAGGCCGGAGAAGCTGACGTGGTCGGAGCTGTCGCAGGTCGCGCGCTTCACATAGGGGTTGGAATCGCCCGGAGGCGCCTGGGCGGTGCGGCTGCGGACCTCCTCGGTCGGCAGCGCCGAGCGCTGGTCGGACCTGTAGAGCACCATCATCCGCCTGCGTGACCACGGCGTCTCCGGCGTCAGCACCACGGTCGCCCCGGCGCAGGTGTAGCGGACGGCCCCGCTGTGGAAGACCAGGGCGCCGACCAGGGTGTTATGGCCGGGCGCCTTGGACCAGGCGAAGTCGCCGGCCCGGAAGCTGTCGTCAGCCGGCAGGCTCGCCATGCGTCCGGGCGGCGGCGGGCCATAGATCGGCGCGCAGGCGGTGAGCAGGCCCAGAAGGGCGGCGGCGGCGAGGAGAGGAGCGCGATCGGCCATGGCGGCGAGCATATAGGCCAATGCGGCGAAATCGCGCCAGGGGCTCAATCCTCCCGCCCCGGCCTTCCCCGCATGGCCTTCACCCCCGACCGCTTCGACTTGCCCTCCAGGCGCTTCAGCTTGGACGCGTAGGTGGGCCGGGTCTTCTTGCGCGGCTTGGGCTTGTGCGTCGCCTGTTCGATCAGGTCGATCAGCCGCGCGCGGGCGTCCTGGCGGTTCATCTCCTGGCTGCGGTGGCTCTGGGCGAAGATCACGATCACGCCCTCCTGGTTCATCCGGCTGCCGGCCACGCGCTCCAGGCGGTGCTTCACGTCGTCGGGCAGGGAGGGGGAGTTGCGCGCGTCGAACCGCAGTTCCACCGCCGAGCTTGAGGTGTTGACGTGCTGGCCGCCAGGGCCCGACGCGCGCACGAACTTCTCGCTGATCTCGTCGTCTTCGATGGCGAGGGTGTCGGTGACCGGGATCATGCAGTGGGCTTTGCCAAGCTTCGGCTAACGGTTTATGCACGCCGCATGCGCGCGACGCTCATGACCTTCGTACTTATCACGCGGACCGCTTCTGGCGGGCCGGTGAAGGACGTCGTGCGCTAACAGACCCACCTGAAGCACAGACCGCCACACCAGCCCCGCCGGATCCGGACGGGGCTTTTCTTTTGGTCCCCGTCCGTCCCGCCAACGGAGACCGATCATGGACCCGCCACCCAAGACCGACATCCTGATCCGCGCGCTGGAGCCCGCGGACCTGCCTGACCTGACCGAGGCCTGGAACCAGCCCTTGGCCTACGCCAACACCCTCCAGCTGCCCTACACCTCGCTGGAGGCCCGCCAGAAGCGTTTGACGGCGTCCCCGCCTGGCCATACCCGCCTGGTCGCCGTGATCGACGGCAAGGTGATCGGCATGGCGGGCCTGCACCCAGAGGAGAATCCCCGCCGCGCTCACGCCGCCTCGATCGGAATGGCTGTGCACGACGCCTATGCCGGCCGCGGGGCCGGGACCGCACTGTTTGCCGCCGTGGTTTCGGTGGCTGACGACTGGCTGAACCTCAAGCGGCTGGAACTGAGCGTCTACGCCGACAACGCCCGCGCCATCGCGCTCTACGAGCGGTTCGGCTTCGAGCGGGAAGGGCTCCACCGCGCCTTCTCGTGGCGCGCCGGCGCCTACGTCGACTCCATCTCCATGGCGCGGCTGCGGCTGTGACGTCGCTTCCCTTGACCTTTGAGCAAAAAACCGCTGGAAAGCGCGCGCTTTCCCGCACCCCGTTGCGTACGAGCGCAGCTTCTTGACCATCCAGGAGAACAATCATGCGCGTCTACTATGACCGCGACGCCGACCTTTCCCGCATCCTGGACAAGAAGATCGCCATCGTAGGCTATGGCTCCCAGGGCCGCGCCCACGCGCTCAACCTCAAGGATTCGGGCGTCAAGAACGTCGCCGTGGCCCTCAAGCCCGGCTCGGCCACCGCCAAGAAGGTCGAGGCCGACGGCCTGAAGGTGATGAGCGTCGCCGACGCCGCCAAGTGGGCCGACATGATCATGGTGCTGGCCCCCGACGAGCTGCAGCGCGACATCTACAAGGCCGACATCGAGGCCAACCTGCGCGATGGCGCGGCCCTGCTGTTCGCCCACGGCCTCAACGTCCACTTCGGCCTGATCGAGCCCAAGTCGAGCGTCGACGTGCTGATGGTGGCGCCCAAGGGCCCGGGCCACACCGTGCGCGGCGAATACCAGAAGGGCGGCGGCGTCCCCTGCCTGATCGCGGTGCACCAGGACGCCACCGGCGGCGCCATGGACCTGGGCCTGGCCTACGCCTCGGCGATCGGCGGCGGGCGCTCCGGCGTCATCGAGACCAACTTCCGCGAGGAATGCGAGACCGACCTGTTCGGCGAGCAGGCCGTGCTCTGCGGCGGCCTCGTCGAGCTGATCCGCGCGGGCTTCGAGACCCTGGTGGAGGCCGGCTACGCCCCGGAGATGGCCTATTTCGAGTGCCTGCATGAGGTGAAACTGATCGTCGACCTGATCTACGAAGGCGGCATCGCCAACATGAACTACTCGATTTCCAATACCGCCGAGTACGGCGAGTACGTCTCGGGCCCGCGCGTGGTGACGCCGGAAACCAAGGCCGAGATGAAGCGCATCCTGGACGACATCCAGTCCGGCCGCTTCGTACGCGACTGGATGAACGAGAACGCCGCCGGCCAGGCCAGCTTCAAGGCCATCCGCCGTCGCGGCTCCGAGCATCAGATCGAAGAGGTGGGCGAGCGCCTGCGCGCCATGATGCCCTGGATCACCAAGAACAAGCTGGTGGACACCGCGCGCAACTGAGCCGCCCCCTCAAGCACCGCTCATCCCCGCTTTTGAGGGGATGAGCGCGGGTTGGGCTCCCCTACGCCGGCTTCCATGCTAGGCTGACCGCGGTTCCTTCTGGGTTGTGGTCTGCCACGCACCCGAGCCGTGCCGCCAGGCCACGCTCCAGACCAATGGTCCGGGAGATTGCGCATGGCCGCCGAACGTCCCTCTGAAAATCACGTCGAGAACCCCTTTGAATTCTTCCTGGAGAAGCTCGGCTGGGCCGTCTCCGACGTCGGCCGCACCATGCTGCCGAGGCTGGACCGCCACGTCGGGCAGGCGATCCCGGCGGTCCGCCGGATCGGCGCCGCCGACCTGTGGGACGCCCTGCGCAAGGGCATGGCCGATGTCGGCGCCACCCGCGACGACGTGCTGTTCATCGGCCTGATCTATCCGCTGGCCGGCCTCGTCCTCGCGCGGCTGGCCTTCAGCCTCGACCTGCTGCCGCTGCTGTTTCCGCTGGCGTCCGGCTTCGCCATCATCGGCCCCTTCGCCGCGGTCGGCCTCTACGAACTCAGCCGGCGCCGCGAGCAGGGCCTGCCCGTGACCTGGCTCGACGCCTTCGGTGTGTTCAAGTCGCCGGCCATCGGCTCCATCCTCGGCCTGGGCGCAGTCCTGCTGGTGCTGTTCTTCGTCTGGCTCGGCGTGGCCTGGGAGATATATTTGGCCACCCTGGGCGGCGCGGCGCCGCAGACGGTCGGCGCCTTCGAGCGCAGCCTGTTCACCACCGGCGGCGGCTGGACGATGATCGCGGCCGGCATCGGCGTCGGCTTCCTGTTCGCGGTGTTCGCGTTTGCGATCAGCGTGGTGTCCTTCCCGCTGCTGCTCGACCGCGACGTCGGCATGACGACGGCGGTGCGTACCTCGCTGCGCGCCTTCGCCGCCAATCCGGGGACGATGATCCTGTGGGGCGCGATCGTCGCCGTCCTGCTGGTGCTGGGCTCGATCCCGGCGCTGGTCGGCTTGATCTTCGTGGTGCCCCTGCTGGGCCACGCAAGCTGGCACCTCTACCGCAAGGTGGTCGGCGAGGCGGACGCCTAATCGTCCACCTCTCGCTTGGCCTTCATCCGGGCTCGCCCGGCCTTGTGGATCGCCGCCCATCGCTTGCGCTCGGCCGCCGCCGCCAGCGGATCCTCCTTGCGGACGGTGTGCGCCAGTTCGCGCTGCAGCTTCTGGAAGCTTTGCCAACGCTCGGCGTCGAGCGTCCCGTCGGCCAGCGCCGCCTGCACCGCGCAGCCGGGCTCCCGGTCGTGGGCGCAGTCGCGGAAGCGGCAGCCCTGGGCCAGCTCGTCCACCTGGGCGGTGGTTTCCGCGAAGGCGGCCGCCACCCCGGCCTCGGAGTCCCAGAGCGCCAGCTCCCGCATCCCCGGCGTGTCGAGGATCAGCGCGCCTGACGGCAGCAGGATCAGCTCCCGGTGGGTCGTGGTGTGGCGTCCGTGGGCGTCGTCCTCGCGGATTTCCCGAGTGGCCATTCGCTCCGCGCCGGCCAGCGCATTGACCAGGGTGGACTTGCCGACCCCGGACGAGCCCAGCAGCACCGCCGTCTTGCCGGGCGCCAGGAGCGCCGACAGCGCCTCCAGCCCCTGGCCGGTCCTCACCGACACCGCCAGCACCGGCACGCCGAAGGCGATCTCCTGCACGCTCTCGATCAGCGGCCCGGGATCCTCACAGGCGTCAGCCTTGGTGAGCAGCATGACGGGCGCCGCCCCGCTCTCGTAGGCGGTCGCGAGGTAGCGCTCCAGCCGGCGCAGGTTGAGCTCGGCGTTCAGCGAGGCGCAGAGCAGGGCGGTGTCGACGTTGGCCGCCACCACCTGCATGTCCTTGGCGGTTCCGGCCGCCATGCGCGTGAAGGCCGTCGTGCGCGACAGGACGTGGGCGATGACCGCCGCCCCGCCCTTCAGTTCCGCCGCCACCCAGTCGCCGGTGACCGGATAGCCGCCCCCATTCTCGTGAAGGGCCGCCGCTTCGTGGGCGAAGCGGCCGGAGATGCGGCCCTCGATCTCGCCGGTGTCGGTGACGAGCCGATAGAGGTTGCGCTGCTGGACGATGACGCGGGCCGGGACCAGGCCCTGCGCCGCGAAGGTTTGGAAGTCGTGCTGGAGCGCGGGGCTCCAGCCGTATTTGGTGAGCAATGTCAGGGTTTCCTTGCAGGTTCGAGCCAATCAGGCGTCGACCGCGGAATCCCGTCTTTTCGAGAGAGGATCGGCTGCCTAGGCAACCCGCACGGCGACGCGGCGAAGGGCTGTGGCAATAGGCGTCATCAAGGTCCTCCTCCGTTCAAGGTTCGCGTGCGTGCAGGCTGGACCTTGGCCCCCGGCCCGTCCTGGGTCAAGAAGGACCCGCAAGGAGCACTCATGGCCGAGCCCCTCGACGTCGTCATGAACGACAGGACCCACCGCTTCGAAGTGACCCTCGGCGGCGAGACGGCCTTCGCCGAGTACGTGCTGCACAATGGCGCCATGGTCCTGCCCCACACGGTCGTGCCCGACGCCTTCGCGGGGAAGGGCGTCGGCTCAGCCCTGGCCGAGGCGGCCCTGGGCTACGCCCGCGAGCACGGCCTGAAGGTCAAGCCGAGTTGCCCGTTCATGGCCGGCTATATCAAGAGGCGCCCCGAGTGGCAGGACCTGGTGCACAAGGACTTCCGCGAGCAACTGGGGCTGGCGGCCTAGCTCCACTCCAGCGCCGCCTCGCCGCGCAGGATCGCCTCGGCCTGCGGCGTGTGCTTGCCGCCCTCGCGGTCGTGCAGGATCAGCGGCGGCAGCAGCCGCAGCGGCGCCTTGCCGGTCTTTACGCCGCGGACCAGCACCCGCTTGGCCGGCTGGTCGGTGAACGGCAGCACGGGGCGCACCTGGAACGACCCGGCCTTCGGCGCGAGCAGCGACAGGATGTCGGCCAGCCGCTCGGTGCGGTGGATCAGGGTGATCGTGCCGCCCTCGCGCACCGCCTTGGACAGGAAGACCACCCAGGCCTCCAGCCCGTCGTCGGCCATCCAGGCCTCGCGCCGCTCGGCCGCGGGCCCGCGCAGGGCGTCCGGATCGTCGAAGAACGGCGGATTGGCCAGCGCCGCGTCGAAGGGCGCAAGGCCCAGGCCCGAGAACCGCTTGCCGACGTCGCCCGCCAGCGCCTCGACGCGGCCCTCCAGGCCATTGAGCGCGATGTTCTCACGGGCCAGGGCGAGCGCCTTGGGATCCCGCTCGATCCCCGTGAAGGCGGTCTCCGGCCGCCGCGCCGCTGCCGCCAGCAGGGCCCCGCCCGCCCCGCAGCCCGCCTCGATCACCCGTGTCCCGGGACTGGCGTCGCAGGCCGCCGCCAGCAGGGCCGCATCGAGCCCGGCGCGATAGCCGCGCACCGGCTGGCGCAGCCGCACGCGGCCGTCCAGCACGCGGTCTTCGGTGGTGTCGCTGATCATCCGTGAGCCAAGGTAACGCGATCCGGGAGGCGGGTCCGCTTGACCGTGCCCTATCGCGTCACCATTGTCCCTCGCAACGGCGGCCGCCTCCCCACCGGCCGTCTCAAGCCAGGAGCCGAGGTCCGCTTGGACGTCGCCATACGCCCCGCCGTCGCCGAAAAGCCGCCGTCGCTGGACGCGCTGCTGACGTTGGCGCGCCCGGACATGATCTCGGTCGACGCCATGATCCGCCGGCACATGGACAGTCCTGTGCCCGTGATCCCGGCGCTGGCCGACCACCTGATCGCAGGCTCCGCCAAGCGCCTGCGGCCGCTGCTGACGATCGCCGCCGCCCGGCTGGCCGGGGCGCAGGACGACGCCTGCCTGAAGCTCGCCGCCGCCGTCGAGTTCATCCACACCGCCACCCTGCTGCACGACGACGTGGTGGATTCCTCGCAGCTGCGCCGTGGCCGCGTCGCCGCCCACCTGATCTGGGGCGCGCCGTCGAGCGTGCTGGTCGGCGATTTCCTGTTCGCGCGGGCCTTCGAGCTGATGGTGGGCGCGGGCTCCATGCCGGCCCTGGAGATCCTGGCCCGCGCCAGCCGTGTCATCGCCGAGGGCGAGGTGCTGCAGCTCACCCGCGCCCACGACCTCCACCTCTCGCAGGAGGTCTATCTCGACATCATCAAGGCCAAGACCGCCGAACTGTTCGCCGCCGCCGCCGAGTCCGGCGCGGTTTCCGCAGGCGCGCCGCCCGAGCGCCGCCGGGCGCTGCGCAAGTACGGCCAGGACCTCGGCCTGGCCTTCCAGCTGGTGGACGACGCGCTGGACTATTCCGGCGACAGCGAAACGCTGGGCAAGAACCCCGGCGACGACTTCCGCGAGGGCAAGGCCACCCTGCCGCTGCTGCTCACCATGGCGCGGACCGGCGCGTCGGAGCGCGAGTTCTGGATCCGCACGGTCGACCGCCGGGAGCAGACCGCGGCCGACTTCGACCGCGCCTGCGAGCTGATGCGCGAGACCGGCGCCCTGCAGTCCACCCTGGACCTGGCCGCCGCCTACGCCGCCAGCGCCAAGGCCGCGCTCGAAGGCTTCGGCGCCAACCCCTGGCGCCCGGCCCTGGAAGACCTCGCCGACTTCGCGGTGGCGCGGCTGGCCTAGGCTGAAAATTCAATCAACCCCGTGATTTAATTAAAATAACGTCATGGCCCGGCTTGTCCGGGCCACCCAAGATCTCCGCGCTGAAGGCTGCACAACGTCGGCTCCGCGGAATTGCTTGCGGCATCCGGTGTTCATGGGTCGCCCGGACAAGCCGGGCGATGACGATGAGGGGAGGTGGACGATCCCCTACGCCTCGCTGAACGGGTGCGGCAGCCGGCCGGACTTGAACAGGATCACCGGGTTCTCGTCATAGTCTCCGAGCTCGGTGTCCGCCGTGGCGGAAAACGCCACCACGCCCACGCGCAGCGGTCCGAGCCGTTCGGCCTTGCGGCGGGCCTCCTCGGCGGTCTTGCAGCCGACCTGCTGCTCGGCCTTCAGCGCCTTGCCGCGCCCGGCGACATAGCTCTGCACGATGTAGACGGTTTCCTTGGCCATCCGGCCTTCACGCGCCGGTTGGCGAGTCCCGTCAATGGCGCACGCTTCACCCCGGCCCGATCATGTTCTCCGGCCGCACCACCCGGTCGAACTCCTCGTTGGTGACGTAGCCGCCGCCGACGGCTTCCTCGCGCAGCGTCGTACCGTTCTTGTGGGCCGTCTTGGCGATCTTGGCGGCGTTGTCGTAGCCGATGGTCGGCGCCAGCGCCGTCACCAGCATCAGCGAGCGCTCGAGGTTGGCCTTGATGTTGTCCTCGCGGGCTTCGATGCCCACCACCATGTTGTCGGTGAACGAGACCGCCGCGTCAGCCAAGAGGCGGCAGGATTGCAGGAAATTGTAGGCCATCACCGGGTTGAAGACGTTCAGCTCGAAGTGGCCCTGTGAGCCTGCGAACGCCATCGTTGTCTGGTTCCCCATCACATGCGCGCAGACCATGGTTAGGGCCTCGGCCTGGGTCGGGTTGACCTTGCCGGGCATGATGGAGGAGCCCGGCTCGTTCTCCGGCAGGGCGAGTTCGCCCAGGCCCGAGCGCGGGCCGCTGCCCAGGAACCGGATATCGTTGGCGATCTTGAAGAGGGCGGCGGCCGTGGCGGTCAGCGCCCCGTGGCTGAACACCATGGCGTCGTGGGCGGCCAGCGCCTCGAACTTGTTGGGCGCGGTGACGAACGGCAGGCGGGTGATGTCGGCGATCCGCTCGGCCACCTTCTCGGCGAAGCCCACCGGCGCGTTCAGCCCGGTGCCCACCGCCGTACCGCCCTGGGCCAGCTCGTAGAGGCCGTAGAGCGTCTCCTTCAGCCGCCGCACCGACATCGCCGTCTGGTGCGCATAGCCGCCGAACTCCTGGCCCAGCGTCAGCGGGGTGGCGTCCTGGGTGTGGGTGCGGCCGATCTTGATGATGTGGGCGAAGGCCTTGCTCTTGGCGGTCAGCGCGGCGTGCAGGTGCTCGATGGCCGGCATGACGCCGCGCGCCACTTCCTCGGCGCAGGCGATGTGCATGGCCGTCGGATAGGTGTCGTTCGACGACTGGCTCATGTTGACGTGGTCGTTGGGATGCACGGGCTTCTTGGAGCCCATCTCGCCGCCCAGCATCTCGATGGCGCGGTTCGAGATCACCTCGTTGGCGTTCATGTTCGACTGGGTGCCGGAGCCGGTCTGCCAGACGGTCAGCGGGAAGTGGTCGTCGAGCTTGCCGTCGATCACCTCCTGGGCGGCGGCCACGATCGCCGCGGCGATCGCCGGGTCCAACTTCCCCAGCGCCAGGTTCGCCTCCGCCGCGGCGCGTTTCACCACCCCCAGCGCCCTGATCATCGGCTGGGGCTGCTTCTCCCAGCCGATCTTGAAGTTCTGCAGCGAGCGCTGGGTCTGGGCGCCCCAATAGCGGTCGGCGGGGACCTCGATGGGGCCGAAGGTGTCGGTTTCGATGCGGGTGGCGGTCATCGGGGCGTTCCAGGCAGCGCTTGTCGGCGATGCGGCGGGTCTAGCCGCCGGGCGCCCCCACTGCAACGGGGGGCCGCAACGGGCGTGGCGCGGCCGCTTCACCAGCGATATACCCGGGCGGTCAAGCTCGGAGCCGAAGCCATGCTGGTCGCCACCACCAACGACATGCCCGGATACCGGGTCACCGCCGTCATCGGCATGGTTCGCGGGATCACGGTCCGCTCGCGCAGCGTGGTCGGCAATCTGGGCGGGGCGATCCAGTCGATCTTCGGCGGCAACCTGTCGATCTACACGGAGCTCGCCGAGCACGCCCGCGAGGAGGCCTACCAGTTGATGGTCGAGCACGCCCGGGCGGCCGGCGCCGACGCGGTGCTGGCCATGCGCTATGACGCCAACGAGATCATGGACGGTATCACCGAGGTGCTGGCCTATGGCACGGCGGTGAAGGTCGAGCGCGTCTAACGCGCCGGAAGCGCCACGCATGGACGACGCCTGGACCCAGCACGGCAAGGTCCGCGCCCGCGAGGCGGAGGGCGTGATGGAGGTGGTGATCGAGGGCCTGACCACCCAGGCCAAGTACTACAAGCCCCTGATCTACGAGTTCTTCCGCAAGGCCTGGCGCGGCTCGCGCCCCAGTTGGGGAGAATTCGCCGTCGAGATCCGCATGGAATATGTCGGCGACCCGCCGTGGCTCGATCTCGACAATCTGGCCAAGGCGATCCTCGACGCCATCAAGGGCTACGCCTTCCACGACGACGCCCAGGTGGCGCGCCTGCTGGTCGAGCGCGCGCCGGGCGAGCGCGAGCGGATCCTGGTCAGCGTGCGGCGGCTGCCGGGCGCAGGCCATGGCGCGCCGTTCCATCCGCAGGGCGAGGTCCGGTCGTGATCGCCGTCCTCGAAACGCACGATCCGGTGCGCCTGGGCTTCCTGAAGATGATCCTGGAGGAGGGCGGCCTGCACCCCTTCGTCTTCGACGCCGGCTCACCCTACCGCGGCGCCCTGCCCAGCCGGCTGATGGTGCCGGAAAGCGAGGCCGAGCTGGCGAAACACCTGATCGCCCAGGTCGAAACGCCGGGGGCTAAATGAGAAACGGCCGCGCCCTGGATGGGGCGCGGCCGCTGCTTACGCGAACCTCTTCGGGGAACGGAAAGAGGCTAGCGGTACTGTTGGAGCCGTGTGGTGCGAAGGCCGGCGAGGCCGTGACGGTCGATGGATCGCTGCCAGGCCAGGAACTCTTCCGACGTCAGCCGGTAGCGCTCCAGGGCGTCCTCGAGCGAGAGCAGGCCCCCGCGGACCGCGGCGACGACCTCGGCCTTGCGGCGGATCACCCAACGGCCGGTGTCGGTCGGCGGCAGGTCCCTCAGCGTCAACGGCGCGCCCGTGGGGCCGATGACGTACGACTCCCCGCGGCTGTTCGTGCGCGTCTGCTGTTGCTGCAACATGGCTTTACGTCTTTCCGACCATCACTGTTGAGCGACAGAATAGGCCGCGGCCCCTAACAGCCGCTGAATCGTGATAGTGAATCGAAACCTAATCATTTGATTTCCCATGTACTAATTCGGCACATACTGGTCTTAACCGCGGTTAATCAGTATTAAGATCGCGCCTAGCGAATGATGTTGATCAGCTCGGTCAGCATGTTGTCCGCGGTGGTGATGATCTTGGACGACGCCGAGTAGGCCTTCTGGGTGGTGATCAGGCCGGTGAACTCCGTCGACAGGTCGACCGTCGAGGCCTCCAGGCTGGAGGGCGAGATCTTGCCCGCGCCCCCCGCTCCGGCCGTCTTCAAGGTCATCTGACCGGCGGGCATGGCCGTCATGTAGGCGTTGCCGTTCACCGCCTGCAGGCCGTCGGCGTTGGGGAAGGTGGCGATGGCGACCTGGGCGATCTTGCGGACCTGGCTGTTGTCGAACAGCGCCGAGACCACGCCGTCAGTGCCCACCTGGACGCCGACGATATTGCCGACGGCCGCGCCGTTGGATGTCACCGAGTTGACGGTGGTGGCGGCGGCAAGCTGAGTGAACTGGCTCAGGTCAAGGCTGAGCGGCTGGGCGGCGATGCCGAGGCTCGCCGCCCAGGCCGGCGCCAGGCCGCCCGAGGCGGCGAGGTTGATCGTCGGCGGCGCGCCGGCCGCGCCGAACAGGGTGGAGTTCGCCAGATCGATGGAGCCGTCGGTGTTGAACTTCACCAGTCCGGCGGCGATCTGGCCGTTCGGGCCGGTGGTCAGGACGTCGCTGGCCGGCACGGCGTAGATTTCCGCGTTCCAGGTGTTCGGCGTCGCGGTCTTCTCGAAGGCCAGCGCGAACTTGTGCGTGCCGCCCATGGAATCGACGACGCTGAGCTCCATCGGCGGCGCGTCCGGCGGCGTGCCGGTGCCGGTGGCGGCGTAGGCCGCCATGCTCTTGGTCGCCTTGTTGTAGGTCGCCGCGGCCGCACCGACCGGGGTAGTCTGGTCGAGGTTGGCGCTGATGCCGAGGTTGCTGGTCTGGCGGACCGCCGCGCCGAGGTTCTTGACGTTGATCGGGCCGATCTTGCTCAGGTCGGAGGGATCGGTGGCGAAGGTTCCGTTCGGCTGCACCGGCCAGCCCTGTAGGTAGAGGCCGGCGTCGTTGACCAGGTAGCCGGCGGCGTCGGGCGCGAAAGCGCCGGCGCGGGTGAATTCCCGGGGGTCCGACGCGGCCAGGCCGGCGCCCTTGGTGGTGACCACGAAGAAGCCGTCGCCGGAGATCGCCAGGCTGGTCGAGGACGACGAGCTCTGGATCAGGCCCTGCTGGCTGACGAACTGCTTGGACGTGCCCTGGACGCCACCGGCGGAATATTCCCCCTTGACCGCCTGGGACGTCACCATGGTGGCGAAATCCACCTGGTTGCGCTTGTAGGCGGTGGTGTTGACGTTGGCGATGTTGTCGGAGATCGCCGCCAGCGCCGAGGAGTTGGCCACCAGGCCCGAAACCCCGGCTAGCATTGCCGAATTGATGCTCATGGTCTGATCCGTTCTTTCCTAGGTTTCCGCCTGCTGCGGGCGTCGAGCGGCGTCGTTCAGCCGTCCGGGTTCATGGGAGGAGCGCCGGCGTCTCATGCGGTCGCCGGCGTAGGGGTCGGGGTTGTCGAGGCGACCTGCTCGACCGACGTGACCTTCGACCAGTCCACCGGGCCGCCGTTGACGGTGATCGAGGTCGAACCGTTGCTCTGGGTCACGCCGGTGACGACGCCCTGCACGTAGTTGGTTTCGGTGATCGCGTTGCCCGCGGAGTCCAGGGCCGTCACCCGCAGGCTGTAGGTCCCGCCGTTCGGCAGCTGGGTGTTGGTCAGGTCCTTGCCGTTCCAACTGAAGGCATGGTCACCGGCCTTCATGTCGCTCGGCGCCTCGGCGTGTACGACCTTGCCGTTGGCGTCGAGCACCTCGACCTTGAGATCCGAGGCCGCGGCGCTGAGGTTGTAGGTCCACTGCGCCTGGCCGTTGCTCAGGTTGGCGGTGTCGCTCACGGCCTTGACGTTCTTGCCGATCAGGGTGACCGCCGTGGAGATGCCGTTGCCGGTGTTGGCCACCAACTGCGTCAGAAGGTCGTTGGCGTTGATCTGCTGCTCGACGCCGGTCATCTGCACCAGCTGCTGGGTGAACTGGTTGGAATCCAGCGGCGCGGTCGGATCCTGGTTCTTCAGCTGCGTGGTGAGCAGGGTGAGGAAGGTGTTGAAGTTGTCGGCGAGGCTGGCGGCGCCCAGCGCCGTCGTGTTCGTCGAGCTCGCGGCGGGCTGAGCCGGGGTCGTCGGAGTTGTGGCGGTGACGGTCATGAGGTCCTCAGATCCGGATGTCCACGCCCGCGGCTGAGCTTTGCCGGAACGCGAGTTGGCTGCTCGGCGCGGCGTCGGCCGCGGTGTCGAGCACTGCCTGGAAGGCTTGGCCTCGGAAGGCCGCGTTGGGGTTGGCGTCGGGGTTCTGGCCTTGGGCCTGACCGCCCTGTCCGCTGTCGCCGGCCACGTCGAAGGAAAGCCCGCCGGAGATGTCGAAGCCGGCTTGCTCCAGCGCGCGCTGCAGTTCGCCGGCGCGCGACCTCAGCTCGGCGGCGGCCTGCGGGGTGTCGAAGGCCATGGCCGCGCTCATCCGGCCGCCGGCGCCGATCTCGACACGCACGTCGACCTTGCCGAGGCCGGCGGGTTCGAGCTGGACGTCGAAGCGGGTCGAGCGGCCGTCGAGCTTCTTGGCGATCTGGGCCGCGAGGTTGGCGACGGTCTGCGGCGCCCCGCGCACGGCGACCGCCGCGGCGTGGATCAGGGTGGCCGGCGTGGTGGTGGACGAGGTGTCCAGGCCCGCGGCCGGCTGGGGCGCGTCCTCCGGTCCGGCCTGGACGGCCGGCGCCTGGGAGCCGCGGTCGTTGATGTCGCCCTTGGTCGGGCCCTCGGAGATCGGCTGCAGGGCGTTGGCGGCCTTGGCCGCGATCTCGGCGTTCGGCGCGGCTTCGGCCGGAGCACCGTCGACCCGAGCGGACTTCGCGGCCTGCGCCCCACCCTTGGCGCCGGTCGCCGCCACTGGCTCGGCCTTGACCTCCGTGTTCGGTTTGGGCGCCGCGCCAGCAGGAAGTGGAACGACGGGTCCCTGGGCGATCGCCGGCGCGGGCAGGCCTTGCGGCTGAACCTGGAGCTGAGCGGCGGACTGTACGACCAAGGCCGCGTCCGGCGCCTGGGAGACAGGCGCCTGGGGTGCGGGTGTCTGCGGTGCGGGCGCCTGGACCTTGGCCGTCGTGGCGGCGTCGCCGGCCGCCGTGCTGGCGGCGAGGGCGGCCTGGGCGGTGGCGGCCTGGCCTGTGGTGGCCTGGGCTGTGGCGGCCTGCGTCTTGGCCGCGTCGATCCCGTCAGGCAGCGGTTGGCCGGCCAGCTGGGCCAGCTTGGCCAGGGCGGTCTGGCCCGGGCTTTTGTCCGCAGTTGCGGCCAGCGCCGGCGCCGCGGCGGCCTCGCCGGACTTGGTCGGCGTCGGCGGGACGATCACGATGGTCGCCGATGTCGGAAGCAGCAGGGCCAGGGTGGCGTCCGGCGTCGCGGTGGCCGCGGAACCGTCCGTTGCGACGGCCTTGGCGTCGTCCGCGGTCTTCGCCTTGCCGTCGTTCGCCGCGGCCGTTCCGGCGGTCCCGGGCTTCCCGGCGCCCTTGCCCAGAAGCAAGGCTCCCGCGTTGGCGGCGCCCTCCGCGCCCTGAGCGCCGAACAGAGCGGCCATCAGGGCTTCGAAGCCCCCGAGCGGTCCGTGGCCCTGCGCCGCCTGCGCGCCGATCCCCTGGCCCGCGGTGGCCGACGAGCCGGGTTGCGCAGGTGCGCTGGCAGGATTGTACGCGGGAACTGACATGCGGAGCAGCAGCCTTGCGACGTCTTGGAGGATGACGGTGGGCTGACGCGTGCTGCGTCGGGGGTTATTCGGAGGTCCTGGAGCAACCTTCGCGCCAACCGGGCAAGTCATTGTTCTTGAATAGATAAGGGGCCTGGGCTGGAGCTCCTCTGAGCCGACCAGGAGCTGAAATTGCCGGGCCGATTGCGGCCGGATGGGGCGTTTCCTGCCGCCCACCGCCTCCGCCTTTGAAACGCGTCTCCGGTCTGGCGCCGGTCTTGCGCTCCATTTCCCAAGCTCATCGGGCCCAGAGACCGACCATGTTGAAAACAAACGATATTTTGCGGATAGCCGCGCGGGCGTTCACCACGCTCCCGGCAGATTCCGCCGGGTCGTGCGTCAGCCTTTGCCGGGCGGAGGCCTAGGCCGATGTCCCTCACCATCGCTCTGCAGACGGCGGCCAGCGGGCTTCAGGCGGCCCAGGCCGGCCTGCGTGCGGTGTCCGACAACATCGCCAACGTCAACACGCCCGGTTACGTCCGCAAGACGGTCGTCCAACAGCAGCTGGTCGTGGGCGGCCAGGGCGCTGGCGTCGAGGTCACCGGCGTCCAGCGCGTCACCAACCAGTATCTGCAGATGGCCAGCATGGCCGCTGGCTCCGACTCCAGCCGCTACAACGTCTATTCGCAGTTCCTCGACAACGCGCAGAGCCTGTTCGGGGACCCGTCGGGCAGCGGCTACTTCTTCAACCTGCCGGACGATATCTCGGCGAACTTCGCCAGCCTCGCGAACGATCCCTCCTCCAGCCTCCTGCGCACGCAGGCGGTGAACACGGTCAGCAATTTCCTCAGCGAGGCCGACCGGATCAACAGCCAGATCACCGCGCTCGGCGCCAGCGTCGATTCGCAGATCGGCGGCGACGTCACCCAGGTGAACAGCCTGCTGTCGCAGATCGACAAGCTGAACACCGACATCACCCGCGCCAGGATTACAGGCGGCGATTCCAGCGGCTCGGAGAACATCCAGGACCAGCTGCTCAACCAGCTGTCCACCCTGATGAACGTCCAGGTGACCGCCCGCGACCAGGGCGGCGTCACCGTCCGCTCGCCGGAAGGCATTCTGCTGGCCGGCGACGGGGCCGCGACGCTCAGCTACAACAAGGCCACGAACACCCCCGGCTACATCAGCGTCACCACGCCCGGCGCCTCGACCGGGTCCCAGGCGATCACCGTCTCCAGCGGAGAAATCCGCGGCCTGCTCGACCTGCGCAACGACAAGCTGCCGGGGATCGCCGACGAAGTCGGTGAGCTCGTCTCCCGCACCGCCCAGCAGCTGAACGCGGCGCACAACGCCTCGACCGCCTATCCGCCGCCGACCACCCTCAACGGGCGCAACACCGGCCTCGACCTGCCGACCGCGGCCAGCGGCTTCACCGGCCAGACCACGGTGGCGATCACCAATTCGTCCGGCGTCGTGCAGAAGAAGGTGGCGATCGACTTCACCGCCGGCACCATGAGCGTCAACGGCGCGGCGGGCGTCGCCTTCACCCCTGCGACCTTCCTCACCACCCTGAATTCCAGCCTGGGTGCGCAGGGCTCGGCGAGCTTCTCGGGCGGCGCGCTGTCGATCTCCGCCACCGGCGCGAACGGCGTGGCGATCGACGAGGGCACCTCGCAGAAGGCCGGCCAGGGGTTCTCCCAGTTCTTCGGGCTGAACGACCTGGTCCAGTCGAGCGGCGGCATGTCGACCTACGACACCGGGCTCACCGCCACCGACGCCAATGGCTTCACGCCCGGGGACACGATCACGCTTCGGCTCTCCGCGGCGGACGGCAAGCCGATCCGCGACGTGACGGTGGCCGTCCCGGGGGCGGCCAACCCCACCATGGGCGACCTGGTCAACGCCCTGAACAACAGCTCGACCGGCGTCGGCCTCTACGGGTCCTTCACCCTGGACGCCCAGGGCGGCCTGAGCTTCGCCGGCAGCCCGCCGCAGAACGCCCAGCTTTCCGTGGTGGCGGACACCACCCAGCGCGGCGCCGGCGGCCCGTCGATGAGCCAGCTGTTCGGCCTGGGCTCCGGGCCGCGCTCGCTGCGGGCGGCCAGCTATTCCGTCGATCCCGCCGTGGTGGCCGATCCCACCAAGCTGGCGCTCGGCACGCTCGACCTCAGCGTGGCCGCGGGCCAGTCGGCGATCACCCCCGGCGACGGCACGGGCGCCGTGGCGCTTTCGCTGGCCGGCCAGACCTCGACGCTGTTCAAAGTCGCCGGCGACCTGGGCGCGGTGAACATGACGCTGAGCGCCTACGCGGCCCAACTCGGCGGCGCCATCGGCCGCGACGCGGCCACGGCGGCGGCCCAGAAGGCCAGCGCCACCGCCGTGCAGACCGAGGCCGACACGCGGCGTCAGTCGGTCGAGGGCGTCAATATCGACGAGGAGCTCGTCAACCTCACCACCTACCAGCAGGCGTTCAGCGCCAACGCCAGGATGATCCAGGCCACCAAGGACATGTTCGACGTCCTGAACAACCTGATCACCTGACCCGCCGTCCTTGAAGGATCCGACCATGGTCGACCGCATCTCAACCGCCGGAAACTACTCCGCCATCCTCGCCAACCTGATGGCCGCCGAGAGCCGCCAGGTCGACGCCGAAAACCGCGTGTCGTCGCAGAAGAACGGCAATTCGCTGAAGGATTTCGCCAACCAGGCCGAGACGCTCACCGCCATGAAGACGGTGGACAGCCGGATCACCAACTACCAGGACAGCAACAGCCAGATCGCCGCCAAGCTGACCACCCAGAACACCGCGCTCAGCGCCACCGCCGACGCGGCGACGGCGGTTCGCCAGGCGATCACCGACGCGCTCGCCAACGACAGCGCCGACGCCCTGATGCAGCAGGTCCAGGGCCAGTTCCAGACCGCGGTGTCCAGCCTCAACGCCCAGTACAACGGCAAGTACCTGTTCGCCGGCGGCCAGGTCGACACCCAGCCGGTCTCCGCCACTCAGCTCAGCGACCTGACGTCCGGCGCGCCGATCTCGAGCTTCTTCCAGAACGACAGTTTCAAGGTCCAGGCCAAGCTCGACGACTCCACGACCGTCACCACCGGACAGCTGGCCAGCAACCTGGGGACCAACATGATGACCTCGTTCCAGGCGCTGCAGGCCTTCGACACCGGCGGCTCCGGTCCCCTCAGCGGCCCGCTCACCGCCGCCCAGCGCACCTTCCTGCAGAACCAGCTGGCGAGCTGGACGACCATCGGCACGGACCTGACCACCGCCACCGCGCAGAACGGCATCATCCAGAACCAGGTGGACACGGTGGGGACGCGCCTGGTCGACCAGCAGAACACGCTCACCGGCATGATCGGCAACATCACCGACGCCGACATGGCCAAGGCCGCCACCGACCTCGCCAACGCCAACCTCTCCGTGCAGGCCACCGCCCAGGTGCTGCAGGTGATGCAGAGCTCGTCGCTGCTGAACCTGCTCAAGTAGCAGCGCGGGGTGCGGCGCGCTATATGGCGCCCATGAACGCGCCCGTTCTCATCCCCGACCGCCTGAGCGACGGCCTGATCGCCGCCGCGCGCGAGGCCGTGCGCCTGCCGGCCGGCGCCCGGATCGTGGCGGCCATGTCCGGCGGGGTGGACTCCACGGTGACCGCGGCCCTCCTGGCGAAGGCCGGCTACGACGTGGTGGGCGTGACCCTGCAGCTCTACGACCACGGCGCGGCGATCCAGAAGAAGGGCGCCTGCTGCGCGGGCCAGGACATCCACGACGCGCGCACCGCCGCCGAGAGCCTGGGGGTGCCGCACTACGTCCTCGACTACGAGAGCCGGTTCAAGGCTGAGGTCATCGAGGACTTCGCCGACGCCTACCTGCGCGGCGAGACGCCGATCCCTTGCGTACGCTGCAACCAGACGGTGAAGTTCCGCGACCTGCTGGACGTCGCCCGTGACCTGGGCGCCGAGGCCATGGCCACCGGCCACTACGTCCGCCGCGAAGTGGGCGCCGCCGGCCCGGAGCTGCACCGGGCGGCCGATCCGGCCCGCGACCAATCATATTTCCTGTTCGCGACAACTCCCGAGCAGCTCGCCTACCTGCGCTTCCCGCTGGGCGCGCTGCCGAAGCCCGCCGTGCGCGCCGCCGCCGCCGAGCTGGGCCTGGCCGTCGCCGACAAGCCGGACAGCCAGGACATCTGCTTCGTCCCGGAAGGCCGCTACACCACGGTCATCGACCGCCTGCGCCCGCACGGCGCCGAGCCCGGCGACATCGTCCACCTCGACGGCCGCACGCTCGGCCGCCACGAGGGCGTCACCCGCTACACCATCGGCCAGCGGCGTGGGCTGAACGTGGCGGTGGGTGACCCGCTGTTCGTGGTCCGAATCGACGCCGACGCCCGCCGGGTGATCGTCGGCCCCCGCGAGGCCCTGCTGACCCATGCCCTGACGCTGAAGGAAATGAACTGGATCGGCGACGGCGCCCCCCTCGAAGCCGCCTGCGACGCCGGCCGCCCGGTGCTGGCTCGCGTGCGCTCCACCCGCGAGCCCGCGCCCGGCCGCCTG
>NZ_JAQGIZ010000010.1 GCF_028290885.1 Phenylobacterium sp.
GTGCTGGGCCTGCTGCGCGGGGAGCTTGGGCGCACGGCGCAGAGGTGCGTGGAGAAGACCCTGGCCTGCGACTGCGTCGAGGAGACGCCGGAGGCGCTGCGGCTGCGGGTCCGGGCGTCGAGGGCGCTGCACTGACGCAGGTCAGTGCGGCGGCTCGAGTTTGGCGCCCCCTCTCGCGCCGAGCGGAGGACGCCATGCGGGCCGACAGCGACATCCAGCACGATGCCGAGCTTGAGATCCGCTACGACCCGGCTATTGAATCCCGGGACATCGGGGTCAGCGTCCGCAACCGGATCGTCACCCTGACCGGCTTCGTGCGCAGCTTCACCGAACGCCACCAGGCCGAGCAGGACGTCAAGCGGGTGGCCGGCGTGGCGGCCATCGCCAACGAACTGCAGGTCAGGCTCCCCTCCGCCGACCGGCGGCCCGATTCCGAGCTGGCCCAGGAAGCGGTGCTGGCGCTGGTCAGCCAGGTTCCGTTCCTGAGCGGCGTCACGCCGATCGTCCACGACGGCGAGGTGACCCTCGAAGGCGAGGTCGAGTGGCGCTTTCAGAAAGACCGGGCCGAGGAGGTCGTGCGCCGTCTGCGCGGGGTCAGGTCGGTCACCAACCTGATCCGGGTGAAGCCCCGGCTGCCGCCCGAAGGCATCAAGGCGCAGATCGAACGCGCCCTGGTGCGCGATGCCGAGATCGACGCCGCCTCGATCGTGGTCGAGACCGAGGGCGGCAAGGTCATCCTGAAGGGCATCGTCCGGACGCTCTCCGAAAAAGAGGAGGCCGAGCGCGCGGCCTGGCAGGCGCCGGGCGTCACGGCGGTCGATAACCGCCTGCTGGTCGGCGATCCTGCCCTGCTGCCGTAAGCGGGGTCATCTTGGGCGAGCCGCTGCTGGTCAAGGCCCTGATCCTGATGGCCGCCTCCGCGTTGGCGGTGGCGCTGCTGCGGCGGATGGGCCTGCCGGCGATCCTCGGATACTTCGCCGCCGGCCTGGCGATCGGGCCGCACGGCCTCGACCTGGTGGCGCCCGACCAGGCGACCCGGTTCCTGGCCGAACTGGGGCTGATCTTCCTGATGTTCACCGGAGGCCTGGAGTTCTCGCTTCCGGCCATGCTCGCGGGTCGGGGCGACGTCTTCGGCGCCGGCGCCCTGCAGGTCGGCCTGACGACCGCCGCGGCCGGCGCGATCGCCGCCCTGTTCGGCGCCGGGCCGACGGCCGCCGTCCTGACCGGCGGCGCCGTGGCGATGTCCTCGACGGCCGTCGTGGTCAAGCAGCTGTCCGACCAGGGCGAGCTCGGGTCCCCGGCGGGGCGGCTGACGGTGGGCATGCTGCTCTTCCAGGATTTGGCCAGCCTGCCGTTCCTGGTAATGGTCGGCGCCTACGCCGGCGGCCCGGACGCCGACCCGCTGGCGGTGGCGCGCCAGGTGGCGCTGGGCGGGGTTGCGCTGGTCGCCGCCGCGGTGATCGGACGGCCGCTGTTCCGCGGTGCGCTCGCCTGGGTGGCAGAGAGCCGGTCGGCGGAGCTGCTGCTGCTGGCGGTCCTGCTGCTGGCGCTCGGCGCAGCCTGGGCGGCCGGCCTCGCCGGTCTTGCCGCGCCGCTTGGCGCCTTCATGGCCGGGATGCTGGTCGGCGAGAGCGACCTTCGCCATCACGCCGAGGATGAGATCCGGCCGTTCCGTGACGTGCTCATGGGATTGTTCTTCGTCACCATCGGCATGGGGCTCGACCTGGGCGTCGCCGCGTCGCAGCCGCTCGCGGTCCTGGCGTGGCTGGCGGCCTTCCTGTTCGTGAAGCCCGCCATCGTCCTCCTGGTGGCCAGGGTGCGGCGCTGGCCCGGTGAAGAGGGGCT
Source organism: Phenylobacterium sp. (assembly GCF_028290885.1). Lineage (GTDB taxonomy): Bacteria > Pseudomonadota > Alphaproteobacteria > Caulobacterales > Caulobacteraceae > Phenylobacterium. The sequence continues at coordinate 1,846 of NZ_JAQGIZ010000010.1, forward strand.
GCGCGTGGCGCTGGCGTTCGCCAACGGCGGGGAGTTCGGCCTGCTGCTGATGACCCAGGCGCTCGCCGCGGGCCTGCTGCGGGCGACCCTCGCCGGCCCGGTGCTGCTGGCGCTGGTGGCGAGCATGGGGCTCGCGCCGGTGGTGATGCCGCTCTGGCCGTTCATCGCGCGCAGGGTCCGCGGGCTCGCGCCGTCGCGGGCGCCGATCGCGGTCGCCGAGTCGGCGCACGACCTGGCTGACCATGTGATCCTCTGCGGCTGCGGCCGGATTGGACGGCCGGTGGCGGCGGCGCTGGAGGCCTCGGGGCTCGCCTATGTGGCCCTGGAAAAGGACTTCGTGCGCTATCGGCAGGCCCGGGGCCAGGGGCTCAAGGTGCTGTTCGCGGACGCCAGCCGGCTCGGCGTCCTCACCGCCGCCGGGCTCGCCCGCAGCCGACTGCTGGTGCTGACCTTCGACACCGCCCGGGAGACCAGCCGGATCCTGGACTGGGCGAAAGCCGAAGCGCCGCGCGCCCATCGCCTGGCCAGCGCCTCCGATGAAGCCTCCGCGGCCGAGCTGGTCGCACAGGGCGCGGAGGTGGTGTTTCCGGAGAACCTGGCGGCAGGCCTGGGGCTGGCCGACCAGGCGCTGCTGCTGTGCGGTCTCGACCGGCGCGCGGCGGCTCGCCTGGTGACGAAGCTGCGCGCCCAGCTGAATCCGGAACTCGCCAGGTCGGGCGGCCTCTGAGCGGCGTCACGCGTGCTGGCGCCGCGCGCTTCCTCGCGGTCCAATCCGGCGGGCTGACGCGCGTCAGTTCGGGACCGCAATCTGCCCGCTAACTTGCCCCGGACATCCGACCGGAGGCCCACCATGGGTCAGATTCTTTCGCCCGGCCTTACCGCCCCCGACTTCACGCTGAAGGTCACGCCCGACCAGTCCCTGTCGCTCAGCGAACTGCGCGGGCGCCGCGTGGTTATCGCCTTCTATCCGGCCGACTGGAGCCCTGTCTGCGGCGACCAGATGACCCTCTACAACGAGGTCCTGTCGGAGATCCGCGACCGCGGGGCCGAGCTGTTGGGCGCCTCGGTCGATGGCGCGTGGTGCCACGACGCCTTCGCGAAGCACCGCAACCTGCACTTTCCGCTGCTCTCCGACTTTGAGCCCAAGGGCGCAGTGGCGCGCGCCTACGGCGCCTATCGAGAGGGCGAGGGCGTGGCGGAAAGAGCCCTCTTTGTCCTCGACGAGAAGGGCGTGATCGCCTGGAGCTACCTCTCCGCCATCGCCGTCAACCCGGGGGCGGACGGAATCCTCGAGGCCCTCGACCGCTTGTCTGATCAGGAGTCTTCCGATGGCCATGCTCAGGGCGCCGCTGACGCCGCGTGATCACCGGCGCGGGGATCCCGACGCGCCGGTCGTGCTGGTGGAATACGGGGACTTCCAATGTCCCTACTGCGCGGCGGCCGAGCCGGTGGTCGAGAGCCTCCTGCAGGCCTACGGGCACGACACCCAGTTGGTGTTCCGCCACTTTCCACTGACGCAGGCCCACCCGCTCGCCGAGACCGCCGCCGAGGCGGCGGAATTCGCGGACGAGCACGGCGCCTTCTGGGCGATGCACGACGCGCTGTTCGCCAACCAGCCTCGGCTCAGCCTGCCGGTGATCTTCGCCATCGCCGGCGCAATGAACCTGCCTCAGCAGGAGCTTCGTGAGGCCCTCGAAGCCGGAACCTACGCCCGCCGGGTGCGCGAAGACTTCATCGGCGGCGTGAGGAGCGGGGTGAACGGCACGCCCTGCTTCTTCGTCAACGGCGTGCGCCACGACGGCGCCTACAGCTTCGAGGCGCTTTCCGCCGCCATTCTCGCGGCAGGTGCGGCTGCGGTCGAAGACCAACCCACCCGCCCGCTTCACGCCGGCTGAACCGGCCAACCCTGGGAGACCCCCATGTCGAACCTGTTCAAGGCCAGCTTCTGCGCCGCGGTCCTCGCAACGAGCTTTTCGCTGCCCGCGGCCGCACAGGCGCCCCCGCCGGTCGCCCTGGTGGTGGTCAATGTCCAGGCGGTGGCCCTTGGCTACCGGGCGAGCCAACTGATCGGCCGCGCCGTCACCAACGACCGCGGCCAGGCGATCGGCAAGATCGACGACCTGATCATCGGGCGCGACAAGGTGCTGTTCGCCATCATCGGCGTCGGCGGTTTCCTGGGCCTCGGCGAGCACCTGATCGCCGTCCCCTACAGCAGCCTGGCGGTTACCAGTCAGCACATCGTGCTGGCCGGCGCGACAAAGGAAGCCGTCGGCAAGCTGCCGCAATTCCGCTACGCCAAATGATCGAAGACCGGCCGTCCGCGCGGACGCGGGCGGCCGGAAAAGGTTTTCCGCAAGCAGTAAAGACGGGCGTCCCAGCCTCGCCGGGGCGCCCGCCGAACGATCAGGCCATCGTCAGCAGGCCGACGGTTAGCCGATTGTCGACCTTGGTGACCCCCGGCGCCCGCCAGGCGGCGCGTTCGGCCTCCTGGCGATCAGCCCAGGACCGCACCTTGCCGCGCAAGATGACTTCGCCGCCGTTGGCCTCGACGGTGATCTCGTTGGCTTCCAGTTCGGCGTGGCGCTTGAGGGCTTCCTCGATCTTCCGCTTGACCTCCGAAGGGGCAACCCGCGGCTTCAGGTGGATGAGGTTGGTGACTCCCTTCACCCCCTTCAGGCGCCGCACGGCGCGTTCCGCTAGATCCCGCTGGAAGTTCCACTCGACCTCGCCTTCCAGAGTCACCCAAGCGTTGTTCACCACCGGCGTGATGTGCTCGTAGGTGAAGGGGAGCTGGCTCTTGATGGCGCTCACCGCCTCGCGGGCGATCTCGGGATCGGGCCGTTCGTCGGAGCTCGGCAGGCGGACTTCGATGTCGTTGGCCAGCCCGACGACGCCGGAAACGCGCTTGGCGTCGCGCTCGGCCTCGAACTTTTCACTGTAGCTGCGCACGAAGCCGGTCAGCGTGACGACGCCGTCCTTCACGGCGACGGCAATGTCGTCCGGCCTGATGTCAGGATCCCAGCGGAGCTCCAGCTCCACATCGCGCTTGATATCGCTGTCGCTTCTCATCACGTCCTCCTCGACGCTCATCTGGTGAGAGATTACCCATTGAAAACCGGAGCGTTTTCTTCGGGACGAAGGGGACCCTAGGACAGCCGCCTTCCTCTCGCACTGACGGGCGTCAGCAGCTTCGGCCTGGCCAACAAGCGGGCGTCAGCTGGCCGAAAGCCGACCCCCGTCAGGGCCAGGCGGCGTGGCGCGCCCAGACTCCGAGCGCGAGGAGGCCGAACGGGCGGGTTGGCGGGCGCCGGCGTGATCAGCGTCGACAATCGGAGCACCATCAAGGTCGACGATCTGGTGAGCCTCTTGGCCTGAGGCGGCGCGGCCCCGCCAGGCCCGGCGCCGCCAGCCTGGAGTTACTGCGGGGGGAAGTCGGCGCGGATGACGGTCCCATCGGGGAGCTGACACTGTCCCTCGCCGCCGCCGGCCATGCCGGACGACGGACGGATCAGGGTGAAGTGACAGCGCAGGTGGCCGCCTGGTCCTTCGAGGTTGGCCACCACCTTGCCGGTGTATTCCGTGACGAACGCCGGCTCCGGGTCCCAGAAACCCCACCCGCGCCAACGCCCCCGCCCATGCCAACCGACCCACAGCGGATCGAGCGTGTCGATCGTGGTGTCCTTCGTGACCTGGAAGAACGGGCCTTGATAGGTCTGACCAGTGTTCAGCGTAGCGGTCATGGTTCCGCGACTGGGGCCCGATTCCTTCCAGGTGAAGGTCGCGCTGACAGCGCCGCTCCTGGATTCGCCGGTTCCCACGCCGGTTGTGGTGCATCCCGCGACCAAGGCCATCGCGAGCGGTATCGCGGCGAACTTCATTTCCATCCGAGTCATGACGAGCTCCTGTGCGTGTCGACCAAGGCCGCCCAGCACGCCATCATCGGTGGAGCTCGACCCTGACGCGCGTCAGTTTGGCCTTTGGCGAGGGTCAAAGCCGCCAGCTGAGCGACGGCGCCCTCCGCCAGGATTTCGTCGCTGCTATCATTATGGGCGCCCGGCGTCGGGCTGCCGCTCAGGCGTGCCCGGACATGGTCAGGCCTAAAGTTTTAGCAGCCGCGCGATGCGGGGTTCGTCGGCGAAGCTCGTGACGGCGCCCATGGCCGTGCAGGCGAGCGCGCCAGCGCCCAGGCCCCAGGCCATCGCCCGGTCGAAGTCGCCGGACCTCGCCAGGCTCGCCGCGAAGGCGCCGATGAAGGCGTCGCCGGCGCCCGTAGTGTCCACCGCTTCGATCCGGTGCGCGGGGCGCGCGAGAGGCGCCTGATCCCTGCGCAGCAGGACCGCGCCTTCCTTGCCTAGGGTGACGACCACCGCCACGCCAACCTCGGCCAGCAGGGTCGCGCCAGCGGCGACCGGATCGGCCTGCCCGGTGAGCGCCAGCGCCTCGATCTCGTTCACGAACAGGATGTCGGTGAGGGCGAGCATGTCGCCGTCCATGGCGTCCGGCGCGGGGGCGGCGTTCAGGGCCGTGAGGACCCCGGCCTCGCGGGCGATCTCGAAGGCGCGCTTCGTGGCGGCGACCGGGGTCTCCAGCTGGCCGAGCACGAGCTTGGCCGAGGCGATCAGCGGAGCGGCCGCCGCGACGTGGGAGGGGCTGAGCTGGGCGTTGGCGCCGGGATCGACGACGATGCTGTTCTCCGCCCTCGCGTCCACCAGGATCACGGCCATGCCGGTGCCGTGGTCGGCCAGGCGCGGCGCGGCCGTAGCGTCGATCCCGGCCCGCGCCCAGACCGCCAAGGCGTCGTCGCCGGCGGGGTCGATTCCGATCGCCGCCACCATCGCCACCCGCGCCCCGCAACGGGCGGCCTGGACGGCCTGATTGGATCCCTTGCCCCCCGGCGACTCGCGCCGGTCAAGGCTGAGGCAGGTCTCGCCCGGCGCGGGCAGATGCGCCACGACGAGGACGACGTCTTGGTTGTAGCTTCCGACGACAACGATTTCCGGTGCGGGCATGCGGCGCCTCCCGCGTCGCTTTAAGCACTCGCGCCCTTGCGCGGGAAGATCGAGCGCGGAATACGCACGTGAGCGCCCTGCCGGGCGTCCACGACCTGGGTGATCGCAAAGTCGCCCGCGACGCTCATCAGCGAATAGGCGTCGTTCTTCGACAGGCCCATGTGCTCGTGCAACAGGCCGAGCATGTCCAGCGCGGCGTTGCGCGTCGCCACGTTCAGGTCCTCGTCGAACCCGTGAACGATCCACCAGTTCGGGGTTTCCAGGAGCGGGGAGGGGAAGCTGAAATCCTTCCGCACGACGATCTGAAACAGCACGTTGAGCGAGGCCTCGATGGCCGTGCCGGACAGCTCGCCGTCGCCCTGGCTGACATGGGGATCGCCAATGGAGAACAGGCCGCCGTCCACCTGGACCGGATAGTACATGACGGCGCCCGCCCCGATCCGCCAGTTGTCGATATTGCCGCCGTGGGCGCCCGGCGGGATGGTGCTGACGCGCCCCGCGACGTCCATCGCCACGCCGGCCGTGCCCAGGTGCGGCCGGGCGGGCACGCGAATCCCCTTGAGCGCCGCCTGGCGATCGCAGGCCGGGCAGTGGGTGATGGTCCCCGGAACCAGGTACTTGCCAGGGAAGTCGTAGGCATAAAGCGCCTCGGCCTGGCCGGCGTTGGCGTCGAACTGGTAGATGGTCACCCGCTCCTTCTCGCCGAACTCCTTATAGAGGTAGCCCCAGTTGGCGGCGAGGTTCGAACCGTAGTTGCAGCGCGGGGTCATCCGCAGATAGCGGACCTCGAGCATGTCCCCCGGCTTGGCGTCCTCCACGTAGATCGGGCCGGTCATGATGTGGACGCCCGGGTTGCGGTCGCTTTCGGGGATCTCGCGGAAAATCGCGTGGACCCCTTCGTCCATCATCAGCTCCGGCGCGTCGCCGGCGTGGTGGGTGATCGCCTCGGCCTGGATGAGATCGCCGCTCCTGACCGTCAGGGCCGGCGCGAGCGCGGCGTCGAAATAGCCCCAGTGCACCGTCTGCGGCGTCGCCCTGAGCTGGTGCAGCGCACCTGGCGCCAGGTCGGGTCGCTCCTGCCCGTCGTCACAGAAAAAGGCCATGGCGGTTCCCCTTGTTGGAAGTCATCGAATTGTGGGGAGCTTAGGAGCGGCGGGGCGGCGAGGGCAGCGCGCATGCCTGAACTTCCGCCAGGTTGTCGGAACCGGTCGACTTTTTGGGCGCCGGCCGCTGCTAGCGCACGACGCTGGTCCTGCGTCGGCAAAGCATTGGGGCGTCTGCGTGCAAGACCTTGGGGAGGGGGCTCGCTAGGTTGAAGATCAACACTTCTCCATGGCGAACGAGGGTCCGACGTGAGCATTCTGGCGACGATCCGAACCCGGCCCCTGAAGCCCGGATTTGGGGCCGAAATCCTGGACGTGGACCTGCGGCGGGCGGATGAGGAGACCCTCGCCGGCGTGGTCGACGCCTTCCACAGGCATGGGGCCATCCTGCTGCGCGGTCAGCAACTCTCGCCGGGCGAGCTGACGGACTTCATCGCCAGGTTCGGCGAGCCCGAAGACCACACCCTGAAAGAGTTCACCGTCGAGGGCTTTCCCAAGGTCTACCGGCTTTCCAACCGGGTCGTGGATGGCCGGCCGATCGGCGCGCACAACGACGGCGTCGGCTGGCACACGGACTACAGCTACAAGGCCGAGCCGGTGATGGCGACCATGCTGTTCGCGGTCGAGGTCCCAGCGGAAGGCTCCGACACGATCCTCGCCGATTGCGTGGCGGCCTGGGAGGCGCTGCCCAAGGAGCGCCAGGCCCAGCTCGAGGGCAAGGTCCTGCACCATTCCTACCAGCACTTCATGGCGAGCCGGGAATACGGCGCCCGCGAGCTCTCGGATGAGCTGAAGGCGCAGAACCCCGACGTCTTCCATCCGCTGGTCCGCACCCATCCCGCCGACGGGCGCAAGGCGCTCTGGCCGTCGACCGGGACGGTCATCGAGGTGATGGGCATGCCGAACCCGGAGGGGCTGGAGCTCGTCCAGGAGCTGGTGGACTACGCGACCCAGGACCGCTTCACCTACCGGCACAAATGGCGGGTCGGAGACATCCTGATGTGGGACAACCGGTGCACCCTCCACACCGGCACCCTGTTCGACGACACCAAGTATATCCGTGAGATGCATCGTCTGTGGGTGCGCGGCGACCGGCCTTACTGAGCGATGGCAAACTGGTTGATCACCGGGGTCGGCGGCGGACTCGGCCGGGCCCTGGCCAAGGCGGCGCTCGACGCCGGCCATCAGGTGGCGGGCACCGTGCGCCAGCCGGCGGCGCTCGCCGACTTCGAAACGCTGGCCCCGGGCCGAGCGCGCGGCTTCCTGGCCGACATGGCCGACGAAGCGTCCGTGAAGGCGGCTGTCGAGCAGGCGGAGACGGCGCTGGGCGGCCTCGACGTGCTGGTCAACAACGCCGGCTACGGGCTCGTCGGAGCCATCGAAGAGTCGAGCCTCGCCGAGATCCGCGCCCAGTTCGAGGTGAACGTCTTCGGCCCTGTGGCCGCGATCCAGGCGGTGCTGCCACACTTCAGGCGGCGCGGCGGCGGGCACATCATAAATATCACCTCCGTTAGCGGATTGGCCGCCTGGGCCGGCACCGGGATCTATTGCGGCAGCAAGCACGCGCTGGAGGGGATCGGGCGGACGCTCGCGCAGGAAGTGGCCGGGTTCGGAATCAAGGTGACGAACGTGGAGCCGGGCGGCATGCGCACCGACTACGCCGGCCGCTCATTGACCGTCACGGCGCGAAAGATCGCCGACTACGCCGACACCGCCCACAACGCTGAACGGATTCTCGGCGAGCATGCGGGACACGAGGCTGGAGATCCGGCCAGGATCGCCGCTGCCATCCTGAAGATCGCCGCCTCGCCCGAGCCGCCCGTGCAGCTTCTGCTGGGCGCCGACGCCGTCCATTATGCGACCCAGGCCATGGCCTCGTTCCAGGAGGAGTTCGGGCGCTGGGCGGCGCTCAGCCTGTCGACGGGTTTCGCGGACTCCTGAGCCCGCGTCGAGGACCTCGCTACTCCGCAGCAACCGGCGTCGCGGTCTTCGATTTCATCCGGTTCCACGCAGCTCGGTACCGCGGGACCAGCCACTGGTTGAACTGGCCCTGCGCGCCCTCCTGCCAGGAATACCGGCCGCGCGGCGCGAAGCGTGAACGCAGGCCCATCTGGACGCGGGCGTCCACGTGCATGTCCTGAGCGATGATCTTGCCGGCGCTGGTCATGATCATCTCGAGCCGGTGGGGGAAGCCCGGGTTCTGCGAGGCGCCCGGCGCCACCAGGATGCCGGTGTCCTGCTCCATGGTCTCCGGACCGGTGGCCCGCAGGATGAGATAGATGACGACGTCGCTGGTGAGCACCAGCGACAGGGTCGGCGGAACGTTGGCGAAGGTCATCCGGCCGCGGTCGAGCTCGGTCAGCTTCGGAAACACCGGAAGCACGGCGCGCTGGGTGGGATTGAAGCTCGCATCCGGATGCAGGGTGCCGTTGAACCGCAAGAAGCCGGCGTCCTGTGCGCTCCACTCCGGGAAGGTCGCCAGCTCGCTCGGGACGAAGTCGTGCAGCGGTCCCTGGTGCAGTTTCGAGGCGTGATAGCCGTCGTTGTTGTTCTCAAACATCACCTTCCAGTTCCAGGCGAACTGGCCGGTCATGGTGGTGGCGCTCTCGGCGTTCGCAAGGTCGTAGCCGGCCAGGGCTTCGGCCACCCCGGCCAAGCGCGGTGTAAGCGGCGCGGCGTCGGGATCGAAGTTTATGAACAGGAAGCCCAGCCAGGTCTCGACCTTGAACCCTGGCAGCCGGATCTTCTTCTTGTCGAAGTCGCAGGTCCGCTCCATGGCCGGCGCGTTGACGAGCTTGCCGTCCAGTCCGTAGACCCAATGGTGGTAGGGACAGACGAAGCCGCGCGTATTGCCCTTGCCCTCCGCCACCAGCATGCCTCGATGCTGACAGACCGACGACATGGCGCGCACCACGCCGTCCCGGGCCCGGGCGACCACGATCGGCTCGCCAATGATCTGTGTGGTGAAGTAGTCGCCCGGTTCCTTGACCCAGTCCTCACGTCCCACGCAGAGCCATTCGTGGTTGAAGAGAGCTTCCTTCTCGAAGGCGTAGATTCCGGCGTCGGTATAGCAGGCCGGCGGCAGGGTCTCTGCGCGGTCGAGCTCCGCCACCGAGCTTTCCAGGCTGTCGATGAACGCGTCCGTAAGGACGGGGGAGGCCATGGGATCATCCTTGCTCAAGGGCCGTCAGGCCGCGCCGAAAGGTAGCGTCGAGGGGCCGCAAGGTCTTGCCTGGGGACGCACAGAGAGTTTCGTGGCCATAGGCGTCAGGCGCGCGCCTGCTCGCGGGCGATATAGGCGCGCCAGCCCCCGAGCGCCGTGATGTCCTCAGCCCCCTCGAGGGCCCGTGGTTCGGCGACGAAGCCCTTCACCTCGGTCCCGTCCTCCAGCGTCACCGTGCCGATCGCGAGCGGCGGCGGGACCTCGGCCACGAAGCTGCCGAACGCCTCGGTGGCGAGCTCGTAGACTTCCACCTCGATCGGCGCGCCGGCTCCGGCATGCACCAGGGCCGGCTTCGGCGGGGTGGCGTTGGCCATGGCGTAAAGCCTGTAAACGGGGGCCGTTGTGCAGCGACGGACAAGTTTCGCGTCGCGGGAGGTAAGTTGCCAGTGCAGGGGCATGGCTGCCAGGTGGGCGCCGACGACCGCGAGCTTCACGGACTGAGGCGCGCCGGAAAGATCGAGGGGCGGGGGCTCGGGCATCGGGGCGATCTCCTCATAGCGGCGGGCGAGGGCCAGCAGGCGGCGGTCGGCCCAGGCAGGTCCGATCAGGGTGACGCCGAAACCAGTGCCGTTGTCGCGGAACCCGGCCGGAAGCGCGATGGCGCTCATATCGAGCAGGTTCACGAAATTGGTGTAGCGGCCGAGGTTGGCGTTGAGCGCCAGGGGCTCGGCCAGGACTTCCCGGATGCGGTAGATGGTTGCGGCGGTCGGCAGCAGCAGTACGTCCGCGATCTCCCATAGCTGTTCCGAGTCCCGTTGGTGGTCGCGCAGCCGGTACTCGGCCTGGAACGCCTCCACGGCAGTGGCGCGCAGCCCGCCCTCCAGGATCTGCCGCACGACCGGATGGATCGCGGACGGTCGTTCGCGGAGCAGGTCGTACACCGCGGCCGTACGCTCGGCGACCCACGGGCCCTGGTAGAGCAGGTCCCCGGCCGCCAGGAGCGTGCGGATGTCAATCTCGACCGCCAGGCCGCCCATGGCCTGCAGGCGGGCGACCGCGCCTTGGAACAGGCGGGCGGACTGCGCGTCGGAAAACCACTCGAGCTGTTCGGGACGCGGCAGGGCGAACCGGAATCGGTCCGGGAGAGGCGCGCCGCCCTCGGACGGCGGTCGTCTGGAGTAGGGATCGGCGACGTCGAAGCCGGCCACCACCTCGTCGATCGCTGCGGCCTCCCGCGTGGAGGAGGTGAAGACGGTGATGCAGTCGAGCGTTCGGCAAGCCGGCACGAGTCCCCGGGTGCTCCAGCGGCCCTTGGTGGGCTTCAGTCCGACGAGGTGGTTGAAGGCGGCGGGAACCCGGCCGGAGCCGGCGGTGTCCGTGCCAAGCGCGAAGGCCACGAGGCCGGCCGCCACGGCGACGGCGGAGCCCGAGCTGGATCCGCCGCTGATGAACTTGCGATCGTAGACGCAGCCGCAGGCGCCGTAGGGGCTGCGGGCGCCGACCAGGCCCGTGGCGAACTGGTCGAGGTTGGTCTTCCCGACGAGCACCGCGCCGGCGTCGAGCAAACGCTGCACCACCGGGCCGGTGGCCTCGGGCCGGTAGGCGAACGCCGGGCAGGCTGCCGTCGTGGGCAGGCCCGCTACGTCGAGGTTGTCCTTTACCGCGAAGGGCGCGCCCGCCAGGGGGAGGCGCTCGCCGGCGGCGATCCGCCTGTCCACGGCCTCGGCCTGGGCCGTGACCTGATCCGGAGAGAGGCGCGCGATCCACACCTGCGGCTGCACGGCCTCGTAGGCGGCGACGCGAGCGAGGGCCTCGCGCGCGATCTCGGCCGCGCTGCGAACGCCGGCCGCGACATCGGCCGCAATGTCGAGCGTGGAGAGCCGATCAAACGAGGACATGCGTGCTCAGCCGGAAAGGGCCCTTGAGGTGGCGGCCCGCCCCCGCCCCACGGGCGGAACGGGGCGGACCGCTCGTGGGAACCGGTGCTAGAAGGCGAAGGCGATCGTGCCGATGACCTGGCGGGGCGGAATGTACTGCTGGCTGGTCTGGCCGGTCCCGTAGGGGTCGGTGTAGCGCGAGTTCACGCCGGCCTTGTCGAACAGGTTGGTGCCGGTCAGCGAGATCCGCCAGTGGCCGCCGGTCGGGGCGTACTCGACGTAGAGATCGGCCACGCCGTAGGATTTCACCTTGTCCAGGGTGGGCTCGTTGAAGATCCGCGCCCACTCGGAACCGCGATAGGTGTACTGCGCCCGCGCCGTCAACGCGCCGGTGGGCAGATCCCAGCGGTAGGACGCATTGACCGAGCCGGACACCTGCGGCATCGCCGGCGGCTCCTTGCCGCTGACGTCACGGGCCGAGGCGATCACCGCCGCCCAGCAGGCCGGGTTGTAGAACGCGCCGCCGAACGCGCAGGGGCTCGAGAAGGACGGATTGTTCTCGATCGCGTTGACGACCGTGGAGTCGAGCACCAGCGTCTTGCCCTGGATCTCGCCCTTCTCCAGCGCCAGGCTGCCGCCGAGGCGCAGGTGGTCCCCCAGCCCGACGTATTGAGCCTCGAATTCGACCCCGTAGTCGCGGATCTTCGGGATGTTGGTGATGCCGGCGTCGAACGGCACGGGGTCAGTCTCGATGTATTGGAAGTCCTTGTGCTGGTAGTAGAAGGCCGCGATGTTCAAGCGGAGCGACCGGTCGAAGAAGGAGTTCTTCGAGCCAAGTTCGAAGGCGTCGTTTTTCTCCGCCTTGAAGGTGGGCGGGATCACGACCTGCCCGAAGCTGCCGTTGACGCCGCCCGGCTTGTAGCCGCGGGCGTAGCTCGCATAGATCATGTTGTCGGGCGTGAGGTCGTAGTCGGCCTCGGCCCGCCAGGTCGGCACATTGTCCTTCAGCGAATGGATCACGGTGTTCGTGCTGAACGCCGAGAAATTGTAGCTGTTGTCCTTGAAGTCGTCGTTGTTGTAGCGCACGCCCGCGGTGACCCGGAACACGTCGCTGACGTGGTAGGTCGCCTGGCCGAAGATTGAGTAGGACCGGCGCAGCACGTGCGACACGTTCCCGTAGTTCAGGTTGGGCGGCGGGTTGTTGGTGATCCCCGGCAGGATGGTCAGAAGGGCCGGCGTCGGCGGAGTTGAGCCGCCAAACTCGACCACGTACTGCTTGCTGGTCTGGTAGAGGCCGAACAGGCCGACGATCCATTCGAACTTCGAACCCTGCGGCGACAGGAAGTCCAGTTCTTGGGTGTAGTTGTGGACGTGGGTGTTCCACGCGGCCACGGCGTCGTAGAAACCAAGCTGGGCGAAGGTGCTCCGGTCGGAGTCCTCCTGCTGGATGTGGTCCAGGCCCTGGTAGGCGCTCACCGAGCGGATCGAGAAGTTCGGCAGGTCCCACTGCAGGTTGAGGTGCTCCAGCTGGCTCTCCAGCTTGAAGTGACTGGGATAATCCTGCGACAGTTTCCGCGGGTCCGTCGCCGTATCGACGATGTTCTTCTGCGCGTCGCCGTGCTGGTCTGACCTGTAGAATTCCGCGCTCAGCGTGGCCGAGAAGGTGTCGGTCGGTTTCCACAGCAGGGCGCCCTTGAGGCTCGCGTCGTGGGCGTCGTCCAGCTTGAAGCCCGGGATCGCCAGGTTGTCGGTGAAGCCGTCGTGGTCGTACTTCTGGCCCGACAGCCGCAGGGCCAGCGTCTCGGACAGCGGCAGGTTCACCTCCGCCCGCACGCGCGACAGGTTGTAGGTCCCGAAGCTGACGTCGCCCGAGGCGTCATAGACGCCAAGTCGCGGTTGGCGCGTGATGATGTTGATCGCGCCGCCGATCGAGCTCTGGCCGTAGAGGGCGCCCTGGGGTCCACGCAGGACCTCGACGCTCTGCACGTCGAACAGGGTTTGATCGAGCGAGATGGTGTTGGCGATATAGACGCCGTCGATGAATTGCGAGACGCCAGGCACGGTCGTGAGTCCGTTCTCAGGCGTCCCTGAGCCCACGCCGCGGACCGTGACCAGGTTCTCGAAGCCTGAGGTCTTGGTCACCTCCAGGCTGGGCACCACGGCGTTCAGCCCGGCGACCGACGTCGTGAACGACTGGTCGAGGGTGGTGCTCGATATCGAGGTGACCGCGTCCGGCGTGCGCTGCACGTCGGTTCCGCGACGCTCCGCCGTGACGATCACGGTTTCCAGGGTCGCGCCGCCGCCTGCGCTGGGGGCGGCTCTTTGCGCTAAAGCGGATGAAGCCGCCGCCGCAGAGATTGCAAAAGCGCAGGTCGACAACATGAGATTGCGTTTGATGCGCACCGATTGACTAATCATGGCCCCCGCTCCGTTCCGGATTATCGTGCTTGTTGGATAGGCTACTTCGGTCGCCCCGCGGGCGCCGGATTTATGAGGCGATCTGTACTGAATCGGCCGCCATTGCCGCCATTGCGGTTAATATCTGAGCATCTCCCCCAATGTGAGTTCAAAATAGAGGCGGAATATCTCGGGTCGTCAAGCTCGAAAACTTGCGCGCATCATCGGTGCGTCGCGCGAGTATTTCGCTGACAGAGACAACATCAGTAATAAATGGATTTGAAGCGCACCTGTTCGCCGAAGGACCCTCGCCCCCGGCGGCATCGCCGGTGCGAACGGCGATGGCGTGACACCCGCGTGTGGGCCGAACGATCCGACCCAGCGTCCGAGGCGCCCGGTCGAGGATCGTGTCTGTGTTTAAGGTCAAATTCTCGAATTCGTCTCCATCATGCGTCCCCGTCCCGTCGCGGCCGGTCAGACCGGCTCGGCTTTCTTGCCCCACACCTCGCGGGCCTTCTCGTAGACGCCCTGGTCGTAGGAATATTCGATGGTGTTGCCGTCGGGATCCTTGATGAAGCAGACATACCCGATCTGCTTGGGCATCTGCACCGGCCCGAAGGCCAGCGAGCCTTCGGCCTTGGCGCGAGCTGCGATGTCGTCGACGTCCTGTTTGGTCAGCGCCTCGATCCCGATATGGGCGAAGGGCCCCATCGGCGGGTGCGCGGCCGGGGCGAACGGATCGTGCCCTTCATAGAACTGGCCGAGCACGAGGACGAACGGCGCCTCGGTCTGGGCGGGATCGCCGAGCCAGGCGTTCTTGCCGTCCTTGTCCTCGCCGCGGGCGAGCAGCCGCAGGTGCGTGAACTTTTCGTACCAGGCGATGCTGGCGTCGATGTCCTTCACGGCGAAGGCGATGTGGGTCCAGGTGGTCCGCCTGGGACCAACGGAATGACTGGTCTGGCTCGTCATCGCCTCACGCCTCGTCAGAAGCCTCTGAACTTGCAACGCTATACGCCAGGAACGCATGGCGCTTGTCCGTAGGCGCACGACAATTTGCCGAGCGTGCACGTCCGCTGCGGGGCGCGGCCTCAGCCACAGCTATCGAACCTCAGGAACCGGCCCGCATGATAGAGCAGAGGCTGCGCGGCCGAGGTGCGCTCGATGCGAACCCCGCGCCCCACGACGATGAAGTGGTCTCCCGCGAGAGATGTGGTTTCGACGACGCAGTCGATGAAGATCGGCGCCGCATGGAGCTGTGGCGCGCCACCCTCCAGGGACCCGAAGGGTTGTCCTTCGAATCGCTCGAGTTCCGGCGCCACGGCGAACCGGCGCGCCAGGTCGCCGCTGTCGTCGGCCAGGATGTTGACCCCGAAGACGCCGCATTCCGCGACCGGGCTGCAGCACGGATTCGAACGATCCAGGCAGATCAGCAGCAGCGGCGGCTCGAGCGAGACCGAACAGAACGCGCTGACCGTGGAGCCGAGCGGCGCGCCCCGGCGCCAGGTGGTCACCACGGTGACGCCGGTCGGGAAGTAGCCCATGGCGGCGCGCCATTCGGTGGGCGTCGGCGCAGGGGCGGTGGTCAGCTGACTGGCCATGGCGTCCGGTTCGGAAGACGGGTGCGGGCGATCACCGCCCGGCCCGCCTGACGGGCGTCGGCGAGCAGCTTGGGTTCGTCGATCAGGGTGGCGTGGCCGGCTTCGAGCACCCGCACGCCGTCGATCCAGGCGCTGTGCACACCGGAGGAGGGGGCGCTCAGCGCCAGCTGCCCCACGGCGTCGAAGACCGTGCCCCATTCCGGAAGGTCCGTGTCGTGGAGCACGAAGTCCGCCTTCTTGCCCACCTCCAACGAGCCGATGAACGAGGACCAGCCCAGCGCCCGGGCCGCGTTCAGCGTCGCCATCTCCAGGATCGTCGTCGCCGGGATCAGATCCTGGTTGCGGCGCGCGTCGCGAAACAGGCTGGCCATCAGGCGGCCGGACGCCAGGATGTCCGCCGCCAGCCCGTCGGTCCCGAGCATCAGGTTGACCCCGCGATCCAGCATCTCGGGGAAGCGGCCGATGTGCGCGACCCCGAACCCGCCCTGCAGGGCCGCATGAGGGCAGTGGATGGCGCCAGCCCCGGACTCCACGAGCAGGTCGAGCTCGCTCTCGTCGATGTCGGCCAGGTGAGTGAGCATCACGCTCTCACCCAGCACCTCGATGTCGGCCAGGTGTTCGAGCGGCCGGCGGTTGTACTTCGCGAGGAACCACTCGGGATCGCCCGAACGAGGGCTCATGTGCGCCGAGACGCGCAAGCCATGCTGGTCGGCCAGGGCCTTGGCCGCCCGCCAGACGTCGTCGGAGTTAGTCGAGTGGCCGACGAGCAGGGGCCATGCCGCCAGCCGACTGTCCTCACCGCGGTCAGGGTATCGTTCGACCTCGTCCTCGAGCAGGCCGATCGCCGCGGCCGAAAGCGCCGCCTGGTCGTCGTCGGGGCTGTAGGCGCGGCCTTCCACCCACTGTCCCACGCGACCGCGGATCCCGGTTTCGGCCAGGCCGTCCATCACCGCGTCGAGCTGGATGACCGTGCCGGCTTCGACGAAGGTCGTCGTGCCATAGCGGATCATGCTCAGCGCCGCGACCTGGGCCGCGATGCGCTCCTCCTCGGCGGTCTGGGCCCGGAAGATGGGAATCACCCAACGCTGCAGCTTGTCGGACCAGCTGTCTTCCGGCGCCCCCCGGGCGAATCCCCGGGTGATGGGATCGCCGGTGATGTGGATGTGGCCGTCGACGAAGCCCGGGGTGATGACGAAGCGACGGCCGTCGATGGTCTCGCGGGCCGACACCTGTCGCGCCAGGGCTTCGCGCTTGCCGACCGCCACGATGCGGTCGCCGGCGATCGCCAGGGCGGCGTCCTCGATCACCCGGCGCTCGGCGTCCATAGTGATCAGCGTCGCGCCGGAAATCAGCAGGTCGGCTTGAACGGGTGGCCCACTCATGACGCGCCCTCGCCGAGGGCCTCGAGCTCCGGCGCGATCCGCGGGACCGGCGGGCGCATGAACACGGTGGCGGCCAGCATCAGACACGTCACGACGACGCAGAGCCAGAACATGCCGGTGAAGCTGCCCAGAGTGTCGCGACCCCAGCCGCCGAAGGCGGGCCCGATCGCCGCGGTGGTGCTGATCAGGCACATGATCGAGAACAGCTCGAGGTTCGGCCGCTTTCCGAAGTACTGGTAGAGCAGCATGGTCGAAGCCAGCAGCGACAGGCCGAGGCCCAGGCCGACGCCGACCGCATAGACCATCATCAGGCCCCAGCCGCTGGCCTGCGCCAGGCCCGCGGTGCCGACGCTCAGGGCCAGCAGCGAGGCGATCATCAGGGTCTTGGCCGAAACCCTCTCGCCGACCACGCCGCCCAAGACCGACACGCCTGCGCCGATCAAAGCCTCCAGACTGAGCATGGCGGCCGCGGCCTTCGCGTCCACGCCGCGCTGGGTGAGGTGCGCGACGGCGAAGCCGTGCGCCGTGGTGTTGATCAGCAGGAAGGTCGTGTAGCCGCCGACGATCACATAGAACTGCGAGGTCGCCAGCGCCCGACGCACCGTCCAGTCCTTCAGGCCCTCGAGCACTTCGGCCGGGCCTTCGATCTCCGGAGCGGCGGCGGCGTGACGGCTCTCATCGCGTTTGCCGGGGGTGGTCAGAATGGCGAACAGCCCCGCCGCCAGCGCCATGACCACGAAGGTCAGCCAGTAGGGCCGCCAGCCGTGGGTCAGCTCGTGCACGCCCACGTACATCAGGGGCCCGGCCACCTGGCCGAGCGCGCCGATGGTGAAATAGGCGCCGAGCGCGGTCGACCGATTCTTGAAGAGGTCGGTGAGCACGTGGGTGCCCGGCACCGTGCTCACCAGCGCGAACGACAGGCCGATCAGCACGGTGGCCGCCAGGTACAGCCAGACGGAGTGGGTGATCGCCATGGCGCCAAAGCCGGCGGCCATGCAGAGCGTGCCCATCACCATGGAGCCCCGCACGCCGATCCGCCGGATCAACACCGCCGGCGCCAGGCTGCCGAGCCCGCAGGCGACGCCCAGCAAGGTGTAGCCGAGCCCCGCCTGCGTCCAGCTCCAGTGCATCTCGCTGACCATGGCCGGCAGCACCACGCCCAGAGACGAGAACGCACCCGCCGCGACGACGAAAAATATCAGGCTCAGGGCCGAGAACGTGAACCAGCGACGCGCGGGAAGGCGGGGCAAGACGCGGTTACTCCCGGGTGTAGTTGGCAGGAACCTGCGGATCCGGCCCGGCCTTCCCCCACAGGACGATCTCATTGCCCCAGGGGTCTTGGAAGGCGTGGTTGTAGCCGTTGAATTCCTTCCAGTAGTGGTCGCGCCACAGTTCGGTTGCGCCGCGCTCGACCGCGCGCGCCAGGATGTTCTCGTACGACTGGCCGTCGCCCACCAGGATCCAGATGCGGGCCTTGCGCCCCTCGCCGGCGAGCGTGCGCGGGCCCACGCCCTTGGGGTCGGGATGCGGACGCGCGTTGGCCGCATCGAAGATGCCGAGGTGCAGGTTGCCGATCTGGCTCTCCGAGCCGTCCGGGTTCAGGAAGTTGCCGCCGGGCACCATGCGGTGGAAGACGCCGCGCGGTCGGTCGTCGTCGCGCCAGCCGAACACCTCGGCGTAGAACTTGCCGGCCGCCGCCGGGTCGTCGGACGCCAGGTCGACGAAGATCAGGGTGTTGGGCGTCGTCGTCATCGGGTGTCCTTTGTCGGTCATGGGTTCAGGCGGCGTATTCGGCGCGCCTGGGCGTGAAGACGTCGAGATTCAACACGGCTTCATCGCCGACCACCACGCCCCAGTGGCGTGCGTTCGGCGGCACCACCAGCAAACCGCCCGGTCCGAGCCGCGTGACGGTTTCGCCGATGTGGAAGTCGATTTGGCCCGACAGGATGTAGACGATCTGCTCGTGCGGATGATCGTGTGGGCGCGGTTCGTGGCCGGGCTGCAGCCGGTTGAGCGATACGGTCGCCCCCTCGCCGGAGAACGCCTTGCGCTCCACGCCGTCGCGGACATGCTCCCATGGCGTGGCGTTCCAATCGATCGCGTGAATGTCCATGGCTGCGGTGTCCTTGATCTCAGGCAGGACCGTATCCCCCGCCGCCAGGTGTCTCCAGCACCACCTGGTCGCCGGGCTGCATCATCATCTTCTTGCCTTCCGAGACGGACTTGCCGTTGATCAGGAAGCGGCCGGGCGCGCCGTCCTCGCCGCCGTCGAGGCCCTCCGGCCCGCTGTCGAGGCGGCTGGGAACCGCATTCAGCAGCCACGGCTGCTCGGTCCGCATGTGGAAGCCGATCACCTGACCGTCGCCGCCGGGCGTCCGGCCCTTGCCGCCGGAGCCGCGGCGCAGCTCGCGCCGGTCGAAGACGATCGGCATGGTGGCCTCGAGGATCTCCACAGGCACCGCCGCCACGCCGGTAGGATAGCAGGTGGCGCTGGGGCCGGACTTGGTGAGCCGTGCGCCCATGCCTCCGGAATAGTTGAACATCGAGGATGTGAAGGCCTCGCCCGTCGCCGACTTGCCCTGGATCTGGACCGTCCAGACCGCGCCGGATCCCTCCGCCAGCACCCGGTCGGGCATCACCTGGTAGAGGGCCTTCAAGATGGGCATGGGTACGAACATGCCGACCACGTGCCGCGCGTTGAGCGGCGACGGGTACTCGGCGTTGACGATGGAGCCCTTCGGGGCGGTGACCTTGATCGGGGCGAGCGAGCCATAGTTGTTCGGCTGCTCGGGGTTGAGGCAGCTGCGGACCGCGAAGGTCGAATAGGCGTGCGTGTAGTTCATCACCACGTTGATGCCCATCGGGCTCGCGCCGGAGCTGCCGGTGAAGTCGATCGTGACCTCGCCGGCCTCGTTGTCGATGGTGACCGCCGCCTTTAGGGTGATGACGTCGCCGCCCGGCACATCAAAGCGGCTTTCGCCATGCCAGGTGCCTGCTGGAAGGGCGCGGATCGCATCCCGCGTGGCCTTCTCCGAGCGGGTGATGATCTCGTCGGACAGCGCTTCGATGTCGTCGAGGCCGTGGCGCGCGCAAAGCGCGTTGAGCCGCTCGCCGCCGGCGCGCCCGCTGGAGACCTGGGCGGCGAGATCGCCGAACACATGATCGGGCGTTCGCACGTTGCGCCCAATGATCGCGTGCAGCACGGCGTTGGGCTCGCCGGCTTCGTAGAGCTTGAGGGGCGGAATCCAGAGGCCTTCCTCGTGTATGTCGCGGGCGCCGGCGCCGATCCCATAGCCGCTGATGTCGGTATGGTGGATCGTGGAGCCGATGAAACCGATCAGGCGCTCGCCCTTGAAGATCGGACAGAGGACAGTGATGTCGAAGAAATGCCCCGCCGACATCCACGGATCGTTGGTGATCACGATGTCGCCCGGGACGAGCTTCCCCTTGAACAGCTTGGCCAGGCTCTCGCCGGCGGCGGCCAGCGAGTTGATGTGGCCCGGCGTGCCGGTGTTCGCCTGCGCCACCATCCGCCCACGCGCATCGAACAGTCCGCTCGCCAGATCGCCGGCCTCCCGGACCACGGGGCTGAAGGCGATCCGCTGCAGAGCCTTGGCCTGCTCGCTGACGATGCTGATCAGGTTTGACCAGAGGATCTCGAGTTCGATGCCGTCCAACATCAGGGGTTCCGCCTCGCGGTGATGCAGCCGATCGCGTCGACGACGCCGATCCAGCCGGGTGGAAGCACGACGGTGGTTTCGCGCTCCTCGATGAGCGCGGGCCCGGCGATGGTCTGGCCTTCGCAGAGCGCCGTCCGGTCGTAGAGCTTGGCGTTGGCCGTTCCGGCCCAGAGCGGGATCGCCCGCTCGCCCTTCGGAGCGGCCGGCGTCTTGGCGTTCGCCGGCGCTGCATCCACCACATTGTTGGGGCCCCGGGCCGTCAGCCGCCAGCTGACCACCTCGACCGGCACGTGGGAGGGATTGACCCCGTACTGCGCGAAGTAGGCGGCCTCGAACGTCGCGCGGATCGCCTCGACGTCGCGCGTTTGGCGTGGATCGTGATCGAAGACGATGCCGACCTCGTTCTGTTGGCCGGCGTAGCGAAGGTCGGCGCCGAAGCTCCAGCGGATGTCGTCGGGCGCGGTCCCGGCTTCCACGAGCCCATCGCGGGCCTCGCTCTCCATCTCGCCGATCAGCCGCTCCAGCTCGCTCCAGTCGAGGGCTTCGATCCGCCCGAGCGCGCTGCGCACCAGGTCCAGACGGACCGGGGTCACGAGCGAGCCGAAGGCGGAGAGCACGCTGGCCTGGGGAGGAAAGATCACGGCGGTGCTCTGCAGGAGCTCGCCGACCGCGCAGGCGTGGACGGGCCCGGCGCCGCCGAACGCCAGCAGCGGCAGGCCGCGATGGTCGACGCCGCGGTCCGTGGCGTGGGCGCGGGCGGCGCCGGCCATGGTTTCGGCCACGATGCGGAACACGCCGGCGGCGGTGTGCTCGCGGCTGGTCCCGAGCTCAGCGGCGACCCGATCCATGGCGGCTTCCGCAGCCTTGCGGTCGAGGGGCATGTCACCGCCCAGGAAGTTGTCGGCGTCCAGCAGCCCCAGCACCAGGTCGGCATCGGTGACGGTCGGATCCGTCCCGCCGCGCCCGTAGCACGCCGGCCCTGGCTCGGATCCGGCGCTGCGGGGGCCCACCTTCAGGAGGCCCAGGCTGTCCACCGAGGCGATGCTGCCGCCGCCGGCTCCGATCTCGATCATGTCGATCGACGGGATCGTCAGCGGCATGCCGCTGCCTTCGGCGAACCGGTACATCCGGTCCACCTCGAAGCTTCCGGTCACCAGAGGCTTCCGGTCCTCGATGAGGCAGGCCTTGGCGGTGGTTCCGCCCATGTCGAAGGAGAGCAGCCGATTCAGCCCGAGGCGCTCGGCGTAGTAGGCGGCGGCCAGGGCCCCTGCGGCCGGACCGCTCTCGATCATCCGCACAGGATTGCGGCCGGCGACCTCCGCCCCGATCACGCCGCCGCTGCTCAGCATGATGAGCGGCCGGTTGCCGACCCCGGCGTTCTCCAGCCCGGCCTTCAGCCCACGGAGGTACGGCTCGGTGATCGGGGTGGTGTAGGCGTTGATCGCGGTGGTGGAGGCCCTTGGATATTCACGGATTTGCGGCGCCACGCTCGACGAGAGCGATAGATAGATTTCCGGGACCTCCGCGCGCAGCACCTCGGCGATCGCCTGCTCGTTGGCGCCGTTCCGGAAGGCGTTGATGAGGCAGATGGCGACGGACACCACGCCCTCCGCCTTCAGCCGTCGCGCGAGGGCCTCGATCTCCTCGGCCTGAACCGGTCGGAGCACCTGGCCGTCGGCCAGCACGCGTTCATCGACCTCGAAGGTCAGCGCCCTGGGGATCAGCGCGTCCGCGAACTCGATCTGCGGATCGTACATGTCGTAGCGATGTTCGTTGCGGATCGAGAGCACGTCGCCGAAGCCCTTGGTGCTGATCAGCGCGGTGGGGGAGCCCTTGCGCTCGATCAGCGCATTGGTGACGACGGTGGTGGCGTGGACAACGACGCCGTCAATCTCGTGGGGCGCCACGCCGGCCTTGCCCAGCACCAGATCCACGCCGCGGAAGAAGCCTTCGAGCAGGTCCTTGTGCGTCGTCAGGGTCTTGTCGACGACGAGTGACCCGTCGGAGCCGCGCAGCACCGCGTCGGTGAAGGTGCCGCCAATGTCGATCGCGAGGGAATAGGACATGATCTAAGCCGCCTGCCATCCGATGTTGCGAGACGCCGCCGCGGCCGCGGCCATCACCGCCTCCACTTGGCTCGCCGACGGTTCGGCGGGGATCAGTTGGGTCGCGCCCACGATCGCGATGGCGCCGCGGCAGACGCCCCGGTGGTCGAGGACAGGCGCGGCCAGGGCGTTGACGCCGAGCTGCACGGCGTCGACGGCGGTCGCCCAACCCTGGCGCCGCACGCGGGCGGCCGCATCACGCAAGGCGGCCGGGTCCACGAGCGTGTGCTCCGTCCAGGGTTTCAAGGGGCGTTGAACGACCTCTTCGATGAGCTGCGGCGGTCCGAAGGCGAGGGCGACGAGCCCGTGCGCCGAGGCGTGCAGATCGAGCTTCGAGCCAGGTCGCACGCCGAATTCGATCACGCTCGCGCCCTGCAGCATTTCGAGCACCACCACCTCGTCGCCGACCAGCACGGAGGCCGTCACGGCGAAGCCCGTGGCCCGGCGCAAGGGGGCCATGAGCGGCCGGATCGCGGCGACGACGTCGAACCGCTCGCGCGCCCGTTCACCGAGCGTGAGCAGCCCCACGCCCAGCTCATAGCCTTCGGTGCGGGCGTCCTGACGGGCGTAACCCCGCTGCACGAAGGCGCGCAGGTGCCGGTGGGCGCGCGGCTTGGAGATGTCCAGCGCGCGGGCGATCTCGGTGACTCCCAGTGGTTGGTGCGCCCCGGCCAGGAACTCGAGCAGCCGGAAGATCAGCTCCACGGACTCCAGGTCAGAGCCGGTCGAGGTCGGTGGTGGGGCGAGCAGGCCGAGGGTCACGCGTTCCGTTCACCGAAATGGGGTTTTGCTGAACGGAATTGACGCCCGTTTACCGAGGGCTGTCTATGCGGCCGCCGCCCGAGTATTTGCTCAGCCGCGCCCGCGCGTCGGATCGTTTCGCTCACGCCGCCTGATCGTCGTCCGCGGCGAGGTCCTCCCCCAGGTGCGATTTGCGGTATTCGCGCGGGGACACCCCATAGCGCTCCTTGAACGCGCGGCTGAAATGGGCGGAGCCGTTGAAGCCCCATCGGAAGCAGATTTCCGAGATGGAAAGGGTCGCGCAAATCGGGCTTGAGAGGTCCAGCCGGCAGCGCTCCAGGCGCCGGCCGCGCACGTAGGTCGAGAAGCTTTGGCCCGCCGAGGCGAACAGCTTCTGAAGCGAGCGGGTCGAGATGCTGTCCTCCGCCGCAACGCGCTCCAGGTCCAGTTCGGGATCGGAGAGCAGCGTCTCGATGGTCTGGCAGACCCGGTGCAGGTGAGCGGCCCGGGCCGCGCCGGCGCCCCCGACGGCGGCGGGAGAATGCTCCGCGGCGAGATTGGCCACCAGGAACTCGGTGACCGCCAGCTCCATGGGCCGCAACTGTTCGGAGGTGAGGTCCTGCAGCGTCTCCCCGGTGGCGCGGAGCAGGCCGGAGAATACGTGTCCCAGCCCTCGGTCGCCGGCGAACCGCCCCACCTTCAGCGACAGCGGGGCCAGGAGCCGGTGGTCGAGGGCGACGCGCGGGGCGCTGATGTATAGCAGCCGGAAGGCGGTCGTCAGCTTGAGGGCGGCGTTGATCCCCGTGGGCCCATAGATGATGTCCCCGGTCTTCAACGCCGTCGTGGTCTCGCCGTCCCAGAAGCTGGCCTCGCCTTCGAGCAGGACGACGATCCACACCGCCGCGGGCTGCGCGGGATTGCGGCCGGAGATCTCCTGCGGCGTCGCCGACATCAGCGCGAAGTCCATGCCGAGAGGCGAGCCGAGGCAGGAGACGCTGCCGCGGAACGGCTCGGCCTCGGCCAACCGGCCGAGCGGCAACCGCAGGCGACCCATCACCTCCTCCCAGGCCGCGCGGCGCTGCTCGGCGGCCAAGCTGTCGGTGGTGAAGCCCCAGGCGCGAATGGGACGGGGCGACGGTTTGTCGGCCTGGGCGAGGAAGCCGGGGCGATCCAGGGCGAACTCCTTCGGATGAACCAAGGGGACGGGATCCCCGATGCTAGCTTGCCGGCCTCGGGCCGTCACGCCAGCGACAAGGCTACGCGGGGCGCCAACTTGCCGCCCCGCGGTCCTTTCCGGAGAGCTTGCCTCAGAAGCAGCTCGTCCAAAGGCCAGGATGGCGACGCGCTCCGTCGCCAGTGTCGCTTCGCCGCCTTCGTGAAGCTGCGATGTTCCTCCACCGCCACGAAAGCGGGAGTTCGTTCAGTTGGATCCGGGCCATCCTTAGTCGTCACCAAATAAGTCATTCCGAATGTTCGTGGTTATCGGAACACTTGCCAACCTCCAAGATGGCCACCAGTCGGCCAATCCGCTTGCCCGACCGCGGGAACGGTGACGCCTCAAAAAGTGCGCAACGATCTGCGTCAACTCGTCAGGAAGGCCCCATGAACCAGGCGATAGTGGCAAAGCCCCACGCCGAGCGATGGGCGATGAAGTCTGCGGCCCGGCGCGCGACGGAACCCAAGATGTCACCCCTACGGACGGCGGCGGCGGTGCTTGCATTCGACGCCGACTGGGTGCTGTTCGAACTTGGCCTCGCCGGACGCCATTGGAGCTATGACGGCCAGCGGCCGCAGCTACGGTTCACCTTCGACGCCGGCCATGCGATCGTCGCCATCCAGGACGCGCCGGCGCGGGACATATCCTGCGCGCCCGGATCCTTCGCGCTGCTGTCGCCCGGCGTGCGCGTGCGCGTCAGCCGCACCACGCCTCTCGAAATCCTGGCTCTGACGTTCGGCCCTGAGGCCCTGGCCGGCCGCGCCGACATCGCGGCGATCGCCGGCGAAGCTCCGATCCAGATCACCGATCGGGGCGTAGGCGCCCTGGCCGCAGAGGTCCGCCGGGCGTTGATCGAGGAGCCCCACCCCGATCGCGGATACATGGCCGCGCTTGGCAAGGCGATGTTGGTTCGCGCCCTGGCGGTGATCTATGGAGGTGCGCCATCACCAGTCCGGATGGCGCTCTCGCCCTTCAGGCTGCGCCGGGTGGTCGACCACGTCGAGGCCCGCCTCGACTACCGGATCACGGTGCAGGAGCTCGCCGAGCTGGTCCAGCTGAGCCCGGCTCATTTCACCCGCGCCTTCCGCCAGGCTACGGGTGAGGCGCCACACCACTTCATCCTCACCCGGCGGATCGCCCGTGTCCGCGAGCTGCTGCGCGATCCGGCGCTCTGCCTGACGACGGTGGCCCTCCGGGCAGGCTTCTCGAGCCACGCCCACATGAGCAGCGTCTTTCGGCGGCTGACCGGCGTGGCGCCGGCGGCCTATCGCGCAGGGGTGAGCGCGCGACTGGCCAGCTGACCCTGCGGCCTATTTCGCAAACCCACGCGGAGCGATTGAGCGCCCTTCGCCATGCTTAGCTACAAACCGGCGCTACCGGGGGTCATTGCGGCGATCACGCTTGTGGGTTGCTCGCGCGGGTCGCCGCTGTTCATGGACGTTCCCGCCGCACGCGCCCCCCAGGTCCTGGTGTTGGACCCCGATGCCCTGGTCATCGACGGCCGCCACGTCCGGCTGTCCAACGCGGCCGCCCCGCATCTCGCGCCGCATGCCAACTGCTGGGGCGAAGCGCTCGCGGCGCGTCAGGTCCGTCAAAACGTCCAAGGCCTTGTCGCCGAGGCCCGCGAGGTCACTGTCACCCCGACCGGTGGGACGGACGAAGACAACCGCATCCTCGCCCGCGTCTCCGTCGACGGCGTCGACCTGGGCCAGACCCTGCTGGACGACGGCCTCGCGGTTGCGCCTGGCGAGCCCCGGTTCGACTGGTGCGGGCCCCTGGGCGCGAACATCGCCCGCGTCCCCCGCGTCTCGGCGTTGACGCGCTCCGGCGGCTGACCGGTCCGTCAGATGGCGGGGCGCGGCGCGAGGCCCAAAGTCCGGGTGCGCCTGGTCATAACGTCATCAGGAGACTGCGCAGCCAGGCGACCGGCGGTTCGGCGAGGCGATCCTTGCAGTAGAGCAACGACAAGTCCGCCATGAGGCCTGGCTGGGTTTCAAGCACCCGGAGACCGTCGCGCCGGCCCCAGGCCAGCGCCAGGCGGGCGGGCGCCAGGCCAACCATGTCCGAACTCATGACGATGGCCCGCGCCGAATAGATGTCGGGGGTCATGACGCGGACCCGCCGCCGGAGCCCCAGCCTGGCCAGGTCCGCGTCCACCACGCCGGTGTCCTCCCAGCCCGGTCGCAGCGTGACGGCGGACGGTCCGGCTGCCGCGCGCTGTGTGGCCACGGCCACGTGCGGCGCCGCCATGATGGCTTCGAGCGTCGCCTGTCCCTGGGCGAGCGGATGGCCCGCGCGCACTATCCAGACCAGCCCTTCGCGCCGCAACCGCTCGCGGGCGAACCGCTCCGGCGCGGCGGTGACGGCGCCCAGCACGAAGTCCACCTGTCCGGCGTCCAGCTGTTGGGTCAGATCCAGGGACGCCTCGGAGATCTGCAACTGGGCGTTCGGCGCGCGCGCCTGTAGGCGCGCCGCCAGCGCCGGGATCAGCAGGGCGCAGGCGCTGGCGTCGGCGACCACGCGGAAGCTTCGATCGCTGGTCGCCGGGTCGAAGTCGATCGGCGTCAGCGCACCCTGCAACCTGGCGAGCGCGGCGTGTAGCGCCGGCGCGATCTCCAGCGCTCTACGGGTCGGTTGCAGGCCCTGGGCGTTGCGCTGGAAGAGCTCGTCGCCCAGCGTGTGACGAAGGCGGCCCAGCGTATGGCTGACCGCTGACTGCGTCAGGTCCAGCCGAGCGGCGGTCCGGGTGACGCTGCGTTCCTCCAGGAGGATGTCCAGGACGCGCAGCAGATTCAGGTCGAGGCGACCGACGTCGGGCTCCGCGCGCTGGCGGACCGGCGCCGTTGGGCGTTCCAGGACCGGCAGCGGACGATCGGATGGGCGGGGCGCCGGCATGACCGTCAGCCGCCCGGCGTCCCGGTCCAGCCCCCCGCCGTCGCGACGAACAGCCGGGCGCTGTCAAGATATTGCCGCGTGCGCGCGTCGACCAGGCCTGAGACCGAGCGCTGATGGATGCGCTCCGCGTCGAGGATCTCCAGAACGCCGGAATTCCCGGCCGCGAAGCTGCGCCGCGAGAGGTCGAGGGATGAGGCCGTGACGGTCAAGGCCTGGCTCTGCGCCTCGACCGTCTGCTGGTCGTGCGCCAGGGCCTGGAGCAGGTCGGCCACCTGTCCGAAGGCGCTCAGCACCGTGTCCTGGTAGAGGGCGTTCGCCGCGCGCGCGTCGTCGATCGCGGCCTGGCGCTGGGCCTTGAGCGTTCCGCCGTGGAAGATCGGGGCGGTCAGGCCTGCGAACACGTCATAGCCGCGGAACGCGCCCTTGAAGACGTCGCCCGCGCTCGGCGCCGCCTGGGTGAGCGAGGCGCCGAGCGTGATGTCCGGATAGAGCCGCGCGGTGGCGACGCCGATCGCGGCGGTGGCGGCGTGGAGGTTGGCCTCGGCCTGCAGGATGTCGGGCCGGCGGTGGACGAAGGCGGAGGGCAGCGACACCGGGATATTGCCCGGCAGTTGCAGGGCGTCGAGATCCAGCTCGGGCGCCTCGAATTCCGCCGGCGCGACGCCGAGCAGGGTCGCGAGCAGATGCTGCGCCTCGCTCAGGGACTGGTGGAGCGGCGGCAGGAGGGCCTGGTCGGCGACCAGCTGGCTGCGGGCGTTGAGCACCTGCACCATCGTGCCTTCACCCCCCCGCCGGCGCTGATCGACGAGCTCGACGTTGCGCTGATCCTCGAGGATCAGCGCCTGCGCGGCGGCGATCTGCGAGCGAATCGCCGCGACCGTGATGGTCTGGATCACCACCTGGCCCGCGATGGCCAGATGGGCCGCCTCCGTCTGGCGCAATTGCGCCTCCGCCTCGGCGCCCGCCTGTTCGATCCGCCGCCGGCGGCCGCCGAACAGGTCAAGGTCGTAGGAGACGCCGCCGCCTACCGAGTAGAGGTCGAATTCGGGATTGCCGGAAAGACCCGGCAGGGTTCCGGGCCGGAAGCCGAAGCCCGCGAGGTTGACCTGCTGGTGTTCCACGCGAGCGTTGATGTCGACCTGCGGCAGGGCGGAGCCCCGCACCGCGGCGAGCTCCGCCCGGCTGCGGGCGAGCGTGGCGTTGCTCGCCGCCAGGGAGCGGTTGTTGGCGATGGCCCGATCGACCAGGGTGTCGAGCGCCGGCGAACCGTAGGCCGCCCACCAGCGGAGCGGCGCGTCCCCGGAAGTCGCCACTGGCCCGCCGGCTGGCCCGGCGGCGGCCTGAGCCTCCGACGGCGGCAGATAGGCCGTCGTTGCGGGCGCCGCAGGGCGATGGAAGTCGGGGCCGACGACACAGCCGGCCAGCCCGAGGGCGAACAGGGGCGCCAGCGGGAGGAGATGGAAGCGGCAACGCATGATCATTCCAGATGGAGGCTGACGCTCGCCGCGCCGCGGCGCGGCGAGCGCATGAACAGGATGAGCGGGATCGCGGCGATCGCCAGGACGCCGAGCAGCCAGAAGCCGTCGACATAGGCGACCATCTGAGCCTGCCGCTCGACCTCGCCGGAGAGGGCGGCGATCCCCGCCGGATCGGTGAGGCTAAAGCGCCCTGACATGGTCGCCACGACGGGATTGTCGGGCCGCAGACCTTCGGCGAGCCGCGCGCGCACTGTTTCGGCATTGCGGTAGCTCAGCACTTGGAAGGCGGAGATGCCGACACTCGAACCGAGGTTGCGGATCAGGGTGAACATCGCCGCGCCCTCGTTGCGGAAGTGCGCCGGGAGGGTGGCGAAGGCGAGAGTGGAGAGCGGTACGAACAGCAGGCCCGTGCCCATGCCCTGGCAGAAGCCGGCGAGCGTCACGAAGCTCTGGCTCATCTGAAGGGACATGCCGCTCAGCATGAACACCGCGACCGCGGTCAGCAGCAGGCCGCAAAACATCAAAAGCCGGCCGTCGACCTTGTTGGCGATGCGCCTGACAACCAGGATCGAGACCAGGGTGCCGATCCCGATCGGGGCCATGACCAGGCCCGTGGTCACCACCGGATAGCCCATCAGGCTTTCGAGCAGCTGCGGCAGGATCGACAGCACCCCATAGGCCAGGAGGCCGAGCAGAAATCCCGTCACAGAGCAGAACACGAAGTTGCGGTCGGCGAAGAGGCCAAGCTCGATGAACGGCCGCCGCGCGGTGAGCATCTGGACGATGAACATGAACAGGAACAGGCCGAACGCCGCCGCCTCGATGCGGATTTCGGTCGAATAGAACCAGTCGAGCTGCTGGCCGCGGTCGAGCAGCAGTTGCAGCGCCCCGATCGCCAGGCCGAGCGTGGCGAAGCCGAACAGGTCGAGCCTGACCGGCTTCGCCGACCGGGTCTCGGCGAGGAAGAGCGATATGCCGATCAAGGCGAGGACGCCGATCGGCAGGTTGATGTAGAACACCCAGCGCCAGGACAGATTGTCGGTCAGCCAGCCCCCGAGCACCGGCCCCAGGATCGGCCCCAGGATCGCCCCCATCGTCCAGACGGCCATCGCCTGCCCGTGCTTCTCGGGTGGGTTGATGTCCAGCAGGATCGCCTGGCTCATGGGCAGCAGCGCGGCGCCGAATACGCCTTGCAGCAACCGGAAGCCGACGATCTCGCCAAGATTGCTGGCGATCCCGCAGAGCCCCGAAGCCAGGGTGAAGCCCAGGATCGAGACCAGCATCAGGCGCTTGCGGCCGAAACGGCCGGCGATCCAACCGGTGAGCGGGATGGTGATGGCGGCGGACACGATATAGGACGTCAGCACCCAGGTGATCTGATCACGCGACGCCGAGACGCTGCCCTGGATGTGCGGCAACGCGACGTTGGCGATCGTCGTGTCGAGCGAATTCATCAGGGTCGCGGCCATCACCGAGGCTGTGATGAACAGGCGCGTCGCGCTGTCCGGAAGGCCGACGGCCTGGGTCATGGCGCAGCCGCGGCGACCACTGCGCGCCGTCCCGGATCCTGGCCCCCGCCGAACAGGTGGCGGCGATGGCCGGTGTCGACCGTGACCGAAGCGCTGAGACCGGCATGCAGCGGCAGGTTGGCGGGCGTCGGGCCGAGGGTGAACTCAACCGGCAGCCGCTGTGTGACCTTCACCCAATTGCCCGTCGCGTTCTCCGGCGGCAGTAGCGAAAAGGTGTTGCCTGTGCCGGGGCTGAAATTCGCCAGCCGGGCCTTCAGCCGCAGGTCGGGAAAGGCGTCGAGCTTCACCGTCGCTGGCTGGCCGAGTCGCATGTAGTGCAGCTGGTCTTCCTTGAAGTTGGCCTCGATCCAGAGGCTGGTTCCCACCAGGGTGAAGACCGGTCTCGACGCCTCGACGTAGTTGCCCACCGGCAGCTGATCGACGCGGGTGACGATGCCGTCCTGCGGCGCCTGGACGATCGTGTAGCCGAGCCGGAGGTTGGCCTGGTCGAGCGCCGCCTGAGCTTCGCGAACGATCGGGTTCGCATCGACCGGCCGAGTGGCCTCGCCGCCCAGGCTGGCCAGCACACTGGCGTTCTGCTGCGCGACGGTTTCGATCTGCTGGCGGGCGGCGACGGCGGCCAGGGCGGCGGTGTCGTATTGCGCCTGGGACGAGATGCCCTGGCCGAGCAGCTCCTGTTGCCGGTCGCGTTCCCGCTCGGCGAAGTGCAAGCGGTCCTGCGCGGCCTTCAGTTCGGAGGCTCCTTGGCGATAGTTGGCCTGCAGGGCGCTGATCCGTAAGCGCGCGGAGGCGAGCTTCGCCGCCGCTTCGTCGACCATGGCCTGGTAGGGCGCCGGGTCGAGGCGGAACAGCAGTTGTCCGGCCCGCACGCGCTGATTGTTGGTCACCCCGACCGCCACCACCCGGCCCGGGACGTTGGCGCTGACCTGGACCTTGACCGACTGCACATAGGCGTCGTCGGTCGCCTCGCTACGGCCGCCGTGCAGATAGATGAACAGGCCGCCGACGATCACCACGACCGGCGCCGCGAACAGGAGGGGCTTGCGATAGCGGGCCCGGCGGGCGCGCGGCTCTAGGTTGTCGACCACCTTGTCCCCGAGCACGCTACGGTCTTCGGCCCGCGGTCCGGCGGGATTGGGCGCATTCATGTCAGCGGGCGCCCCGAAGGCGGCGCGTCTTGCAGTCGGTCATGGTGTGTCTCCCGTAGGCGCCTGACCACGCCGGCTCCTGGCCCGCCCTGGTCGGAGCAGAGTCCGATCCCGACGCGTCTCCGTGGCTTCCGGGACCGGGGGGGCGCCCGAGCGGTTCGTCGAGGCCGGGGGCCGGATCAGGATGCCGCGCCGTGTGAGGACCAACTTGAAGGGGCCGCAGCCTTTTGATAACCGCACACTTTCAGAAGGGGTTATTTGGACCTCAAGAAGAATGACCCGCATCCAACTCACCGAACTCACCGCCTTCGTGGCGGTCGCGGAACACTGCAGCTTCACCAAGGCGGCGGCGCAGGTGGGGATCGCGCTGCCGACCATGAGCCAGACGATCCGCTCGCTCGAAGAGCAACTGGGGGTCCGGCTGTTCAACCGCACCACCCGCAGCGTGGCGTTGACGGAGGCCGGTGAGCGGCTGCTCGCGGAAGTCCAGCCGATCCTCGACGGCATCGATCACGCCCTGGAGAGCGTCAATTCCTTTCGCGACAAGCCGATGGGGTCCCTGCGTCTCGCGGTCTCACGGCCGTTCGCGACGATGCTGCTCGCACCGCTCATCGCACCGTTCCTGGCGGAATACCCCGCCATCCGCCTCGAGATCGCTGTCGACGACACCAACAGTGACATCGTCAGCAGTCGGTTCGACGCGGGCATTCGCGTCGGTCAGCGTGTCGAGCGGGACATGACGATCCTGCGCATCGGCGACGACTTCAGGGTCCTGGCGATCGCCGCGCCGTCCTATCTGGAAACCCATCCGACGCCGACCCATCCGAGGGACCTGCACTCTCACAACTGTGTCCTCTACCGGTCACCCTGGGACGACGCGATCGCGTCTTGGATTTTCAGCAAGGGCGGCGAGCAGATCGATACGGCCGTTGAGGGTTCGCTGATCATCAACGACCTTGAGCTCATGAAGAGCGCCATTCTTGATGGCGCCGGCATCGGCTATCTCCCCGAGCACATGGTGGCGGAACACCTCGCGCAGGGTCGCCTGGTGACCGTGCTGCAAGGCTGGAGTCGGCAGGTGGATGGCGTGTTCCTCTACCATCCCAGCCGTCGCCAGAAGCCGATGCCGCTCATGGTTTTCCTGCGGTTCATCGAGGAATGGCGAAAAGGTGATCGGCGGGCTCATGCCGCGTCGGCGGGCGCCGCCTGACCAACGGCCGGCGGGATTCCCCCGAAGACCATCAATTCTTCTCCGCAGACAAATAACCATTTCAGAATGTTCGGGCTAATCGAATGGCCTGGGCCGGGTCTTTGCTGAGGCGAC
Organism: Phenylobacterium sp.; assembly: GCF_028290885.1. Lineage (GTDB taxonomy): Bacteria > Pseudomonadota > Alphaproteobacteria > Caulobacterales > Caulobacteraceae > Phenylobacterium. The sequence continues at coordinate 34,491 of NZ_JAQGIZ010000010.1, forward strand.
CCCCGGGCCAGCCTGATGCGGACCGGACGTAGCCATCGGCGGCTGGGCATTGCGCCGCCGGCCGGGAGGAGCGTTTCGGATGCCGGCAGCCGCACACCGCAAGACCCATCGGCTCCAGCAGCGGCCGCCCTTCGAGTGCATCGCCCTGCTGCTCCAGGGGGGCGGAGCCCTCGGGGCCTACCAGGGCGGCTGCTACGAGGCGCTGGCGGAAGCCGGCATCCATCCGGACTGGGTCGCCGGCATCTCGATCGGCGCCATCAATTCCGCGCTGATCGCGGGCAATCCGCCGGAAGCCCGCGTTGAAAAGCTGCGCCAGTTCTGGGAGCAGGTCACCACCGACGCGTTCGAGAGTTGGGGGCAGGACCTGCTGCCGCCTCCGTTGAAAGGGGACTGGGGCCGCGGCCTGTTGAGCCACATGAGCGCCGGCCTGGCGATGATGGGCGGCGCGGCGGGCTTCTTCGCGCCTCGCTCGCGCTGGCCTTGGTTGCACCCGACCGGTTCGATCGAGGCGACGAGCTTCTACGATACCGCAAGGCTCAAGAGCACCCTTGAGAGCCTTGTCGATTTCGACCGGATCAACGCCGAGGGCGTGCGGTTCAGCGTCGGTGCGGTCAATGTGCGGACCGGCAACTTCGTCTATTTCGACACCGCGACCCATACCATCCGCCCGGAGCATGTGATGGCCAGTGGCGCGCTGCCGCCTGGCTTCCCGGCCGTTGAGATCGACGGCGAGCGCTACTGGGACGGCGGTCTCATCTCCAACACCCCGCTGCAATGGGTGATGGACAGCCTGCCGCGCCAGGACACCCTGGCCTTCCAGGTCGACCTGTGGAGCGCACGGGGGACATTTCCGGGCAACCTGGCCGAGGTCGAGACGCGGCGAAAGGAGATACAATATTCCAGTCGCACCCGCGCCAACACCGACCAGTTCAAATACGCCCAGCGGGTCCGGAACACGGTCGCCAGCCTGCTGGCGCAGTTGCCCGAGGAGCTGAAGGCCAGTCCGGAAGCCCAGCTGCTGAGCGGCATAGCCGATCGCAAGGCTTACACCATCGCCCATTTGATCTACCGGGCCAGCGGCCACGAAGGCCACTCCAAAGACTATGAATTCTCGCGCTCCAGCATGGAGACCCATTGGCGCGCCGGATACCACGACACGGTCCGCACCCTGCGCCACCCGCATCTGTTGGAGCGGCCGGCCAACCACGAGGGCGTGGTGGTCTTCGACCTGGAGCGGGACGGCCGCGAATAGCCTCGCGGGCAGATCGTAAGGAGGCGAGCCGCCGTGAAAGAGCAGGACGTGCGTGAGCAGGCCTTCGCGATGCCGCTGACGGCGCCGGCCTATCCGCCCGGGCCCTACCGGTTCGTCGATCGCGAATACCTGGTCATCACCTACCGCACTGATCCCGACCGCCGGCGCCGGGCTGCGTGCCGCGGCTAACGGCCTTCCGACGACCGGTCTGCGTTGCGGGCGCCGGCCGGCCGAGGGCTGTCCATTGTCTCCGACACCAGTCCCAGCCAGGCGGTCGTGAAGGCCTGCTGTTCGCTGGCCACCGTCTCCAGGCGTTTCGCCATCCACTCGTGGCATACCGTCGTCGCTTCAGCCCGGCTATTCGCCGCCAGCAATCTGGCCCCGAATTCGGACTCGATCTGATGGATTTCGCGCAGTCGCTCAAGCCACGAGCGATTCATCCGCCGCATCCGGTCGAAGAGGCCGGCGTTGAAGCCGGCGAAACTCACCCCCTCGATCACCTTGGTGTTGTGGTCGGCCGCCATGGACGTCACCTCTACGGGGATGAGAGTTTCGTTGCTGGGCGCTGCTTCCAATTCGCGGCGATCTTCTGCGTTGTCTCAAGCGCCGCCGCACACGCGCTGGAACGACCTTCGCGAGCCGTCCAACCGACAGTCTGGCGGCCGGCCTATCCGCCGATAAGCCGGAACATCGAGAAGGGGCTATTCGGAGACCACGAAGAATAGCTCTAACGGCTGGGCAAAGACGTCCGCTTCGCCGCGCCTGGTCGTAGTCGTTCGGCTTGTCTGAGGTCTCGCCGGCAGCCCAACGGTGCTTTGGAGCGCGGTCGGCGACAATCGCTGGCCGGGTGATCGGCGCCATCGGCTGAACTGCCCTCAGAGATTCGACGCCTTGAAGCCTTCGCCATAAGGCGGCCTTTTCGGTCGGCTAGCTTGTGGCTCAGCGCCCAGGGCAATCCGGAGGGGCGGCTTAAGCCAGGAGCCTTGTTGCTTGCGCGCCACGAACCGGCGTCGAACCGCTGCGGCAGTTCTGGCGATCGCCGTGCATTTCGGCTTCATCCTCCTGCTCCTGGGCCGGGCGCCCGATCCTGCTTTGTCGTCGGATACGGCGATGCAGGTGAGCCTTGTGCCTGCCGTGACCAAGGAGAGGCCCCCCGGCCATCCGGCTTCTGCGCTCCGCGCTCCGCCAATCTTGCATCGACCGGTCCAAGCGCCACCGCCGCAGCCCGAGGCACCGCCGGTGTCCGCTGGACCAGTCGGGCGCCCCGAGACGTCGCCGCCAGACACGAGCCCGAAAGACGCCAGTGCAGCGACCTTGCAACGCGCACTCAAGGACCGCCTCGGCTGTACAAACCCCAATCTGGTGGCGTTGACGGACGCTGAGCGAGACGCCTGCGAAGAGCGGCTGGGGCGGGACGTAGCCAACGCGCGCGCCTACCCTGTGATTAGTCCCAAACTGAAGAAGATCTTTGACGGGACTTTCGAATGCAAACCCGATGACGACTGGTGCCTCTACCGCGTCGGAAAGGGGCCATACCCCGGTCTGCGCGGCATGGTGCGCAAGAAGAAGAAATCGGATTGGGACTAGGTCCTGGACCGGCGTCGCCAGGCGGCCGCGGCGTTCAGGGCCGCGGCCATCCGCGCAACAGAAGCCCGCGCCTCAGGCCGACTTGGCGAGGCCGCGCGATCGCCGGCGGGCTGGCGCGCGCCGGGGCGGGTCGAGCAGCTCCCGCAGCCTCGCGGCCAGCACGGGTGCGGCGTAGGGCTTGTCCAGGATCGGGTGGTCGGCGCCGCCCACCAGGCCCTTGTCGCCGATGAATCCCGACGTCAGCAGGATCTTCAGCTCCGGCCGCTCGCGCTGCGCCGCGCGCGCCAGGGCGATCCCGCTGGTTCCGCCAGGCATCACCACGTCGGAGAACAGCAGGTCGATCTGGGGGTCCTCGCGCAGGATTGCCATCGCCTGCTCGGCGTTGGCGGCGCTGGCGACGCCGTAGCCAAGCCCCTCCAGCAGGTCGACCGTCATCCGAAGGACCGCCGGGTCGTCCTCCGCCACCAGGATCCGCTCGCTGCCGCCCACCATCTCGTCGATCGAGGGCTTGGGCTCCGGGGCCTGGACCGGCTCGGACGACATCGGCAGCAGGATTTCGAACCGCGACCCGACGCCGATTTCGCTCTCGATGCGCACGTGCCCTTCGGACTGCTGCACGAAGCCGTAGATCTGCGAAAGGCCGAGGCCCGATCCGCGTCCGATCTCCTTGGTGGTGAAGAACGGCTCGAAGACCCGTTCGCACACCTCGGGCGTCATGCCCGTACCGGTGTCCTCGACGGCCAGGCAAATGGATCCGGCGGGCAGGCCGCTGGGGTCGTTGGCCTCGGTCAGCGAAGCGCAGATCGTGAAGGTTCCGCCGTTCGGCATTGCGTCGCGCGCATTGACCGCGAGGTTGAGCAGGGCCGCTTCCATCTGGCCCACGTCGATGTTGGCGCGCAGCGGCGCATCCCCGAGATCGAGGCGCACGGTCACCGCGTCGCCGACCGCCTGCCGGAGCAGCGGTTCGAAGTCCTGCACCAGCTGACGGACCTCGACCGTGACGGGGCGCAGGTTCTGCCGGCGCGAAAAAGCCAGCAGTTGCTGGGTCAGGGCCCGCCCGCGCTCGGCCGCCTGGCGGATGGTGTCGATGCGCGAGGCGCGCTTGACCTCATCCTCCGGCCGCCGCGCCAGGATGTCGATGTTGCCCAGCACCACGGTGAGCAGGTTGTTGAAGTCGTGGGCGACGCCCCCGGTCAGTTGACCGACCGCCTCCATCTTGTGCGCCTGCGCGAGCTGCTCCTCCAGCCGGTGGCGTTCGGTGGAATCCATGATCACGCCGAAGATCTCACGCTCGCCGGTCTCGCCGGAGGGGGCCAGGACGCCTTGGTCCGTCAGCCAGCGATACTGTCCGTCGGCGCAGCGCCAGCGGAACTCGCAGGCATAGGTTCCGGTGCGGGTGGTGGCCGAGACGGTCTCGACCACCCGCGCGAGGTCGTCGGGATGGATCCTGGACGAACCGAAGTCTGGCTCGCTGACGAAGCGTTCAGGCGGGAAGCCGGTAATCGCTTCCACCCCGTCGCTGATGAAGGTCGGCGCGAACGGCGGCTCGACATTGCGGGCGTGGAAGGTGATCGGAAGGCACGAAAGTATCGCCTGCTGATGGGCCTCGGACCGGCGCAGGGCCTGTTCGGTGCGGGCCTGGGCCGCCTGCATGCGGGCGTTCTCGTCGAGCAGCCATTGCCGGTGCGCCGCCAGGCGCTTGGCCTCTTCGGTCCTGAGGTAGATGTCAACCAGCACCGAGACCTTGGAGCGCAGGATGAAGGGGTCTACCGGCTTGAACACCATGTCGACCGCGCCGGCCGAGTAAGCCTTGAAGACATGGGCCTCGTCCCGGAAGATCGCGGTCAGGAACACGATCGGCGTTTGGCTGGTCCGCTTGCGGCTGCGGATCAGGGCGGCGGTCTCGTAGCCGTCCATGCCCGGCATGTGCAGATCCAGCAGGATCACCGCGAAATCATCCTTCAGGAGGCGCCGAAGCGCCTCCTCCCCCGACGACGCCACCACCAGTTCATGGCCGAGCCCCTCCAGCGCCTGGACAGCCGCGAAGGCGTTGCGTTCGTCATCGTCGACAATCAGGACCTTGGCGCAAAGCGGCGCCGTCAGGTCGGCTGGGTCGCGCCGATCCCGCCTGGGGTCCAGCTTCTCGGGCGGTAACGCAATCATGTTCAGCCAACCTGGGGCAGCATTGATACGACGGCTTCGCTGGCCAGGCGCTGGGCGTCGGCCTTCTGCACCGAGACCCGAAGCACCGACACCAGGTGGTCGATGTCCACCGGCTTCGAAACGTAGTCCGACGCGCCGGCCTGGATGCATTTCTGCCGGTCGCCCTTCATAGCCTTGGCCGTCACCGCCACGATCGGCAGGTCAGCCATCCCCGGACGCGACCGGATCTCGCGGATGGTCTCGTAGCCGTCCATGTTGGGCATCATGATGTCCACGAGCACCACGTCGGCGGTCGGATCGGCGTCGAGCAGTTCCAGGCCGGCTCGACCGCTTTCCGCGTAGGACAGTTCGACCCCGTATTCCTCAAGCGCGCTCGCCAGCGAGAAGATGTTGCGGATGTCGTCGTCGATCACCAGGACCCTGCGGCCGGCGAGGACGGGATCCTCGGCGCGGCTCTGGGCGAGTTTGACCCTGGTGGATTCCGGCAGGGCCTGGACAGGCTGGTGCAGCAGTTGACTGGTCTGTTCGATCAGCTGGTCGGTCGTGCGGGCCAGCCGCACCAGCCCGCCGAATACGCCAAGCCGCAGCCGCCGCTCATCGTCGGCGGAAAGCTCGTCGGGCGCATAGACCACGACAGCCGGCCGCTGGCCGCTCTGCTTCAGCGTCTCGATCAGCTCGACCACGCGCATGGCGGAAACCTCGACGACAAGACCTTCGGGGCGGTCCGCCTCGGGGCGCGCCAGCATTGAAGGCAGGTCGTCGACAAGCTCGACCGCCTTGAAGGACTGGCGCAACGCCTTGGCGGCCGGTCCCTTCCCACCGACCAGGGCCACGCGCCGGTCGGCCTTGGCGACGAAGCTCTTCACCTCCTCCAAGGTGGAGATCACGTCGTCCCGGTCGACCGGCTTGTGGGTGAAACCAAACGCTCCGATGGCGAAGCCCAGCCCCCGCTGGTCGTCGGCGGAGATGACGTGCACCGGGATATGGCGGGTTTCAGGCGTGCGTTTCAGGAGGTCCAGCAAGGCCAGGCCGTCCATATCCGGCAGCCCGATGTCGAGCATGATGGCGTCGGGGGAGAACCGCTTGGCCAGCGCCGCGGCGGCCCCGCCCTCGCCGGTCACCACCCCTAAGAAGCTGCTGTCGCGAACCAGGGACAGCAGGATGGAGGCGAAGCGCGGATCGTCCTCCACGATCAGCACGACGGCGTCGCCCGGCTTGATGTCGTCACGGTCATCGGCGACCGCCTCGGGGGAGTCTTCCGAGCGGTGGGACGCCACCGCCAGACGCGGCGTCACGTTCAGCGCCCGGCCGCCGGTCAGGACCTGGGCCTGAGGACTGAAGTTGAGCGGCAGGAACAGGGTGAAGGTCGATCCCTCTTCGGGCCGGCTTTGCACTTTCAGCTCGCCGCCGAGCAGGCCGGTGATCTCGCGGCTGATCGAGAGGCCCAGGCCCGTCCCCCCATACCTCCGGCTGATCGAGCCGTCGGCCTGCTGGAAGGATTCGAAGATGATGCGCTGCTTGTCCTCCGGAATGCCGATGCCGGAATCCTCGACCGAGAAGGCCAGCACCTGGCCGGCTGTGTTCAGGTGGTCGTTGGTGGAGTGCCAGCCGCTGTGCGCGCGCTCGACCTTCAGCTTCACATGGCCCTTCTCGGTGAACTTGAAGGCGTTGGAGAGCAGGTTCTTGATGATCTGCTGCAGGCGCTTGTCGTCGGTGTACATCGACCGCGGCAGCGCCGGGTCGAGCTCCACCTCGAAGTCGAGCTTCTTGTCGGCGGCGACCTGCGAGAATGTCCGGTCGACCTGGTCGCGCAGGCTCGCGAAGGACATCTCGCTGATGTCGAGCGTGACCGTGCCGGACTCGATCTTCGTCAGGTCGAGGATGTCGTTGATCAGGCCGAGGAGGTCGGCGCCCGCGTCGTGAATGTTGCGGGCGAACTCCACCTGCTTGTCCGAGAGGTTGCCCTGGGTGTTGTCACTGAGGAGCTTGGAGAGGATCAGCAGGCTGTTCAGCGGCGTGCGGAGCTCATGGCTCATGTTGGCCAGGAATTCGGACTTGTATTTTGACGTCAGCGCCAGCTGCTCCGCCTTGTCTTCAAGCGCGAACTTGGCCTGTTCGACCTCGCGGTTCTTGGCTTCCACCTGCGTGTTCTGCTCGGACAAGAGCTGCGCCTTGTCCTCCAGCTCGGCGTTGGTCTGCTGCAGTTCCTCCTGCTTGGTGCGGAGCAGTTCCTCGGATTGACGGAGCGACGCAGCCTGCTGTTCCAGCCGGTCGTTGGTCTTGGTCAGCTCTTCCTGTTGCGCCTGCAGCTCGGACGTCAGCAGCTGCGACTGCTTGAGCAGGCCCTCGGTACGCATGTTGGCGGCGATCGTGGAGAGCACGATGCCGATGGATTCCATCAGCTGGTCGAGGAAGGCCTGCTGCGTCTCATTGAAGTCGCCGAAGGTGGCCAGTTCGATCACCGCCTTCACGTCGCCTTCGAACAGCGCCGGCAGGACGATGATGTTCTGCGGCGGCGCCTCGCCGAGGCCGGAGGAGACCTGCACGTAGTCGCCAGGGACGTTGGTGAGCAGGATCCGCGACTTCTCGTAGGCGCACTGGCCGATCAGGCCCTCGCGCAGCTTGAACGAGTTGGCCAGGTGCTTGCGGTTGTTGAAGGCGTAGGTGGCCGCGAGGTTCAGCACAACCTGGCCGTCGTCATCGAGGTCGGAGACGTAGAACACCGCGTGTTGCGCGTTGATCAAGGGCGCCAGTTCCGACAGCACGAGGTTGGACACGGTCGAGAGGTCGCGTTCGCCCTGCAGCATCCGCGTGAACCGCGCGAGGTTGGTCTTCAGCCAGTCCTGCTCGGTGTTCTTCAGCGTCTGATCCTTCAGGTTCCGGATCATCTCGTTGATGTTGTTCTTCAGCTCCTCCACCTCGCCGGAGGCCTCGACGGTGATCGACCGCGTCAGGTCGCCCTTGGTCACGGCGGTGGACACCTCGGCGATGGCGCGGACCTGGTTGGTCAGGTTGGCGGCGAGCTCGTTCACGTTGTCGGTGAGGTCGCGCCACAGGCCGGCGGCGCCGGGCACCCGGGCCTGACCGCCGAGCTGGCCTTCGATGCCCACCTCGCGGGCCACGTTGGTCACCTGGTCGGCGAAGGTCGCCAGGGTCTGGATCATGCCGTTGATGGTGTCGGCCAGCGAGGCGATCTCGCCCTTGGCGTCCACGGCGAGCTTGCGCTTGAGATCGCCGTTGGCCACCGCGGCGACGACCTTGGCGATGCCGCGCACCTGGTTGGTGAGGTTGGTCGCCATCAGGTTCACGTTGTCGGTGAGATCCTTCCAGGTACCGGCGACGCCTTCAACGCGCGCCTGACCGCCCAATTTGCCCTCGGTACCCACTTCGCGCG
>NZ_JAQGIZ010000129.1 GCF_028290885.1 Phenylobacterium sp.
ATGGTCGGCCATGGCTACTCCGGTGGCGCGGTAGGGCAGTCCAAGGACCTGGGCGGGCCGGCGGCGCTTCGCTACCTGCAGAGCCTGCCCTTCGTCGACAAGGCCAACATCGGGCTCGAGGGCCACTCCATGGGCGGCGTGCCGGTGATGACGGCGGCGGCCTCGCAGCCGGACGGCTACAAGGCGATCGTGCTGGAGGGCTCGACGCCGGCCTTCCTGGGGGCCAAGTCGCCCGCCAATCCTAAGAACCTGGCCATCGTATTCGGCCAGTTCGACGAGTTCGCGCCCCTGATGTGGGGCGTGCCGAAGGGCTCGCTGGTGGCCAACTCGCCGAAGCTCGCCAAGGTGTTCGGCGTGCCTGGCCCGGTGATCGTCGGCAAGATCTACGGGGTGATCGCCGACGGCAGCGCCCGCCTGCTCGAAAACCCGCCGGTGACCCACCCCTGGGAGCACTTCAGCTACGCCGGCGTCGGCGGGGCCGTGGACTGGTTCCAGAAGACCCTGGCGGGCGAGGCCAATCCCATGGCCCCCGGCGACCAGATCTGGCTGTGGAAGGACATCGGCACCGCGATCGGGTTCGCAGGCTTCGTCTGCCTCCTGATCGGGGCCTTCGAGCTGCTGCTGACGCTGCCGGTGTTCGCGAGCCTCAACCAGCCGGCGCAGGCCGCGGCCGAGCGGCGCGGCGGCAAGTGGTGGCTGGCCTTCCTGCTGACCGCGGCGGTTCCGGCGCTGACCTTCTATCCGCTGATGAAGCTCGGGAACCTGTTCTTCCCGATGCAGCTCTTCCCGCAGTACATCCAGAACCAGCTGGTCGTCTGGGCCTTGGTCAACGCCCTGATCACCCTGGTGCTGAGCCTGGCGCTCAGGGGCGGCAAGCCGGCGTTCACGACGGACTGGCCGAAGTCGGCCGGGATCGCTGTGGCGACCATCGCCATCGGCTATCTGTCGCTGGTGATCGTCGATGCGGTGTTCAAGGTGGACTACCGCTTCTGGGTCCTGGGCCTGAAGCCGCTGGACGGCCGCCACGCGCTGATGGCAATCCCCTACCTCGTGCTGTGGGCGGTGTTCTTCCTGGTGGCTCTTCGGGCGCTGGCGGCGAACCTGGCGGTGAAGGGCGAGGGCTTCATGGTCCAGGCCGGCGCCTGGAAGCTCGCCATGAGCCTGGGGTTCATCGTCCTGCTGGTCGTGGAATACGCGACCCTCTTCCGGACCGGCCTGCTGCTCACCCCAAGCGAGCCCCTGAACACCATCGTGGCGATCCAGTTCGTGCCCCTGCTGGCCACCTTCGGGGCGATCGCGGCGGTGACCTACCGGCGGACCAACTCCTACGTCCCCGGCGCCCTGATCTGCGCGCTGCTGCTCAGCTGGTACGTGACAGCCGGCACCGCGACCCACTGGTATCCGGGCTTCAAGCTGCCGGCGCCTGCAGCGTCGCGGTCGAAGTAGCGACCGGACTGGGCTAAGTGGCGCGGATGTCCGAGTCCGCCGCCGCGCCGAACAGCTGGGCCGACCTGCTTTCGGGCGGCCGACTGCCGCGCTTTGCGCTGATCTGCCTGGGCGTGTGGCTGAGCGCGGCCGACAGCCTGGTCACGGCGACCATCATGCCGAGCGTCGGCGCGGAGCTCGGCGGCTACGGCTATTTCAGCTGGGCGACGGCCGGCTTCCTGATCGGCGCGATCCTGGCGGGCGCCAGCGCCGGGCGGCTCTCGGAGATCTTCGGGCTGAGGCCGGCCATCGCCTTCGCCGGCCTCGCCTATGCGGCCGGCTGCGTGATGAGCGCGGCGGGGCCGAACATCGCCGTCTTCCTGGCCGGGCGGGTGCTGCAGGGCGTCGGCGGCGGCTGGATTTCGGGCTTCTCCATGGTGGCCATCGCGCTGTTGTTCCCCGAGCGGCACCTGGCCAAGGTGTTCGCCGCGGTCTCCGGCGTCTGGGGGATCGCCACGGTGCTGGGACCGTTGGTCGGCGGCCTGTTCGCCCAGGCCCATGAGTGGCGGATGGTGTTCTGGCTGTTCGCGGCCCAGGCGGTGGCGTTCAGCCTCGCCGCGGTCTGGCTGCTGAAGGCCGATACGAAGGCTGCGGGCGGCCAGGGCGTGCCCTGGACCCAGCTCGGCGTCCTGACCCTCGGCGTGGCCGCCATCGCGGTGGCCGACATCACCCGCGGCGCGCTCGCCGCCGGGGGGCTGGTGCTGGCGGGGCTCGTGCTCTTGGCTGTGGTGCTGAAGGTCGACGGGCGGGCCGCCGTGCGTCTGCTGCCGCACCGGGCGGCGGACCTGAAGACCATCGTGGGCTCCGGCTATGCGGCGATGTTCGCGCTGACCGCCGCCTCCATGGGCCTCTCGGTCTACGGTCCGGCGATCCTGCAGACGCTTCGCGGCATGTCGCCGCTCTGGGCCGGCTATGTGATCGCGGCCGAGGCCCTGGGCTGGACGGTTTGCGCCCTGCTGGTGGCCGACACCTCGGATCTCTGGGATGGGCGCTGGGTGCGGTTCGGGTCGGTCTGCGTGGTGGCGAGCCTCGTCCTGCTCACCTGGGCCATGCGCGACGGGTCGCTCGCCTGGGTGATCGCCGGCTCGACGCTGCTGGGGGCGGGCTTCGGCTTCTTCTGGAGCTTCATGAGCCGGCGCGTGATGGCGGCGC
>NZ_JAQGIZ010000131.1 GCF_028290885.1 Phenylobacterium sp.
GACGCCCAGCTGATCGCCGCCGTCCTGGCCGCCGTCGCCGACGACAACCGGCCGATGGTGGTGCGCGACCCGGCCATGCAGGCGGTGATCGCCATGGCGGACCAGATCGCCCCCTCCGACGCCTCGATCCTGATCACCGGCGAAAGCGGCGTCGGCAAGGAAGTCATCGCCCGCTACGTGCACCAGAAGTCGCGCCGCGCCAGCCGTCCGTTCATCTCGGTCAACTGCGCCGCCATCCCCGAGAACCTCCTGGAGAGCGAACTGTTCGGCCACGAGAAGGGCGCCTTCACCGGCGCCGTGGCCCGCCGCATCGGCAAGTTCGAGGAAGCCAACGGCGGCACCCTGCTGCTCGACGAAATCTCCGAGATGGACGGCCGCCTTCAGGCCAAGCTGCTGCGCGCCCTGCAGGAGCGCGAGATCGACCGGGTCGGCGGCGCGAAGCCCGTGAAGGTCGACATCCGCATCCTCGCCACCTCCAACCGCGACCTGGCTCAGGCGGTAAAGGAGGGCGTGTTCCGCGAGGACCTGCTCTACCGCCTGAACGTCGTGAACCTGCGCCTGCCGGCGCTGCGCGAGCGCCCCGGCGACGTCCTGGCGCTGGCGGAGCACTTCGTCCGCAAGTACGCCGCCGCCAACGGCGCGCCAGAGCGCCCGCTCTCCGCCGAGGCCCGGCGCCGGCTCGCCAGCCACCGCTGGCCGGGCAACGTCCGAGAGCTGGAGAACGCCATGCACCGCGCGGTGCTGATGGCCAGCGGCGCGGAGATCGCCGAAGACGCCATCCGCCTGCCCGACGGCCAGCCCTTCGCCTCGGCCGACCCGCACGCGCGCGCCGCCCAGGCCGCCTCGCTGGCCGCCGAGAGCGCCAGCCGCAGCTACGTCGGCCAGACCGTGGCCGCCATGGAGCAGCAGCTGATCATCGACACCCTCGAGCACTGCCTCGGCAACCGCACCCACGCGGCTAACATCCTGGGCATCTCGATCCGCACCCTGCGCAACAAGCTCAAGGAATACACCGAGGCCGGCGTCCCGGTGCCGGCGCCCCAAATGGGCGCGGCCAGCGCGGCATGATTTCCTGAATGGCCGACGCCTTCCTTCCCTCCCGGCACGGCCAAGCCCCCAACGCGCGCGACGTGCTGGGCTGGGTGGCGCGTGGCGAGGTGGCCATGGCGCTGGGCGTGGTCGGCATCGTCGTCCTGCTGATCATCCCGATCCCGGCCTTCTTGCTGGACCTGCTGCTGGCGATCTCGATCGCCAGCGCAGTGCTGATCCTGATGACCTCCCTGCTCATCAAGAAGCCGCTGGAATTCACCGGCTTTCCGATGGTGCTGCTGGTCACCACCCTCTTCCGGCTGGCGCTGAATATCGCCTCGACCCGCCTGATCCTCGGCCACGGCCACGAGGGGGTGCACGGCGCGGGCCACATCATCGAGGCATTCGGCAAGCTGATGATGGGCGGCAGCTTCGCCATCGGCCTGATCGTCTTCGCCATCCTGGTGATCGTGAACTTCGTGGTCATCACCAAGGGCTCGGGGCGGATCGCCGAGGTCGCCGCGCGCTTCACCCTTGACGCCATGCCCGGCAAGCAGATGGCCATCGACGCCGACTTGTCGGCGGGCCTGATCGACGACAACGAGGCCAAGCGCCGGCGCAAGGAGCTGGAGCAGGAATCGACCTTCTTCGGGTCGATGGACGGCGCCTCGAAGTTCGTGCGCGGCGACGCGGTCGCGGGCCTGATCATCGTCGCGATCAACGTCATCGGCGGCATCCTGATCGGGGTGCTGCAGCACCACATCCCGATCGGCCTGGCGGCCACGACCTACACCGTCATGACCATCGGCGACGGGCTGGTCAGCCAGATCCCGGCGCTGGTCATCTCCATCGCCGCGGGCTTCCTGGTCTCCAAGTCCGGCGTCGAGGGCTCGGTCGACAAGGCGCTGGTCACCCAGCTGGCCATGAACCCGGTGGCCCTGGGCATGGTCTCGGCGGCGGCCGGCGTGATCGCGCTGGTCCCCGGCATGCCGATCATCCCGTTCGCGGCGATCTCGCTCGGCGCCGGCGCGCTTTCCTGGCGCCGGTCGCAGAAGTCGATGGAGCCGCCCCCGGTGGACATCCTGCCGGCTGAGACCAACCAGGAAGAGCCGATCGCCCAGACCCTGGCCATCGACGAGATCAAGATCGAGCTGGGCTACGGCTTGTTGGGCCTGATCAACGACCTGGAGGGCCGCCGGCTCACCGACCAGATCAAGGCGCTGCGCCGCACGCTGGCCTCGGACTTCGGCTTCGTCATGCCCAGCGTCCGCATCCTCGACAACATGCGCCTGCCGTCGCAGGGCTACGCGATCCGCATCAAGGAGATGGAGGCCGGCGCGGGCGAGGTCAGGCTCGGCCAGATGATGGCCATGGACCCGCGCGGCGGCCAGGTGGAGCTGCCGGGCGAGCACGTCCGCGAGCCCGCTTTCGGCCTGCCCGCCACCTGGATCGACGAGCCGCTGCGCGAGGAAGCGACCTTCCGCGGCTACACCATCGTCGATCCCGCGACGGTGCTCACCACGCACCTGACCGAGATTCTCAAGGAGAACATGCCGGATCTGCTCTCCTATTCGGAGGTGCAGAAGCTCCTGAAGGAGCTGCCCGCCGAGCAGAAGAAGCTGGTCGATGATCTAGTGCCCTCCATCGTCACCGCCACCACCATCCAGCGTGTCCTGCAGGCCCTGCTGCGCGAGCGGGTCTCGATTCGCGACCTGCCGGCGATCCTGGAAGGCATCGGCGAGGCCGCGCCGCACACCGGCTCGGTCACCCTGCTGGTCGAGCAGGTCCGCGCCCGCCTCGCCCGGCAGCTGTCCTTCGCCCACCGCGGCGACGACGGGGCCCTGCCGATCGTCACCCTGACGCCCGAATGGGAGAACGCGTTCTCCGACGCCCTGGTCGGCCAGGGCGACGACAAGCAGCTGGCGCTGGCGCCCTCGCGCCTGCAGGACTTCGTGCGCGGCGTGCGCGAGACCTTCGAGCGCGCGGCGCTGGCCGGCGATTCGCCCGTGCTGCTGACCAGCCCCGCCATCCGCCCCTATGTCCGCTCGATCATCGAGCGTTTCCGGGGCCAGACCCCGGTGATGAGCCAGAACGAGGTGCATCCCCGCGCCAAGCTGAAGACGGTCGGCACGATCTAGCGCCGTTGCAGGCGCCGGCCCGGGCTGATAGCGGTGCGGACGACGGAGCGGCGAGACAGCTCCGCTGAGTCTTGGGAAACGGATGCGGCGAGCTCTCAACCGACCAAAGGGACCCGGCGCGGCCGTCGTATGGGACCTGCTCACCTTCGAGCACTTGATGACCAGCCAGGTGATCCACGTGATCTACTGGGCGGGCCTGGCGCTCATTGCGCTCGGCGCCTTCGGGACCATCGGGGCGGCCGTCGGCGTGGCGATCCGGGATCCCTTTCCGTTCGGCCTGCTGTTGGCCATTCCCGTCGTCGTCGGCGGCCTGCTGGTGATGGGCGCGCTGATCCTGCTCTGGCGCTCGTTCTGCGAGTTCTACGTGGCGATCTTCAAGATTAGCGAGGACCTCGCCGTCCTGCGCGCCGACGTCGAGCGCGAGCGGCTCACGCGGGCTTCAAACTAGGCTGAATATCAGCGGCGCCGAGCGGCCCGCATCCCGACTTCGTCGAACTCGGCGTTTTCGCGCCGGTTGGCTTCCTTGAGCGCGGCAAGCCGCATGCTCTCGGCGACCTGCTCGTACTTCTTCTGCTCTTCGAACGCCTGGGCGAGCCCGTCGCGCGCGCCGCGCTCCTCGGCCAGGATGACGTCGATCTCGGCCTTGAGGGCGGCTTTGCGGATGCGCAGGCCCTCGGCGTAGCCGGCGTGATACCAGCCCGCCTGGGCGTCCTGGGTGGCCCGCGTGGCCTCCGCCTCCCCCTCGGCCTGCAGCAAGGCCAGCCGCATCTCAGCGTGGGCCAGCCGCCGGGCGATCTCGGCGAGCTGCTGCTGGCGGCTTTCCACCTCGTAGGTGGCGAGCTTGATGAGGGATTCCGACCAGCTCATGCGGGCACGCTATCCAGGATGCCGCTCAGCCGGTGAAAGGCCTCGTCCAAGTTGGTCACCTCCTCCTTGTCCTGCGCCAGGAACGCCTCCAGCGCCGGATTGAGCGCGATGGCCCGGTCGACCTGAGGGTCTGCCCCGGCCCGGTAGGCGCCGATGCGGATCAGCTCCTCCATGTTGGCGTAGGCCGACAGCGTCTGGCGGGCGGACTTCACGATCTCCCGCTCCTGCGGCCCATGGCAGCCGGGCATGGTCCGGCTGATCGACTTCAGCACATTGATCGCCGGGAAGCGGCCGCGCTCGGCGATGCCGCGCTCCATCACGATATGGCCGTCCAGGATGCCGCGCACGGCGTCGGCGATCGGCTCGTTGTGGTCGTCGCCGTCCACCAGCACGGTGAAGATGCCGGTGATCGGGCCGGCCTGCGTGCCGTCCGGCCGGATCGGCCCGGGGCCGGCGCGCTCCAACAGCTTCGGCAGCTCGGTGAAGACGGTGGGCGTATAGCCCTTGGTGGTCGGCGGCCCCCCGGCGGCCAGCCCGATCTCCCGCTGGGCCATGGCGAAGCGGGTGACGCTGTCCATCAGGCACAGCACTTCCATGTCCTGGTCGC
>NZ_JAQGIZ010000137.1 GCF_028290885.1 Phenylobacterium sp.
AACCACTGCGCCTCGCTCAGCTCATAGCGCTTCACAGCCATCCCACTGCTCCGAATCAGCCAATCCGGAACGGAATGAATCAGCACCCCTCAGCGTAGGGAATCCTGAATGTCGATTGGTCCTAGTCGATGGACCCCGGCGGTTTCGGCGGCAGGTCGCCGAAGTGTTCCTTGCCGGCGAACAGGCCGTCCAGCCGCAGGCGGGTCGAGCGCTCGAACTCCTCCTTGGAGGCGGACCGGGCGCGGGAGAAGGACAGCTCCTTGACGATGGCGTCCTTGATCCGATCGACGGCCGCCTCGTCCAGCACGCCGGCCCGCACCAGCTCGGCGGTGAGCTGCACGAGACCCACGGAGGTGGCGTGGGCGCGGAGCCCGATCAGGCCGACGCTGTCGTGGATGCGTCTTTCTTCGCTTTCGTACATCGGCGCCTCTCGCCCGCGGAGTCTCAGCCACCCCTTGGTGGTGCGATAGTGGCTCTATCGGCGCGGCTTTGGAAGCCGTCGCGGCGCGGCTTGGCGGGCCGAACGCCGGAGGCTCGTCGCTCTAAATGTGGATGGCGTGGCCCAGGGCCCTGAGCGCCGCCTCGTGGACGGCTTCCGACAGGGTCGGGTGGACATGGATGGTCCCGGCCAGATCCTCCAGTCGCGCGCCCATTTCGATGGACATGGCGAACTCGCCGGAGAGCTCCGAGACGTGCGCGCCGACGGCTTGCAGGCCGACCACCCGGTGATCGGTTTTTCGCGCCACCACCCGCACAAACCCGCCGGTGTCGCCCGCCTCCATGGAGAGCGCGCGGCCGTTGGCCTGGAAGGGGAAGATGGCGCTGACCGGATCGTGCCCGGCGGCTTCCGCCTCCTTCGGCAGCAGTCCGGCCGAGACGATCTCCGGGTCGGTGAAGCAGACCGCGGCGATGGCCTCCGGATCGAAGGTGCGGTTCTGGCCAGCGATCACCTCGACGGCGACGTGCGCCTGCGCCACCGCCTTGTGCTCCAGCATCGGCTCGCCGACGAGGTCGCCGATGGCGTAGACGCCGCTCATGGACGTCTGCATCCGATCGTTGACGTGCACGAAGGCGCCGGCCATGTCGACGCCCATCTCCTCCAGGCCCCAGCCCTCGGTGTTGGGCCGCCGTCCGACGGTGACGAGCAGCTTGTCGGCGGGGATGCGCAGGGTCTCGCCGTCCTTCTCCACCGTGAGCTGGCCCTTGGCCCAGTCGGTCGCCTTGGCCGAAAGGTGCAGGGCGACGCCGGCCTTTTCCAGCCAGGTCTTCACCGGCTTGGTGAGCGGCTCGTCGTAGAGCGGCAGGATGCGGTTCTGCGCCTCCACCACCGTCACTTCGCAGCCGAACTTGCGGAAGGCCGAGCCAAGCTCCAGGCCGATGTAGCCCGCGCCGATCACCACCAGGCGCTTGGGCAGCGCCTGGAGCGCCAGCGCCTCGGTGGAGGAGATCACGTCGTCGCCGAAGGGGATGTGCGGCAAGGCGGTGGCGACGGAACCGGCCGCGAGGATCACGGTCTCGGCCTTGATGGTGACCGGCCCGTCCCTGGTTTCGACGTGGCAGGTCTTGGCGTCGCTGAAGCGGCCCCAGCCGGTCACGACCCGGGTCTTGGCGCGCTTCAGGAGGGCGGTGACGCCCCCGTTCAGCTTGTCGACGACCGTCTCCTTCCAGGCGACGGTCCTGGCCATGTCGAGACTGGGCGGGGCGCTCAGCGAAATGCCGTCCTTCGCGCCGGCCGCGGCCTCGACCATGCCCTCGAACTTCGACGCGACGTGGATCAGGGCCTTCGACGGGATGCAGCCACGGATCAGGCAGGTGCCGCCCAGCCGGTCGCCCTCCAGCAGCACGGTGTCGATCCCAAGCTGCCCCGCGCGGATCGCCGCCACATAGCCGCCTGGTCCGCCGCCGAGGATCAGGAGGCGGGTGTTGATCGTTTCGGCCACGGCGTCAGTCCATGAACAGGGTTGCGGGGTGTTCCAGCATGGCCTTGACCCTCTGGATGAACTCCGCGGCGTCGTAGCCGTCCACCACGCGGTGATCGAAGGACGACGACAGGTTCATCATCTTGCGCACGGCGATCTGGCCGTGGCGCACAACGGGCCGGTCGACGATCTTGTTGGGGCCGATGATGGCCACTTCCGGGTGGTTGATCACCGGCGTCGTGGCGATGCCGCCGAGCGGGCCCAGCGAGGTGATGGTGATGGTCGATCCCGAGAGGTCGTCCTTCGATCCCTTGCCGGAGCGGGCGATCTCGGCGACGCGGGCCACCTCGGCGGCCGCCGCCCAGACGTCCAGCGCCTCGGCGTGCTTGACCACCGGCACCACCAGCCCGTTCGCGGTCTGGGTGGCGATCCCGATATGGACGCCCGCGTGGCGATGCACCACGCCGGCCTCGTCGTCGAAGCGCGCGTTGATCTGCGGATACTGCGGCAACACGCGCACCAGGGCCCGCATGAGGAAGGGCAGCATCGTCAGCTTCGGCTGATCGGCGCGCTTGGTCGCGTTGAGGTGGACGCGGAGTTCCTCCAGCTCGGTCATGTCGACTTCCTCGACATAGGCGAAGTGGGGGATGCGCCGCTTGGACTCCTGCATCTGCCGGGCGATGGCGCGCCGCATGCCGATGACCTTCACCTCTTCCACGGCGGTGCGCCTGGCCAGGGTCGCGGGGGCGCCGGCGCCCGAGCGAGCGAGCGCGATGAAGAGGTCGAGGTCTTCGTGGGTGATGCGGCCGGCAGGACCGGTTCCGGCCACGTGGCCGAGCTTGATTCCGAGATCTTCCGCCCGGCGGCGCACGGCGGGCGAGGCCAGCGGCTTTTCGTTTTCGGCTCGGTCGGGGATGACGCGCGCGGCGACTGCGACCGGCGCGTGGGGCGCGGCGGTTGGGGGCGGGGGCGCCTCCGTCTCCTCGACGACCGCCTTGGTAATGGGGGGCGGTGAGGCCGTCTTCTCGGCGACCGCCTTGGCCGCCGCCGGCGGCGCGCGCCCTGTGGCGGCATTGCCCGCGCCCTCGACCTCGAACACGGCGATGGGGCCGCCGACGGCGGCCATGTCGCCGGGCGCGCCATTGAGTTCGATCAGCTTGCCGGCGACCGGCGAGGTCATCTCCACCGTGGCCTTGTCCGTGAGCATGTCCACGAGCGGCGCGTCCTCGTCGACGACATCGCCGACCTTGACGTGCCAGGCGACGATCTCGGCCTCGGCGGTGCCTTCGCCGAGATCGGGCAGTTTGAAGACGAAACGTCCCACGCCTTTAAGCCTCCATCACGCGCTTGAGGGCAGCGCCCACGCGCTTCTGGCCCGGGAAGTACTCCCATTCGAAGGCGTGCGGATATGGCGTGTCCCAGCCCGTGACGCGCTCGATGGGCGCTTCCAGGTGGTAGAAGCAGGCCTCCTGGACCAGCGCCGAGAGTTCGGCGCCGAAGCCGGAGGTCCGCGTCGCCTCGTGCACGATCACGCAACGCCCGGTCTTCTTCACCGAGGCGGTTATCGCCTCGATGTCCACGGGCGCAAGCGTTCGAAGGTCGATCACCTCGGCGTCCACGCCCACCTGTTCGGCGGAGGCCACGGCCACATGCACCATCGTCCCATAGGCCAGGACCGTGACCTCGGAGCCGGCGCGCGCGACGCGGGCCTTGCCCAGCGGCACGGTGTAGTGGCCGACCGGGACGTCGTTGCCTTCGATCTTCTGCCAGGGGGTGACCGGCGTGTCCGGATTGCCGTCGAAGGGACCGTTGTAGAGCCGCTTGGGCTCGAAGATCACCACCGGATCGTCGTCCTCGATGGCCGCGATCAGCAGGCCTTTCGCGTCATAAGGGGTCGACGGGATCACGGTCTTGATGCCCGAGACGTGGGTGAACAGGGCCTCGGGGCTCTGGCTGTGGGTCTGGCCGCCGAAGATGCCGCCGCCATAGGGGCTTCGGACGGTCATCGGGCACCAGAAATCGCCCGCCGAACGGTAGCGCAACCGGGCAGCCTCCGACACGATCTGGTCGTAGCCGGGATAGATGTAGTCGGCGAACTGGATCTCGACGCAGGGCCGCAAGCCATAGGCCGCCATGCCGACCGCAGCGCCGATCAGGCCGGCCTCGGAGATCGGCGCGTCGAAGCAGCGGTTCAGGCCGTACTTCTTCTGCAGCCCTTCCGTGGCCCGGAAGACGCCGCCGAAATAGCCGACATCCTCGCCGAAGATCAGCACGTCGGGATCGCGCCCCAGCATCACGTCCATGGCCGAGTTGATGGCCTGGATCATGTTCATCTTCGCCGTTTCAGCCCCGTTGGCCTGTTGGGCGGCCTCGGCGGCGGTGGGTGCGGTGATCGGCTTGTTCATCGTCAAACCCCCAGCTCCTGCCGTTGCCGGATCAGGCGCCAGTCCATCTCCTTGTAGACGTCCTCGAACATCGTCTTGATGCTCGGGCGGTCGCCGGCGTGCAGGGTGCCGTGCGTCTCCGACTCCTTGCCGGCCGCGCGGACCAGCTCGACCAGCTCTTCGTGCAGCGCCTGCTGCGCCGCGTCCGACCATTCGCCGAGCTGGATCAGGTGACCCTTCAGCCGCTCGATAGGATCGCCCAGGGGCCAGAGCTTGGCCTCGTGGGCGGGCCGATAGCGGCTGGGATCGTCGGAGGTGGAATGCCCCTCCGCCCGATAGGTGAAGTGCTCGATCACGGTCGCGCCGAGGTTGGATCGCGCGCGCTCGACCGCCCACTGGGTCGCCGCGTAGACGGCCAGGAAGTCGTTCCCGTCCACCCTCAGCGAGGGGAGGTTGTAGCCAATGGCCCGCGACGCGAACGGCGCGTCCTCGCCGCCGGCGATGCCCTGAAAGGAAGAGATGGCCCACTGGTTGTTGACGATGTTGAGGATCACGGGGGCGCGATAGACCGACGCGAAGGTGAGCGCGTGATGGAAGTCACCTTCCGCCGTCGATCCGTCGCCGATGTAGGCCGAGGCGATGCGGTCGTCGCCCTTCAGCGCCGAGGCCATGGCCCAGCCCACGCCCTGGGTGAACTGGGTGCCGAGGTTGCCGGAGATGGTGAAGAAGCCGTGCGCCTTGGAGGAGTACATCACCGGCAGCTGGCGGCCCTTCATCGGGTCGAGCGCGTTGGAATAGACCTGGTTCATCATCTCGACGATGGGATAGCCGCGCGCGATCAGGATCCCCTGCTGACGATAGGTCGGGAAGCACATGTCGTCGTGGTTCAGCACCATCGCCTGGGCGATCGAGACGGCCTCCTCGCCGGTGCACTTCATGTAGAAGCTGGTCTTGCCCTGCCGCTGGGCGCGGTACATCCGATCATCGTAGACGCGGGTCAGCATCATGGTCCGAAGGCCGCGCTTCAGGGTGGCCACGTCGAGCCCCGGGTTCCAGGGCCCCACAGCCTCGCCATCCTTGGTCAGGACCCGCACCAGGCCATAGGCCAGGTCGCGCATGTCCTTGGGTTCGGTGTCGACCTCGGGGCGCGGCGTCGCGCCCGCTTCGGGGATCGTGAGGTTGGAGAAATCCGCTGTCTCGCCGGGCCGAAAGCGGGGCTCCGGGATGCGGAGGCTAAGCGCCCGACTGTTCTTGAGCGTCGTCATGGCCGGTCCTTGCAGAAACGGAAAATCGGTATCCGGGGTGGGCACGGGAGTTCGGTGCGGCGGGAGCCTTCCATCGATCCGGCTGCACGTCGGTCGTTCATTTCAGCAAAATCGAGCAACGTCCTTGCTGGCCACGTAGCTTTGGCGTCAAATCGTTCCATAACGCTTAAATATCAGGGTCGGTTTAACCCTGCACAGAGAATCGACGGGCGCCGCCGAACGCTGCCTGGCGAGGGCCCGCCAGGCGCGAGCGGCCCGGCGGCATGGCGATGATGAAAACGCGACCTTCCGTGAGCAGAAACTTGTCGTCGAGCGTCACTTCAGCGCGCCGCATCGCAATTTTCTTCCTTCTGCCCCTCGCGCGTCCCTTGGAAGATCATATAAGTATGCGGCAATTGCTTGCCAAAAGCGTGCCCTCGGCTGTCGGTTCCGGGGCACGAACGACGCTCATATGGCGCTGAAGGGGGAGGAAAACTTGTCTGAGGTCCTGGACGCCGTCGATGCCAAGATACTCGACCTTATCCAGCACGACGCCGGCCTCTCGGTAGCCGAGATCGCCGAGCGGGTCGGATTGTCGTCCAGCCCCTGCTGGCGGCGGATCAAGCGGCTGGAGGACGCCGGCGTCATCCAGCGGCGGGTGACCATCCTCGACCGCGAGAAGTTGGGCCTGGGGTTCGAGGTCTATTGCACGGTGAAGCTCTCCCTGCCGACCCGCGAGAACCTCGACGCCTTCGAGACCGCGATCACCAAGCTCTCCGAGGTGGTGCAGTGCGCCACGGTCACCGGCTCGGCGGATTACGAGCTCAGGGTCGTGACCCGCGACATGCACGCCTTCGACGACTTCCTACGCGAGCGGATCCTGTCGCTGGGCCTGGTCTCCAACATCGAGAGCCGCATCGTCATCCGCTCGGTGAAAAACACCACCGCGGCTCCCCTTGGCTTGATCAGTCCCTATGTGAGCGCGCAGGGGTAGCGCGAGACGGAGACAGCCATGATCGAACTCGTCATCGACCAGCGGCGCAGGGACCTCGGCGGGTTCGAGGTGGGCCGCGTGCTGCCGTATCATGCCCACCGGATGGTCGGGCCGTTCGCCTTCTTCGACCACATGGGGCCGGCGCAGTTCGCGGCGGGGTTCCCGCGGAACGTCGACGTCAGGCCGCATCCGCACATCGGACTCTCGACCGTGACCTATCTGTTCGACGGCGAGATCACCCACCGCGACAGCGTCGGCTCCACCGAGGTGATCCGGCCGGGCGAGGTCAACTGGATGACTGCCGGGCGCGGCATCACCCATTCCGAGCGGTTCGAGAACCTGCGGGCGCACGGCGGGACCATGCACGGCATCCAGGCCTGGGTGGCGCTGCCCACCGAGCAGGAGGAGACGGACCCCGCCTTCGCCCACCACGGCCGGGCCGACCTGCCGACCTATGAAGGCGGCGGCATGTGGGCGCGGCTGATCGCCGGCAAGGCGTTCGGCGCGGAGGCCAAGGTGAAGGTCCACTCGCCGATGTTCTACGTCCACTGGGCGCTGGACGCCGGCGCGACCGCCGAGTTGCCGGCGGAGTATCCCGAGCGCGCGGCCTACGTGGCGCAGGGTATCGTCGAGATCGACGGGCAGCAGATCCAACAGGGCCAGATGGCGGTCTTCGCGCCCGGCCAGACCGTTCCGGTCACCGCCGTGACCGACGCCATCGTCATGCTGCTGGGCGGCGAGCCGCTCGGGCCGAGGGTCATCGAGTGGAACTTCGTGGCCTCCTCGAAGGAGCGGATCGAACAGGCTAAGGCCGACTGGCGGGCCGGGCGTATGAAACTGCCCGACGCCGACGACCAGGAGTTCATCCCCCTGCCGCCCGATCCGCCGGGGCCAGCCAATCCGATGAGCTGAGCGCGGAACGCTCAGACGTGCTGCGCGGCGAGCTCGGCGCGGTCGGGGGCGGAAAGGGACAGCGCCGAGGCGGCCTTGAACTGGCTGTGCGCATCCTCGGCCCTCCCCCGCCGGGCCAGCGCCTCGCCCCACTTCAAGTGCAACCGGCCCCAGCGCGGCGCGAGCGCGGCGGCGGCCTGGAATTTCTGCTCGGCTGCGGCGGCGTCGCCGCTCGCCAGCAGCGCCTCGCCCCAGGCTTCCGAAGCGTCGGCGAAACGCGGCCCCAGTGACCGGGCCTTGGCGAGTTCGGCCAGCGCGCCGCGCACGTCGCCTCGGGCAAGCTTCGCCTGCCCCCATTCCAGGTGGGCATAGGGCAGCGACGGCCCCTGCCGCACCGCTTCGGCGAACCAGCGGTCGGCGCCGGCCCGGTCGCCGGCGGCGGCCGCAACCTGGGCCCGCGCGCGAACGCAGAGATAGCAGTCGAGGGGCGTCTGGCCGACCACGGCTTGCGCCTGTGTGACCTGGCCGGTCCTGGCCTGCGACAGCGCCAACCATGGCTCGTAGACAGTTTCCCGCTTCGCCTGGATGAAGCCCGCCGCGCTGGCCTGGGACGCCGCGCGCGCCAGGTCTGCGGCCTTCATCAGGGCTTCGGCGGTGGCGCGCGCGCTCGGCCAATCTCCAACCGCGGCGGCCAAGCGCCACCGCGCTTCGAGCACGGGCAGCGTCTGTCCATCGCCGAGCGTCTCCAGCCGGGCGAGCCGCCCCGCAGCCGTGCCGCCGTCGTGCAGCAGGGCGGCGGCCCGAGCGGCTCCCACGAACCTGTCCGACAGGTCCCCCACAAGCGGAGCCTGGTCCGACTCGAGATTTCCGAAATCGCCCGTCGCCTGGTCGATCCTCGCCTTGGCGGTCGCCCGCAGGAACGCCACACCGCTGCCCTGCTGCTGGCGCGGCTGGTCTTCGGGCCGCAGCTTCAGCAACTGCCGCGCAAAGGCCAGCATCGCCTCGTCATGGCCGAGCGCTTGGTTCGAGCTCGCCGCCTCCATCCGCGACGCCATGTTGGTCGGCGCCGCCTGGATCGCGATGAGGATCGTTGACGAGGCCCGCCGTCGATCGCCATCGGTGTTGGCCGAGAGCGCATAGCCGGCCGTCTGCTCGTCCGGCGTGCGGCCGAAATGGGCGAGGTGGTCGGCGGCTTCGCGCGCGTCGTCGCTCCGGCCGCGTCCCACCAGGTAGAGGATGAAGTTGCTGGGGTCGAAGGCCTGGAACGCCTTCTCGGCCGCCTGCTGCAACAGTCCGTCCATATCGGCGGCAGTACCGCGGACGACGATCGGGTCCGAGCCGGAGACCGCCAGGGTGATGGCTGCAATGCCGGCGCCCTCGTCGCGCACGTCGCCGGTCAACCGCACCTCGTGGCCGAGGCGACGGCGCAGGAAACGCGCGAGGTCGTCCAGCGAGAGGCCGGTCTGCGGGATTTCCAGCTTCACCGCATCGGCGTTGTCGCCGCGGACGTCGTCGGAGCGGGTCAGCGAGTTGGCGTTGGCGAACCGGTGGACGGCGTCGATGCGGCTGATCAGCTCGCCCGCCAGAACCTCGCCGCTCATGCCGCGGGCCGCGAACGAGGGCGGCGCCGAAAAACCGGCCACCACCAGCCCGCGCGCGTTGGCGGCGTCGTTCACCATCGCGACCAGCACGACGATCAGCGCCAGCGCGGCCGCGAGCGTCAGCCCCTGCAGGGCGAGCTTCACCAGATCGCTCAGGCTGCGGACCTTCAGGTCGCGGACCTGGCCGTTCAGCTGGCGCGCCTGGAGTTCGGCTAGCTTGCGTTGGGCGGCGAGGAAGGCCGCGACCTCCCCGCGCAGCGACGGATCATGCCGCGCCTCGTCCAGAGCGACCGCGACGCCCACTGAGCCCGTCTCGGACGACAGCGCGCCTTCGGACGATCTTTCCGGCTCCAGCATCTCGGACATGACGCCGCTCCCCGACCACGGGTATTCCTAGCAGCTTGGCTTCGGCGCGGAAGGGCTTGCACGTCCGGCTCTTCGGTTCTGGGCGTGAACCGGCTAAGGACGCGCCCATGAACGTCAGCGTCTTCGACCTTTTCAAGCTGGGGATCGGTCCCTCCAGCTCGCACACCATGGGTCCGATGACCGCCGCCGGGCGGTTCCTGGCGCGGCTGGGCGAGCGCGTGGAGCGGGCGGCGCGGGTGGAGGTGACGCTCTACGCCTCGCTGGCGCTGACCGGGCGGGGGCACGCCACGGACCGGGCGGTGATTCTAGGGCTGGCGGGGTTCGAGCCGCGCCGCCTCGATCCGGACGAGGCCGACCGGGTGGTCGGCGACATCCGCGCCAATCAGTCGCTGAATCTGGCCGGCCGTCACGGCATCGCCTTCGATGAGGCCCGCGATCTCCTCTGGGAAGGCCGCATGCGACTGCCGCAACATCCCAATGCTCTGAAGTTCGCCGCCTTCGACGCGGCCGGCGACCGCATCGCCGAGCGGACCTACTTCTCGATCGGCGGCGGCTTCGTGCGCGACGAGGACGAGATGGGCCGCAACGCGCCGGCCGACGCCGGGCCCGCCGTCCCCTACCCCTTCGAGTCCGGCGAGCAGTTGCTGCGGATGGCGGCGGACGCGGGACTGACCGTCGCCGGGGTCATGCGCGCCAACGAGGCGGTCCGCCGGCCGGACGCCGAGACCGACGCGGGCCTCGATGAGATCGCCTCGGCGATGTACGCCTGCATCGACCGCGGCATGCGCACCGACGGGATCCTGCCGGGCGGGCTGAAGGTGCAGCGCCGCGCCTTCCAGGTGCATCAATCGCTGATGTCCGACGCCGACAAGCGGATCGCCGACCCGCTGGCGGCGCTGGACTGGGTCAACCTCTGGGCGCTGGCGGTGAACGAGGAGAACGCGGCTGGCGGCAAGGTCGTCACCGCGCCGACCAATGGCGCGGCCGGGCTCGTGCCGGCGGTGCTGCGCTACTACGACCGCTTCCACCAGGGCACGGCGGACGGGCGGCGGACCTTCCTGCTGACCGCCGCGGCGATCGGCGCGCTCTACAAGAAGAACGCCTCGATCTCCGGCGCCGAGGTCGGCTGCCAGGGCGAGGTGGGCGTCGCCTGCTCGATGGCGGCGGCGGGGCTCGCGGCGGCGCTGGGCGCC
>NZ_JAQGIZ010000162.1 GCF_028290885.1 Phenylobacterium sp.
ATCAGCATGCCGTTGGGCCCGAAGCTCTCGTCCAGCGCCCTGGGCGGGCGAACCATCTGCACGGTGACGCCGGTCTTCCGCAGCCGGTCGAGGGCGGCCAGGTAGAGGCGGCCCACGTCGGCGTCGATCTCGCCCAGGTGCTCCAGGGGGATGGCGGCCAGGCGGCGGCCCGCCACGTCTGCGCCCAGCGCCGCTTCGGCGTCGAAGGGCTTGCGGACGGCGGCTGCGCCATCGGGGCCGGAGATCACCGCCAGCATCCGCGCCGCGGTCGCCACGTCCCGGGCCAGCACGCCGACGGTGTCCAGGGCGGGGGCGAGGGGGTGCACGCCCTTGAGGCTGACCAGGCCGCGGCCCGGCTTCAGCCCCACGACGCCGCAGACCGCGGCGGGGATACGCACCGAGCCGCCGGTGTCGCTGCCCAGCGCCGCATCGACAAGGCCGGCCGCCACCGCCACGGCCGATCCGGACGACGAGCCGCCTGGCGCACGGTGGGTCTTGGCGTCCCAAGGGTTCCACGGCGCGCCGACCGCCCGGTTGGTGCCCCAGCCGCCGTAGGCGAGTTCCACCGTGTGGGTCTTGCCGACCGCGCGCCAGCCGGCGTCCAGCAGCTTCTGCACCACCGCGGCGTGGGCCGGCGGGTCTTCGGCCAGCGGCACCTGGGCGCCGCCGCCGGTTGGGACGCCCTTGACGTCAAACAGATCCTTGATCGCGAAGGCCGGCCCATGGCCCTCGCCCAGCGCGGGTTCGAACACCCGTACGAAGGCCTTCAGGCGGCCGTCGTAGCGGCGGATCCGGGCGAGGGCCTCATCGGGCGACATCGGGCTTCCTTTGCGCGGGCGACTATCGCTGTTCCCTTGGCAGGAAACCAGATGACGCGCGCCCCCCGCTGTGGCTTTTCCTGGAGCCCATGGCCACCTCGCTCCCAGACAAGTTGCGAACCACCGTCCGGTTTTTGGGCCGGGTGCTGGGCGACGTGATCCGCGCCGAGGACGGCGAGGCGGTGTTCAGCCAGATCGAGGAGATCCGCCAGGCCTCGGTCGCCTTCCACTTCCATCGCGAGGGGACGCCGAAGGCCGCCAAGCTGATGGCCGAGCGGCTGGAGGGCCTGAGCCTGCCCGACACCGTGCGTTTCGCCCATTCCTTCGCCTGCTTCCTGCAGATCACCAACATCGCCGAGGACCAGATCCAGCGCCAGCGCGGCAGGGGCGGGGACAGCCGGCCGGACACGCTGGCCGGGGCGCTGCGCACGCTCAAGTCCGAAGGCGTCAGCCGGGAAGCGGTGATCGAGCTGCTGCAGCACGCCCTGATCGCCCCGGTGATCACCGCCCACCCCAGCGAGGTGCGCCGCAAGAGCGTGCTGGACCGCGTGGGCGCCATCGCCGACGACCTCGACGCTTACG
Organism: Phenylobacterium sp.; assembly: GCF_028290885.1. Classification (GTDB taxonomy): domain Bacteria; phylum Pseudomonadota; class Alphaproteobacteria; order Caulobacterales; family Caulobacteraceae; genus Phenylobacterium. The sequence continues at coordinate 1,401 of NZ_JAQGIZ010000162.1, forward strand.
ACCACGCCAAGACCGAGGCCGAGCGGGCGGCCATCGAGCGCGAACTGATGCGGCAGGTGGCGATCTTCTGGCGCACCCGCCTGCTGCGCTCGGTGAAGCTCGGGGTCGGCGACGAGATCGAGAACGCCGTCTCCTATTTCGAGCGCAGCTTCCTGCCGGAGCTGCCCCGGCTCTACGCCCACTGGCTGGAGGTGCTGGGCGAACCCAAGGACTTGACCAGCTTCCTGCGGGTCGGCTCCTGGGTCGGGGGCGACCGCGACGGCAATCCGTTCGTCACCGCCGACGTCATGCGCCAGGCGGTGAGGCGCCAGAGCCAGGCGGCGCTGAGGGGCTACCTGGAAGCCATCCACGCGCTGGGCGCCGAGCTTTCCATGTCGGCCAGCCTGGCGGCGGTGACGCCCGAGCTGCAAGCGCTCGCCGACGCCGCCCACGACGCCTCGCCGCACCGCGCCGACGAGCCCTACCGCCAGGCGTTGACCGGCATCTACGCGCGCCTGGCCGCGGCCTACGCCCGCCTGACCGGGGAGCCGCCGCCGCGCCCGCCGGCGGCGCAGGCCGAGCCCTATGACAGCCCCGACGCCCTCAAGGCCGACCTGGAGACGGTGCTGGCAAGCCTGCTCGCCAAGCATGGCCCGACCTTCGCCCACGGCCCGCTGCCGGACCTGATCCGGGCGGTGGACACCTTCGGCTTCCACCTGGCGCGGCTGGACATGCGCCAGAACTCTTCGGTGCACGCCCGCACTGTCGCCGAGCTCCTGAAGGTGGCTGGCGTCTGCCCCGACTACGAGGCGCTGGACGAGGCGGCCCGGCGCGCGCTGCTGATCGCCGAGCTTGGCCACGGCCGGCTGCTCTATTCGCCCTTCGCCGCCTACAGCGAAGAGACCGTGCGCGAGTACGGCGTGCTGAGCGCCGCGGCCGAGGTGAAGCGGCTCTACGGCAAGGACTCGATCCGCGCCTACATCGTTTCGAATACGACGTCGGTCTCGGACCTGCTGGAGGTCTACCTGCTGCTCAAGGAGGTGGGCCTGTTCGCGCCGGGCGACCCGCCTCGCGCCCAGGTGTTCGCCGAGCCGCTGTTCGAGACCATCGCCGACCTGCGCGCCGCGCCCAAGACCCTGAAGGCCTATCTCGCCCTGCCGCTGATCCGGAAGCTCGTGGAGCCAATCGGCCTGCAGGAGGTGATGATCGGCTATTCGGACTCCAACAAGGACGGCAGCTACCTGACCTCGACCTGGGAGCTCTACGAGACCTCCCGGGCGCTGGCCCATGTGGTTCGCGACGAGGGCCTGCGCCTGCAGCTGTTCCATGGCCGCGGCGGGGCGGTGGGGCGCGGCGGCGGCTCCAGCTTCGAGGCGATCCTGGCGCAGCCCGGCGGCACGGTGAACGGCCGCATCCGCATCACCGAGCAGGGCGAGGTGGTGGCCAACAAGTACGCGGACCCTGAGCTCGCCCGGCAGAGCCTGGAAACCCTGACCGCCGGCGTGGTGCTGGCCTCCTTCCGCGGGGAGGCCGACTCCGTGGTCACCGAACCGCACGCCAAGGCCATGGACGCGCTGTCGCAGGGCTCGATGGCCGCCTACCGGGCGCTGGTCCACGATACCCCGGGCTTCGTCGACTACTTCTACGGCGCCACCCCGATCAGCGAGATCGCCGACCTGAACATCGGCAGCCGGCCGACCTCGCGCCAGGCGAGCCGCAGCATCGCCGGCCTGCGGGCGATCCCCTGGGTGTTCTCCTGGTCGCAGTCGCGGGCTCTGCTGCCGGGCTGGTACGGCTTCGGCTCGGCGGTCGAGGGCGCGGGGGTCCCCATGGAGACCCTGGCGGAGCTCTACGCGACCTGGCCGTTCTTCTCCTCGGCGCTGGCCAACATGGAAATGGTGCTGGCCAAGGGCGACATGGCCATCGCCGGGCGCTACGCGGGCCTGGTCGAGGACCGGGCGCTGGCGGACAGCATCTTCGGCCAGATAAAGGCCGAGTGGGACCGGACCAACGCGGCGCTCTTGAGGATCACCGGCCAGACGGCCCTGCTCGACAAGAACCCCGACCTCGCCGCGGCCATCCGCTCGCGCCTGCCCTACATCGACCCGCTTAACCATCTGCAGATCGAGCTGATCCGCAGGCGCCGCCGGGGCGACGACGACGAGGCGGTGAAGGAGGGCATCCACCTGACCATCAACGGCATCGCCGCGGGCCTTCGGAACACCGGATGAACCTTTACGACCTCCTGGCCGGCGGTTTCCCGGCCGATCGTTCCAAGCCGGCCTTCCTGCTCAGCGACGGTTCGGCGGTGAGCTACGGCGAGCTGGAGGCGGGCGTGGCGCAGGTCGCCGGCCATCTCGTCGCCCGAGGCGTCGAACCCGACGACCGGGTCGCCCTGCAGGCTGAGAAGTCCATTGCGGGCGTGATGATCTATCTGGCCGTGCTGAAGGCCGGGGCGGTGTTCCTGCCCTTGAACGCCGCCTACACGCCGGCCGAGGTGGCCTACTTCGTGAAGGACGCCGAGCCGAGGTTGTTCGTCACCGACCCGGAGGAGTTCGTGGCGGAGGCCGGGGGCGCCGAACCCCTGGCCACGACGGTTCCACGCAGCGACGACCACCTGGCCGCCCTGGTCTACACCAGCGGCACCACGGGACGTTCCAAGGGCGCCATGCTGAGCCACGGCAATGTGGCGGCCAATGCGCTGGCGCTGCACGAGATCTGGGGGTTCTCAGCCGAAGACGTGCTGCTGCACGCCCTGCCGATCTTCCACGTCCACGGCCTGTTCGTGGCCCTGCACTGCGCCTTCCTCTCCGGCGCGCCGATGATCTGGCTGCCGAAGTTCGACGATGCCCGCGTGCTGGACGGCCTCGCCAGGTCGACGGTGATGATGGGCGTGCCGACTTTCTACGCCCGGCTGCTGGCCAATCCGGAGTTCACCCGCGAGCGGGCCGGCCACATGCGGCTGTTCATCTCCGGCTCGGCGCCGCTGCTGGAATCGACCTTCGCCGAGTTCGAAGCGCGCACCGGCCAGCGCATCCTCGAGCGCTACGGCATGAGCGAGGCGGTGATCATCACCTCCAACCCGCTGGACGGCGAGCGCATCCCGGGCAGCGTCGGCTATCCCCTGCCGGGCGTCGAGCTGCGCATCGGCGGCGGGGTGCAGACCGGGGTCATCGAGATCCGCGGGCCCAGCGTGTTCGGCGGCTACTGGCGGATGCCGGAAAAGACCGCCGAGGAGTTCACCGCCGACGGCTTCTTCATCACCGGCGACGTAGGCCGCCAGGATCCCGACGGCCGCGTCTGGATCAGCGGCCGGGCCAAGGACCTGATCATCTCCGGCGGCTTCAACGTCTATCCCAAGGAGATCGAGCTGGTGCTCGACGAACTGGCCGGCGTCACCGAGAGCGCGGTGGTCGGCGTGCCGCATCCGGACTTCGGCGAGGGCGTGGTCGCCGTGGTCATCGGCGCCGGCGAGGAAACCGCCCTGATCGCCGCCTGCCGCCAGCAGCTTGCCCCCTACAAGGCGCCCAAGCGGATCGTGTTCGTGGACGAGCTGCCGCGCAACGCCATGGGCAAGGTGCAGAAGAACCTGTTGCGCGAGCGCTTCGGCTCGCTGTTCATGGCCTGACGCAAAACCAACGAAGGAAGAGGACGGCGATGGACCTGCAGCTCAAGGGGAAGACCGCCGTGGTGACCGGCGGCACGCGCGGCATCGGCCGAGCGATCGCCGAGACCTTCGCCGACGAGGGCGCCAACGTCGCCGTCTGCGCCCGCAACGCCGATCAGGTGGCCGAGACCGTCAAGGCGCTCGAAGCCAAGGGCGTGAAGGCCTGGGGCGACGTCGTGGACATCGCCGACGGGCCGGCGCTGAAGGCCTTCGTCACGAAGGCGGGCGAGACGCTCGGCGGCATCGATGTCCTGGTTTCCAACGCCAGCGCGCTGGTGCAGGGCGCTCAGGAGGAAGCCTGGCAAGCCATGCTGGACATCGACATCCTGGGCGCCGTTCGCACCTTCGATGCCGCCAAGCCCTTCCTCGAGAAGGCGGCCGAGGCCAAGGGCGACGCGGCGTTCATCATCATCTCGTCGGTGTCCGAGGCCGAGGCCGCGGCGCCGAGCGCTTACGGCGCGATGAAGGCGGCCCAGATCCACTACGCCAAAGGCGTGGCGCGGGAGAACGCCGCCAAGAAGATCCGCTGCAACGTGGTTTCGCCGGGCACGGTGTTCTTCGAGGGCGGCGTCTGGGGCAATGTGAAAGCCAACATGCCGGGCTTCTTCGAGACGATGATCAAGCGCAATCCGACCGGCCGCATGGCGACGCCGGAGGAGGTCGCGGCGGCCGCGGTGTTCCTCGCCAGCCCGCGCTCGGCCTTCACCACGGGGATCAACATGCTGGTCGATGGCGCGATCTCACAGCGCGTGAATTACTAGGCCTAGTGTCCCGATTCCGAAGTTCGCAAGCGCTTGCGGCTGGCTTTGACGAACTTCGGAATCGATAAGGACACTAGCAAGTGTATGTTTCTAGTGTGCTTTTTGGATTTGAAGTTCGCTCGGCGGGTGGCCCGTGAATGCGGCGAACTTCAAATCCAGCACACTAGAGCGTTGGAAAACAGGAGCTAAGTCCGTGGCCGCGCTCTCGGGTCTGAAAGTGCTCGACTGCACCCACGTCATCGCCGGCGCCTACTGTTCCATGGTGCTGGCCGACCTGGGCGCGGACGTGGTCAAGATCGAGCCGCCGGCCGGAGAGACGACGCGCGGCCATCCGGGCGCGGCGTTCCGCGCCTTCGACTTCGTCAACCGCAACAAGCGCGCCATCGCCCTGGACCTCGCCACCGAGCGGGGCGCGGGCGCCCTGCGCAAGCTCGCCGAGACGGCCGATGTCTTCGTGGAGAACTACCGGCCCGGATCGCTCGACCGGATGGGCCTGGGCTACGCGCAGCTCTCCAAGCTGAACCCACGGCTGATCTATTGCTCGGTCTCGGGCTTTGGCCTCGACGGGCCCTACCGCGACCGCGGCGGCTTCGACCTGATCGCCCAGGCGATGAGCGGCATCATGAGCTTCACCGGCGAGGAGGGCAGCGACGTGCCCTGCGCGGCCGGGGTGCCGCTGTCGGACCTCAACGCCGGGGTGTTCGGCGCGGTGGGCGTGCTGGCCGCCCTGCAGAGCCGCCACGCCACCGGCAAGGGCCAGCATGTGGAGACCTCGCTGCTGGAGTCGGCGCTGGCCTATACGATCTGGGAGAGCGGCCTCTTCCTGACCACCGGAGAGGTCGCGACCCGCAAGGGCACCCGCCACCGGCTGGCCGCGCCTTACGAGGCGCTGAAGACCGCCGACGGGCACATGGTGGTGGGCGTCAACAACCAGCGGCTCTGGGTGCGCTTCTGCGAGGCGCTGGACGAGCCGGGGCTGGCCGAGGAGGAGGGCTTCGACCGCCCCAACCGGCGGGTGAAGAACCGCGACGCCCTGCAGGCGCGGATCGAGGCGATCATGGCCCGTGACACCACCGCCAACTGGATGGCCAGGCTGGAGGCCAAGGGCGTGCCGGCCGGGCCGCTGAACACGATCGCCGAGGCCTGGGACGACCCGCAGGTGAAGGCGAGGGGGCTGCTGGCGGAGGTGGCCGGACGCCGTTTCGTGCGCACGCCGATCAAGCTGCACGACACGCCGGTCGAGGTTCGCACCGGTCCGGCTGAGGTGGGAGAACATACCCGCGAGGTGCTGGCTGAGGCCGGCTTCGCCGCAGACGATATCGAGGCGCTGATCGCCGAAGGCGCGGCGGCCACCGAACGCAAGGAGATCGCATGAGCGGCGCCGTCCACGTCCAGCCGATCAGCGGCGCCGTCGTCCTGCTGGAGATCGACAACCCGCCGATGAACCCGCTGGGCGTCGAGATGCGCCGGACCTTCATGGAGGCGCTGGACCAGGTGGAGGCCGACGATGCGCTCCGCTGCCTGATCGTCACCGGCAAGGGCCGCGCCTTCTGCTCCGGCGACGACCTCAAGAACGTGGGGCCGGGCGGCGAGGACCTGGCGGGCTTCGGGCGGCTGCTCGACCGCCTGGAGGCGACCCGCGTGCCGGTGATCGCGGCGGTGAACGGCTGGTGCGTCGGCGGCGGGTTCGAGCTGGCGCTGTGTTGCGACATCCGCCTGGCCTCGACCGAGGCGAAGTTCGTCTGCGCCGGGGTCAACGTCGGGCTGATGGCTTCGACCTACCGGCTGCCCAGGCTGATCGGGGTCAGCCGCGCCAAGGCCATGCTGCTCACCGGCCTGCCGCACGACGCCGAGACCGCCGAGCGCTACGGCCTGGTCACCGGCCTGCATGCCCCCGACGATCTGCGCGAGGCCGCCGTCGCCCTTGCCGAACGGATCGCGAGCCGGGCGCCGCTTTCGGTCGAGGCCGCCAAGCGCACCGCCAACCGCGCCCCGGACCTGTCGCCGCAGGACGCCAACCTCATGCTGGGCCAGGAGCTGCGCGTGCTCCGCCGCTCCGCCGACCACAAGGCCGCCGTCGCCGCCTTCCGCGAGCGACGGGACCCGGTGTTCACGCGGAGCTAGGCCGCCCGACTGCGGCCCAGCACGGTCTTGGGCTCCAGGTGCGCCTCCAGGCCGAAGACGCCCATCTCGCGGCCCAGGCCGGACTGCTTGAAGCCGCCGAAGGGCGCGAGCGGCTCGTGGTGCAGGCCGTTGATCAGCACCCGGCCGGCCATCAGCTGCGAGGCGACGGCGCGCGCCCGCTCGGCGTCCGCCGAGATCACATAGGCCTGCAGGCCGTAGAGCGTGTCGTTGGCGATCTCGATGGCTTCGGCCTCCGTGCGGTAGGCGATCACCGAGAGCACCGGCCCGAAGATCTCCTCGCGGGCGATGGTCATGTCGTTGGTGACGTCGGCGAAGATCGTCGGCTTGACGAAATAGCCGCCCTCCAGCCCGTCGGGCCGGCCTTCGCCGCCGGCCAGCAGGGTCGCGCCGCCCTCGATCCCCTTGCGGATGTAGCCTTGCACGCGTTCCCACTGCTTCACGCTGACCATGGGGCCGACCTGTGTCTGCGGGTCGCGCGGGTCGCCGACCTTCACGGCCTCCACCGCGGCCTTGATCAGCGGCAGGAACTCCGCGAGGCGGGCTTGCGGCACGAGGATGCGGGTCCCGGCTATGCAGGCCTGGCCCGAATTGGCGAAGCCGGCCATCACCGCCAGCGGCACGGCCTGGGCGAAGTCGGCGTCGTCGAGGATCACGGTCGGCGACTTGCCGCCGAGCTCCAGGGTGACGCGCTTGAGGGTGTCGGCGCCGGCCTTCAGGATCGCCTTGCCGACCGCCGTGGAGCCGGTGAACGAGATCTTGGCGATGTCGGGGTTGGCGCTCAGCTCGGCGCCCACCACCTCGCCGCGCCCGTTGACGATGTTGAACGCGCCGGGCGGCAGGCCGGCCTCGTGCAGCGCCTCGGCCAGCACCTGGGTCTGGATAGCGCTCATCTCGCTGGGCTTGATCACCGCGGTGCAGCCGGCGGCGATGGCCATGGCGAGCTTGCCGCAGATGAAGCCGGTGCTGCTGTTCCACGGCGTGATGATCCCCACCACGCCCAGCGGCTGCATCACCACCTCGGCGTCGTTGATCCAGCGGCTGAAGTCGTAGGCCTCCAGGACCTCGATGGCGTTCTTGAAGGCGCCCATGGCGTAGCCGTTCAGGCGTCCGGCGATCATGACCGGCGCGCCGTACTCTTCCGTCGTCGCGGCGTTGATCGCCTCCAGCTGGGGCGTCAGGGCCGCGTCCAGGCGGCGCAGCATGTCGATCCGCTCGACCTTGGTCGTGCGGGACATGGCGGGCAGCGCCCGCTTGGCCGCCGCGATGGCGCGCAGCGTGTCCTCGCGGTCGCCGAGGGTCACCTTGCCGATGACTTGGCCGGTGGCCGGATTGACGAGGTTGAACAGCTCCGAGCCGTGCGGCTCGACGAAGGCCCCGTCGATGTAGAGCTTGTCGATGATCCTCATGGGAAATCTCCGTCCTTGGCAGGTGGATCCCATGTAGGCCGCTCGCATTGTGTGAATAAGCGGGATAAATCGGCATGACGTAGTGCAGGGATCCGGACAATGCAGAAGGCTAGCCTGGCGGAGCTCGATGCGGTGATCGCCGTGGCGCGGCGGGGCAACTTCCGCGCCGCGGCCCTGGAGCTCGGCATGTCGTCGTCGGCGCTGAGCCACGCGGTGGCCGGGCTGGAGGCGCGGCTGGGCGTACGGCTCTTCAACCGCACGACGCGCAGCGTCTCGCTGTCGGCGGCGGGCGAGCAGTTCGTGGCCCAGGTGGCGCCGGCGCTCTCGGAGATCCGCGGGGCCATGGACGCGGTGAACATCCATCGCGACACGCCGGCCGGCACGCTGCGGATCAACACCGCCGTGGGCGCGGCGCGGATGATCCTGACGCCCTTGATCCTGCAATATCTGAAGCTCTATCCGGAGATGCGTGTCGACCTGGTCACCGAGGGACGGCTGATCGATATCGTGGTCAACGGCTTCGACGCCGGCATCCGCATCCAGGAAGCCGTGCCGCGCGATATGATCGCCGTGCCGATCGGCGGGCCGCTGCGCTCCATCGTCGTCGGATCGCCGGCCTATTTCGAAGGGCGCACGAAGCCCGAGACGCCGGGCGACCTGCTGGGCCACAGCTGCATCCGCGCACGCATGGCCGGCGGTGCGATCTATCGCTGGGAGTTCGAGCGGCGCGGCGAGCAACTGGAGATCGACGTCCAGGGCGCGCTGACCCTGGACGAGATGACCCTGATGCTGGAGGCCGCGCGGGCGGGGGTGGGCCTCGGCTACCTTTCGGAATGGACGGTCGCCGCCGACATCGCGGCGGGCCGGCTGGTGCAGGTGCTGGACGACTGGACGCCGGCCTATCCGGGGCTCTGCCTCTACTATCCGGGCCGGCGGCACGTGCCGGCCGGCCTGCGCGCCTTTATCGACCTGATCCGCAAGACGTCCCTCGCCGGGTCTGAAGGTGACCTACCGGCCTGACGACGTCGCTCCGGCCATGAACGACAGATAACCCCGCCCCCAGGCCCCATTCAGTTGCAGGGGCGCTTACTCCGACCTCAAGGCCGGCGCTCCTCGCGATGTCGGTCCCAACAGAGGATTGGAGAAAGACATGAAAGCCGCCGCTATCACTGGCGCCCTGCTCGCCGCCCTGGCGGCCGGCGCTGTCGCCACCCCCACCTTCGCGCAGCCCTACGGCTACGGGTACGAAAACGACTGCCGCCAGCAGGAACGCAGCAGCGGCACGACCGGGGCCGTCATCGGCGGCATCGCCGGCGCCCTGCTCGGCTCGAACCTCGCCGCCCACCACGGCGGCCGGGCGGGCGGCACGGCGATCGGCGCCATTGCCGGCGCCGCGCTCGGCAACAGCATCGGCCGCAGCTCCGCCAAGTCCTGTGGCTATTCGAGCCAGGCCTACTACGACAACGGATACCGCGGCAGCTACGTCCAGCGCCGGGATTACGGTCGCGGCTACGACAACAGCTACGGCTCCAACAGCTACGGCTACAGCCGCTACAACCAGGGCGCCTCCAGCTACCGGCCCTACGGCGGCGACTACAACCGGAGCTACTACCCCTACTGATCGTTCCTTCGAACCTGTCCGCGGCCGCGTCCATCGATGGTGGGTGCGGCCGTCGGCGCGTTTGCGGGCCGCGGCGGGTTTCGGATAGGGCCTGCAGGCTCTAGGTAAAGACACCGTGCGAAGCCGAGCGATCCGTCATGAGCCTGATCGACACCCGCCGCGCCCAGATGTTCCCGGTCCTCGACGTGGCCCAGATGGAGACCGCCCGACGGTTCGCCAGCGGGCCCGCGCGGACCTTTGAGCCCGGAGAAGTCCTCTACGACGTTGGTCAGCGCGCCGTGCCCGCCTGGTTGCTGGTGGCGGGCTCCATCGAAGTGCTGCGGCGCGATGGCCTTGGCCATCAGGAGGCGATCGTCGTCGAGACGGTTGGCCAGTTCACGGGCGAGGTCAGCCAGCTTGCCGGCCGCGGCACCCTGGCCGCCGCCCGCGCCGGGCCGCAAGGCTGCACCGCCCTGCCGTTCGACGCACCGCACCTGCGGGCCCTGCTGATCGGCTCGGCCGAGCTGGGCGAGACCATCATGCGGGCGCTGATCTTGCGCCGCATGGGGCTGCTGGAGGCGGGCGGAACGGGCTCGATCCTGGTCGGCACGGCGGGACAGCCCGACCTTGTCCGGCTACAGGGCTTCCTGTCCCGCAATTCCTATCCCCATGCCGTGCTCGATGCGGTCGGCGACGAGGAAGGCCACGCGCTGGTGGAGCGGCTGGGGGTGCTCCCCGAAGAGTTGCCGCTGATGGTCGGCCCCGACGGAACTGTGCTGAGGCGGCCAAGCGACGCGCAGGCCGCGCTGTGCCTCGGCATCACCCCGCAGCTGGACCCGGACAAGGTCTATGACGTGGCGGTAGTCGGCGCGGGACCTGCGGGTCTGGCGACTGCGGTCTATGCCGCCTCCGAGGGCCTGTCGGTCCTCGTGCTCGACCAGCGGGCCATGGGCGGCCAGGCGGGCGCCTCGGCGCGGATCGAGAACTACCTGGGCTTTCCGACCGGCATCTCGGGCCTAGCGCTCGCGGCCCGGGCCTCCAACCAGGCGCAGAAGTTCGGCGCGGAAATCGCTGTGCCGCTCGAAGTGTCGCGGCTGGACTGCGAGGCGTCCGCGCCCGGCGATCCGCTGCGCCTGGAGCTCACCGATGGGTCGGCGGTCCGCGCTCGCAGCGTGGTGATCGCCTCCGGAGCCCGCTATCGCCGTCCCGACATCCCCAACATCGAGACCTTCGACGACGCCGGCGTCTCCTACTGGGCGTCGGCCATCGAGGCCAAGCTCTGCGAGGGCGAGGAGGTGGCGCTGGTGGGAGGCGGCAATTCCGCGGGCCAGGCGATCGTCTTCCTGTCGCCGAAGGTGAAGCGGCTGCACCTGGTGGTCCGCCGGTCCGGCTTGGAAGAGACCATGTCGCGCTATCTGATCGACCGCATCGCCGCCCTCCCGAACGTGGAGCTACACAGCGACACCGAGATCGCGGCCCTGGAGGGCGATCGCGTCCAGGGACTTACCGCGGCCACGTTCCGCAACCGCCGGACCGGCGCGCTTACGACCGCCCCGCTGCGGCGCCTGTTCCTGTTCATCGGCGCCGAGCCCAACGCGCGCTGGCTGGAGGGCTGCGTCGAGACTGACGACAAGGGCTTCGTGCTGACCGGCGCGGCGGCGACCCGCACGACGCCGCAGGCGCGGCCGCTGTTGCCGCTGGAAACTGCGCGGCCAGGCGTGTTCGCGATCGGCGACGTGCGGGCGGGCTCGACCAAGCGGGTCGCCGCGGCGGTGGGCGAGGGGGCGGCGGTCGTGGCCCAGATCCATGCCTTCCTGGCGCAGGTGTCGGCGCCGGGCTGACCTTAGGCGCTGACCTTGTCGAACAGGCCCGCGTTGTAGTCGCGGATGGCGTCGACGATCTCCTCGCGGGTGTTCATCACGAACGGGCCGTGGGCCACCACCGGCTCGCCGATCGGCTCGGCGTGGCCGAACAGCACGACCGAGTCCTCGGCCGCCTCGATCTCCACGGTGTCGCCGGCCAGGTCGAGCTCGGCCAGATGCCAGGCGGTGGCGGCGATGCCGTTCACCTTCACCTCGCCGGAGACCACGTAGAGGAAGACGTTGCGGCCGCCGAGCGAGCCGAAGCCCGCCTTGCCGCCGGCCTTGAAGTCGATGGTGGTCATGAAGACGCCGGTCAGCGAGGAGACCGGTCCGGTATGGCCGCCCCAGGTCCCGGAGATCAGGTGGACCACCGCCGCGCCCTGGTCGACGGAGATCGCCGGAATCTGGTCCGCCTGTAGGCCCACATAGCGCGGCGGGTTCATCTTCAGCCGGCCGGGCAGGTTCACCCAGAGCTGCAGGAGCTCCAGCGGACCACCTGATTTCATGAACTCTTCCGGAGAAACCTCGGAGTGGATCAGCCCGGAGCCAGCGGTCATCCACTGGACGCCGCCGGCCTTGATGACGCTCTCGTGCCCGGCGGAATCGCGGTGCGCCAGCTCGCCCGCCAGGATGAAGGTCACCGTCTCGAAGCCGCGGTGGGGATGCGGCCCGAACGGCAGGCCGGCGTTGTTCGGCCCATAGGTTTGCGGGCCGTGGTGGTTCAGGAACAGGAATGGATCGACCTGCTCCAGGCCGGGCCCCGGCACGGGGCGCCGCGTGGTGAGGTCGCCGATGTCGTCGCGAAGGGCGGGGTGCAGGGCTTTGACGGTCTTGAGGGCCATGGCGTCCATATAGGCGCTTCCGGGCTCTTGCGAACCCGGTCGTGGCAGGCTCATGAGAGCGGCATGGATCCGCTGTTCTTCGACCTGCGCCCGACGCACAATCCGCACCGCTGGTTCATGCCGCTGACGCCGGCGGTCTGCGTCGGGCCGCCGGACAACCTGTTCATGTTCGGCGGCGTCGGCCTGGCCTCGGCGATCGGGGCCATGGAGCGGACCACAGGGCGGCCGCTGATCTGGGGCACGGCGCAGTACCTCTCCTATGCCCGTCCGCCGAGCGTGGTGGACCTGGATGTCTGGACGCCGGCGGTGGGCAAGCACAACACCCAGGCGCGCGTCATCGGCCACGTCGGCGACAAGGAGATCTTCACGGTCGTTGCGGCCCTGGGCTCCCGGCCAAGCGAGCTGTCGCGCCAGTGGCTGGTCATGCCCGACGCGCCCCGCCCCGAGGACTGCGATCCGGCCGACCACTGGCGCGGCGCCGACACCGGGCTGCACAGCCGCATCGAGGTCCGCGTCGTCAAAGGCCGCTACGGCCGTGACCGGGACGGCGCTCCCGAAGAGGACGGCCGCTCGCTGCTCTGGATCAGGCCGCGCGAACGGTTCGCCATCGACGCCTCCATGCTGGCGGTGATGGCCGACTTCGTGCCCTCGGGTATCGGCAATGCGCTGGGCAGGAACGCCGGCGGCAACAGCCTGGACAACACGCTCCGGGTCCGCCGGATCGTGCCCACCGAATGGGTGCTTTGCGACATCCGCATCCACGGCGTGCACGGCGGCTTCGGCCACGGCGCCATGTACCTGTTCGCCCAGGACGGAGAGCTGATGGCGACGGCCAGCCAGTCGCTGATCGTGCGGGTGCGGGAGACGCCGGAGGACCGCTGATCCGAAAAGGGCGTCCGCGGACGGCAATGTCCGCTTTTGGTCCTGTCGTTAGGGGCTGCAAGCGACCCCAAAGCGGACCTTCGGAGAGTCCGCTTACCGTCAGCTCCGGTGAACCGTCGGGGGCGGCATGGACATCCAAAAACCGAGGCCGTGGCGCGGCGTCCGCGAGTTCCGCCGTGTCTCTGTCGCAACTAGTGCAGCAGGAAGTCAGAAGCGCCGAAGGTGGTGACGCCAGTCAGGTTGATCTGCATGTCCTCGTGGCTGTTGCTCAGGGTCTCGCTGGAGTTGCTCGCGTTCGCGTAGATCGTCGTGCTCCCGCCAATCGTCACTAGGTCGATGGTATGCGCAGCGATGCTGGCCGGCGTGGCGGTGAGAAGATTGACGGTGACGGCCTGAACCCCGGTGTTGAGGCCCGCGATCGCGGAGAAGTCGATCCTGTCCACCCCATGGGTGAAGTCGGTGATGGTATCGAAGTTGCCCGCGCCCGGCTGGGATTCGCCGATCGCCTTGTAGACGAAGGTGTCGGCTCCCGCCCCGCCGGTCAGGGTGTCGCCCTTCGCGCCGCCGTCGAGGAAATCGTTGCCCGCGGTCCCCGTGAGGTTGTCGGCCTTGGTGGAGCCGATGAAGGTGCTGACCGTGGAGACGTTGCCGGCGACGTCCCTGGCGGTGACGTCGATCTTGTAGGCGTTGGCCGACGAATAGGAGAAGCCGGAGCCGCTGGTGACGCTCCAGCCGCCGCTCGCGTTCGCCGTCGCCAGGACCGTCGAGACGCCATCGCCGACAGCGCCGATCTGGGCGCCGCCGACCTGGGTGTCGACCACCTTGAGGATCGTCGCGCCCGCCTCCGATTGACCGGCGAACGTCACCGTCGCCTTCGCCGAGCCGCCATTCTGCGCGAGGCTGGCGATCTGCGTCTGGGGGGCCGTCGTATCCAGCGTGAAACTGAGCGAGGCGGTCCCGGTGTTTCCCGCCGCGCCGGTCGAGCTCGCCAAGATCGTGTGGGCGCCGTCAGCGAGGCCGCTCGGCGTGAACGACCAGGCGCCGGCCGCGCTGGCGGTCGCGGTCGCCGCAATCGCCGCGCCGTCGACGGTGAAATGCACCACCGCATTGGGGTCGGTGGCCCCCGTGAGAGCGGGGTTGGACGTGATCCTGTCGCTGGACGAGGCGCCGGTGTCGCTCGCCAGATGATTGGTGACGGCCGGCGCCACGGTATCCACGGTCCAGTTGAAGCTGGCCGGGGTCTGGTCGACGTTTCCAGCGGCGTCAAAGGCGCGGACCTGGAACGCATGCGCCCCGTCCGCAAGGCCGGTGAGCGAGATCGTGGTCGACGCCGCCGCCGTCCAGGCGCCGCCGTCCAGCTCGTACTGGAATCCGCTCACGCCCACCGCATCGCTGCCGGCGACCATGAACGTCGCGGCCTTGCTGTTGGTCAGCGCCGCCGGGCCGGAGGAGATCGAGGTGTCCGGCGCGGTCGTGTCGCGCACCGTGATCGTGAAGCTTTCGGTCGCGAAATTGCCGGCCGCATCCGTCGCCTTGGCGGTGACGAGGTGGGTTCCGAACGTGAAAACATCGCCCGAGTGGACGACCTTGGCGCCCTCGGTGAAGGCTACCGGATCGGAACCGCCGAGCACGTCGGTCGCGGTCGCCGCGAAGCTCGCCGCCGCGCCGCTGGGCCCGGTCGCTTCGACGGTCTCGTCGCCGAGCGGCGACAGGGTGGGCGGGGTCGTCTCGATCTTGACGTTGGCGAAGGTCCCCGCCGTGCCGAGGAAGTTGGCGGCGAGGCCGCCGCCGTCGGTCACCGTCGTGCCGTGGAGATTGATCGCGGTGATGCTCAGCGCGCCGGTGTCGAGGTCGCCGGGCGCGACCTTGTAGTCGAAGGCCAGCACGCCGAGCGGCGACAGCGCCGCGGTGTTCGCGACATCCAGCGTCGCAACGCCGCCATTGCTCAGCGACAGCGTCGCCGTGGCTCCGGTGACGGTGACCGCCGAATTCATCTCGACCAGCAGGGTGACCGACTGGCCGAGGCCAAACGCCCCGCTCGACGGCGAGGCGAGCGCCGCCGTGAAGAACGGGCCGATCTCCGGCCCGGCCTGCGAGAGGCCCGCCAGGCCGAAGCTGGCGTTGGCGACGTTGGAGACGTTCTGGGCGATCGCCCCGTTGAGGTTGACCGCACTGACCGCGAGCGCGGCGACATCGGTCGCGCCCGGCCCCACCTGGTAGTCGAACACCAGCCTGGTGGCGGTCGAATGCGCCGCGTCGAAGGCGGCGGTCTGCCCGTCGTTGAGCGTCAGGCTGGGGGCGCCGCCGGCGGTGTTGAGCGAAACCGGCGAACTCATGTCGAGGGTGACGAGGCCGCTGTCGCCGGGTTTGATCTGGCTTGTCGCGAACGCGAACTCGGTGGCGGCGATGGCGGGGTGCGTGGCGTCGAGGCCGATGCCCAGGCTCGAGGAGATCACGCCGCCGTGGCCGTCGCTGACCGAGAAGCTGAAGCTGTCGGTGACCGCCCCGTTCGCGGCTGCGATGTTCGCGCTTTCGCCCGCCGTAGCCCCGGTGACGTAGGCGTACGAGCCGTCGGCGTTCAGCACCAGGTCGCCGTACTGGCCATGCACCGTGCTTCCCGGCGCGGCTCCGCCGACCGAGGAGATGGCGAGCGCATAGCTGTTGGCGTCGCTGTCGCCCGCCAGGGCGCCGACCGCGGCGGTGGCTGTCACCGCGCCGCCGGAGGTGATGGTCGCCGTTTCCGGAACCACGGACGGCAATGCGGTCAGGTCGATCGTGAAGGTCTGCGGCGTGAAGGGCGTGAGGCCCGCGTCGGTCGGGCTCAACACATCCGGCGTCGCGTTGAGGCCGATGGAAATTTGTAGCGATGAGGGCGGCGCGCCGGACGTGTTCGTGTAGCTGATGGCGTGAAGAAGGACGTCCCCCCAGGTGGTAGGCGATAAGGGCATCCGGAGGCCGTCGATGGCGGTTCCCTGGGCGTTGATCTGCACACTCGCTCCAGCGATCGTGTAGTGCCCGTTCCCATCCGCAACGACATTGGGGCCGGTCGTGATGACCAGCTGATCGCCTAGGCCCGGGTTGGCGATCGCGACGTGGACCGCGGACAGGTCGTAGACGGAATAAACGCCGCGCCCGTCCGGCAGTGTGTGCAATCCGATCGAAACCACGACACCAGCATCCGCAAAAACGGGGGTGAGGACGTTGGGATATCCGCTTAGCGTGTGTCCGGCCGGCGCACCGAAATTGATCGCCGACGGAACGTCGGGCACCTCGAAGATCGAATCGACCCGGACAGCGGCGGACGGCGCGGTCACTGTCCCGGACGATGTGCCGAACGAGAACGAGATCTGTTCCTGGAAGCCCGTGCGCGGGTACGCGCTGTTCTGATATTCGACGGCCTGCAGCACCACGCCCAGGACGTCGGGATTGTTGTTCCCGGCGGCGAAGTTGAAGACCAGGTCCGATCCGGAGAACGCGTAGCTGCCGGTCAGCACGTTGTTCACGTAGACGTTGGCGCCGGAGGTGGTGACGGTCTCCGGGTGGCTATCCCATGTCGCGCTGTAGCCGTTCAGGATGTCCAGGTGGTCGAAGCCGGTCTGCGTGCCGAGATGGGCGTCGATGCTTGTCACCGTGGCCGGCCCGCCGGGGACGAAAGGGACGCTGGTCCCGTTGGTGAAGCTCATGGTCCCCAGGACGCGGACCCAGCCATTGATGTTGCCGCCCGCGAAGGTCTCGGAATCCTGAAACACGCCGCCAAGGACGTTCGAGCCCGTCGCGGTGTAGTTCGTGAAAAAATCACTCATGGACTTGCCCCCCACTCGCGCATTGGCGCTTGCGCGGAAAATGAGGACCGGGAGCCGCGCGGCATACGCACAATTTTGATCGCAAGGCGTTGGGCGCGCGCACTCGCTGAGAACGCTGGCGAATTCTCACGCTTTCGCGTGGCGGGCGAGTGTCGGAGCGATCGCGTTGATTAACTGGAGAATTTGCCCGGCGTAGATGAACCGCAGCGCCGCGTCCGCCCGCTCCGTCAGCGCATAGGCCGGGCCGGCATGGACGGCGACGAGTCCGCTCGCCGCGGCCCGCCTGAGCACGCGCCGCAGCTGCAGCGCCGAGACGCCGGTCGCCTCGGCGAGCCCGGTGATCGCAAGCTCGACGGGACGCCGCGACGGAAATGCATCGTCGTCGCCCGAGCCGGCGATCAGCATCGACAGGATCTGCAGGCCGCCGGCCGGATGGTAAAAGGCCTCGACCACCGGCTCACCCGCCGGCAACGTCGCCGCCGAACGCAGCAGCAGGCGCCCCTGGGTCTCGATGAAGGTCGCGGCCACGGCGGATTCGTCCAGCCGCTCCAGCAGCTCCGCCGCCGACGGTGCGACGATCGAGACCGCCGAGATCGGGCCGCGCAGGTCGTTTAGCCAATTCGCGCGCATTTGTGCTGACACGCGGTAACGGGCCGCCCGGTTGCCGCCGCCGGCCTCGACCGCCTCGATCAAGCCATCGTGCTCGAGGATGCGGATATAGTCGCGGGCGCGCCCGGCGCTCAGCAGACCTGACCCGGCGCACAGCCGTTTCAGCGCCGGCAGGGTCAGATCGTCCTTCACGTCGAGCCACATGACGGCCAGCCGGGCGACATAACGTCCGGCGTCGACGCTCGCGTGCGCCCCGCTGGCCCTGCTGCGAGTGGTCGCCACCGCCGACAAAGACAGGGCGCGCACGGCCTCGGCGAACCGCGGGTGGACCATGACGCGGCCCATCAGGACGTCGGGCGGCTCCGCGCCGGCGTTCCAGTCGTCGAGAAGATCGGCGGAGTGGACATCGAAGGCTCGAGCGCCGGACATGCTGCTAAAGCCGAGCGTGTTCGCTCGATGTCAATCCAGCTCAACCCCAAGGGGAACCAGGCGTCCCACCAATGTCCGCTTTCCCCCCACTGCAGATGTTCGGATCGTCCGCTTGGCAGCGGGGGCGCCCCACACGGAAACCACCCACCTCTTCGGGTTTGCTGTGTCGCCGCCGAGCGTCGGAAAAACTTGACATTCAGCGTTATCAGTGTTCCTGTTTTGTTCATGAACGACACGCACCCCAGCGCTGAGCCTATTTCCGCTGATCCGAGTTCGGATCGCGCTGAGCGGCGCCTTCGCATCCTGCAGGAACTCGCCGAGATCGGGATGGACTTGGCCCGGGCTGTCCGGACGCGGGCGCTTGCGGCCAAGGACCCTGCCGCGGCCGTGGATTTGGGCCTCAGCTTCTCGCGCATCGCCCGCGCCGTGCGCCAGACCGTGGCTTTGGAGGCCAGGCTGGAGCAGGACCGTCAGGCGGCGGCCGCGGAACGCGCCGAGCGCCAGGCTCGCGACGCCCGCGAACAGGCCTACAAGCACAAGGCCAGGGTCCGCGGTTTGGTGGAACGCGCCATCGACGCGGAGGCCTCCGGCGAGGCGGCCGAGGACCTGCTGGGCGACCTCGACGAACGCCTCGAAGACGCTGACGACCTCGCCGGTTTCGCGGGCCGGCCTGTCGCCGAGATCGTGCAGCACATCTGCCGCGAGCTCGACGTCACGCCGCCACCGGCCCTCTGGGACGAAGCGGAGTGGGGTCTCGCCGGCGGCGGCGTCAAAGGACCCCTCCACATCTCCTCGGCCCCCGAGGGCGAGCCGGGAACGGGCAGGGCGGAAGCCGCTTGGCCCGATCCGACAGCCGGGCCGGGCCGAACCCGCTCTTCCTGATCCCATTCATCCCCGCGGAAGCGGGGACCCAGGTTCAAAACCCTGCGTCGCGGGGCGCGGCGTGCTGCCTGCTGGACCGCGGCTTTCGCCGGGGTGAGCCGGCGCCGGCGCGCTCGCTCAGTTCCGGGTCGGGATGACCACCGGCAGGCTCTCGTAGCCCTTCACGAAGCTCGAATAGACCCGCTTGGGCTCGCCGGTGACCTCGATCACCGGGAAGCGCTTGAGGATCTCTTCCCAGATCACCTTGAGCTGCAGCTCGGCCAGGCGGTTGCCCACGCAGCGGTGGATGCCGAAGCCGAAGGAGATGTGGGTGCGCGGCCGCTCGCGGTCGATGATGTAGGCGTTCGGGTTGTCGATCACCTCTTCGTCGCGGTTGCCCGAGACGTACCACATGATGACCTTGTCGCCCTTTTTGATGGTCTTGCCCTGGAACTCGAAATCCTGCAGCGCGCGGCGACGCATGTGGGCGAGCGGCGTCTGCCAGCGCAGCGTCTCCGAGACCATCGAGGGGATCAGGCCCGGGTTCTCGCGCAGCTTCCGGTACTGATCGGGGTTCTGGTTCAGGGCCAGGACCGAGCCGGAGATGGTGTTGCGCGTGGTGTCGTTGCCGCCGACGGTCAGCAGCACGATGTTCCCGAAATACTCGCGCGGCTCCATGTTCCGGGTCGCCTCGCCGTGCGCCAGCATGGAGATCAGGTCGCCTCCGGGCGGGGCGTTGACCCGCTGGTTCCACAGCTCGGTGAAGTAGGCGTGGTACTCGACGAAGATCTGCATCTTGTGCTCGATCGAATCGACCAGGCCCTGCCCGGGCGCGGCGGTGACCACGTCGGACCAGTAGATCAGCTTGCGGCGATCCTCCTGCGGCATATCGAAGAGCGTCGCCAGCGTCATGCCGGTGAGCTCCTTCGAGACCAGGTCCACCCAGTCGAATTCCTCGCCGATCGGCAGGCTGTCGAGGATCGCCGCCGCCCGCTCGCGGATCAGCGGCTCCATGACGGCCAGGTTGGTCGGCGAGACGGCGGGGCTGACGGTCTTACGCTGCACGTCGTGCTTGGGCGGGTCCATGGCGATGAACATCGGCAGCGGCCCGGCGCCCTGGGTCTGCTCGGCGATGGTGATGCCGCCCTCGGACGAGAACACCTGATGGTTGGTGTCGATCGCCATGATGTCGTTGTACTTGGTGATCGACCAGTAGGGCCCGAACTCGTGCTCGCGGGTGTAATGGACCGGCGCTTCGGCGCGCAGGCGCTCGAAAATCGGCCACATGGTGTCGGCCTGGAAGAGCGCCGGCTGGGCCGGGTTCAGGTCCTCGAGCGGGGTCGCGTAGGTCTCTTCCCGGGCCTGGGCGAGGTTCGCCAGATTGCCGTCCGCCATGATGCGTCCTCCGCTGATTTTAGCATTGTATAGATCGCAAAGTGACGCCAGCGTCAACTTTGTTGCAGGCTGGAGGCGCTGACAAGGCCGTGACAGAAGCGGGCCCGTGCCCGCCGTCATCCGCATCGACGATCCCGACGACCCGCGCCTCGCCGACTACCGCGAGGTGCGCGAACGCGACCTGGTGGGCCGCCAGGGGAGCTTCATCGCCGAGGGGATGGTGGTGCTGGAGAAGCTGGTCCGCGCCGGCCGTCATCCGATCCGCTCGGTGCTGGTGGCCGAGAAGCGGGCGGCCGCGCTGGCGCCGCTGCTGACCGGGCTCGCAGAGGGCGTCGAGGTCTATGCCGCCGGCCAGGCGGTGATGGACGCGGTCGTCGGCTTCCCGATCCACCGCGGCGTGCTGGCGGCCGGGACGCGGGCGGAGCCGGATCTTGAGACGCTGCTTGCAAACCTTCCGCCCCGCGCGCTGGTCATGGGCCTCGTCGGCATCGCCAACCACGACAACATGGGCGGCCTGTTCCGCAACGCCGCCGCGTTCGGGGCCGATGCGGTGGTGCTCGACGCGGACTGCTGCGACCCGCTCTACCGCAAGGCGATCCGCGTCTCGGTGGGAGCGGCGCTGACCACGCCCTTCGCCAGGGGCGGGGAGGCGAGCGACCTCGCTGGTCGGCTGGCCGCGGCGGGCTTCTCGCTGGTGGCGCTTTCGCCGGGCGGCAAGACCGATCTCGCCGACCTCATGCCCGCGGCGCGCACCGCGGTGCTGTTCGGCGCCGAGGGCCCCGGCCTGCCGGCCTCGGTGATGGAGCGCTCCGAGACCGTGCGCGTCGAGATGGCCGGCGGCTTCGACTCCCTCAATGTCGCCACGACCAGCGGCATCGTCCTGCACCATATGGTCGCGACAGCCCGTCGCGCCCGGCGTCCCTAGAGGCCTTTCTTAACCCCGCTCGGCGACAGTCCGGCGCTGAGTGCGTAATCGATCCCGGGGGGGCGAATGGCTGGGGCGACTCGCCTGAAGACGCCGAGTGGCCTTGAGCATTCGGGGCCGGTGTTCGACCGCGCCCGGCGTCTCGCGCGGACGCTGTTCGGCGACGTCGAGGCCTCCGTCGTGCTGATGGACGGCGGCCCGGCCTGGCGCAGCCACGATCCCGACGGCCGCCTGCCGAAGGACGCGCCGGCGGCGCGGATCGCGATCGATGAAGGCCGCCTCCTGTGGGTCGCCGACGCCAGCCAGGACCCGCGGTTCCGCGACCGTCCCAACGTCAAGGGCCCGGCCCACGCGCGCCTCTATGTAGCGGCCCCGCTCCGCCTGGAGGACGGCTCAATTCCGGGGGTGCTGGCGGTGGGCGGCAGCATACCGCGGGCCTTCGACGAAGAGCTGGCCCAGCGCCTGCAGGACCTCGCCGACTTCGTGGCCGACGAGTGGAGCCGCGTCCAGTCGAAGCTCGCCCGAGAGGCTGCGCGCCGCGACAGCGACGTTTCCCGCCGCATGGTGAGCCAGATCATCGACTCCGCGCCGATCTCCCTGGTCCTGACCGATCTCAAGATGCAGGTCCTCTCCGCCAGCCCTCGCTGGATCGAGAGCCGCCAACTCGAAGGGCAGCCGGTCATCGGCCGCGCGCTCTACGATCTCTTCCCCGACTACGAGAAGTGGCGGCCGGCCTACGACCAATGCCTGGCCGGCGAGTCGATCCGCGCGGACCGGGTGGAGTACGTTCGGTTGGACGGCTCGGCCGCCTGGCTGCAGGTCGATCTCACCCCCTGGCGCAACGCGGCGGGCGAGGTCGGCGGCCTGATCATCACCTCCCACGACGTGACCGAGATGGTCGAGGCCCTGGAGCGCACCGAACGGTCCGAGGAACGGCTGCGGCTCGCCATGGAGATCGCCGACATCCATGTCTGGGAGCTGGACTATCGCCGCCGCGAGCTGATCAAGGTCGGCGCGGAGGACGACTTCTACACCGAGCCGGTGACCTACGATAAGCTGACGAGCGACATCTGGAGCATGGTCGATCCGCGCGACCTTGCGGACGTCGAGGCGGCCTGGAAGCGTCACAAGACGGAGGGTGTTCCCTACCGGCCGGAGTATCGGGTCGCCCGGTCTGACGACAGGGAAGTCTGGGTGCACGGCGCGGTGCGCTACCTCAAGGACGAGGAAGGCCGCCCGCTACGGATGATCGGCGCGCTGCAGAACATCACCGGCCGCAAGGCCTCCGAACGCGCCCTGGTCCAGGCCAAAGACGAGGCCGAATCCGCCACCCGCGCCAAGAGCGCCTTCCTGGCCACCATGAGCCATGAGATCCGCACCCCGCTGAACGGCGTCCTCGGCATGGCCCAGGCCATGGCGATGAGCGAACTCGCCGACTACCAGCGCGAGCGGCTGGACGTGATCCGCCAGTCCGGCGAGAGCCTGCTGGCCATCCTCAACGACGTGCTCGACCTCTCGAAGATCGAGGCCGGCAAGCTGGAGCTGGAACAGGCCGAGTTCGATATCACCGAGCTGTCCCGTGGCGCGCTCGGCGCCTTCGAGGCGACCGCCCAGGCCAAGGGCCTTTCCTTCGAGTTGAAGGTCGAGCGCGGCGCCCGTGGGGTCTATCGCGGCGACAGCGTCCGCCTGCGGCAGATCCTCTACAACCTGGTCTCCAATGCGCTGAAGTTCACCGAGACCGGCGGGGTGAAGGTGGCTGTGACCCGGCGCGCCAGACAACTGGTGCTGAGCGTCAGCGACACCGGCATCGGCGTCGCGCCCGGAAAGCTCGTGAACCTCTTCCAGAAGTTCGAACAGGCGGACGCTTCGACCACCCGGCGCTATGGCGGCACGGGCCTGGGGCTGGCCATCTGCCGCGACCTCGCCGAGCTGATGGGCGGCGCGATCCGCGCCGAGAGCAAGCTGGGCGCCGGCGCGACCTTCACCGTCGAATTGCCGCTGCGCCGGATCGCCGCGGCGCCGGCCAAGGCCGCGCAGGCCGCCACCCAGCCCATGGCGCAGGTCGAGGGAGTCGCGCTCCGCGTGCTGGCCGCCGAGGACAACGGCATGAACCAGCTGGTGCTGAAGACCTTGCTGGAGCAGGTGGGGGTCGAGCCGGTGATGGTCGCCAACGGCCGCGAGGCCGTCGCGGCCTGGGCGCGCGAGCCCTGGGACCTGATCCTGATGGACGTGCAGATGCCGGAGATGGACGGCCCCACCGCCACCGGCGTGATCCGCGCCCGCGAACGCGCCGAGGGCCGGGCGCGCACGCCGATCGTCGCGCTGACCGCCAACGCCATGGCCCACCAGGTGGTGGAATACCGGCAGGCGGGCATGGACGACTTCGTGGCCAAGCCCATCGAGGCCGCCCGTCTCTACGCCGTCATCCAGTCGGCGCTCGATGCGGCGGCGGACGGCGGAGCCGCGGCCGCGGCCTGAACGCAAGCGCGGACGCCCTCCCGGCGGCGGGTGTGTGAAACACCGCCAGGAGAACGCCCGCCCGCTCGCGAGGGAGCGGATGACTTAGGCCGGCCCGCCGAACTCGTAGCCGCTGAGCGCCACGTCCATGGCCTTGTCGCGGAAAGCCAGGCGACCGGGCTCGCCTTCCGCCGCGCCGGCCGCCACGAACAGCGGCGCGAGATGCTCTTCCCGCGGGTGGGCCTCGCGGGCGTAGGGCGCCTGGTCCCAGTGGCGGATCGCTTCATCGCGGCGCGCGGGATCGGCGAGCGCGTCGGCGAGCCAGGCGTCGAAGGCCTCCGACTTGGCGGTGAAGGCCGGGCTGAAGCCGCGCATGTTGTGCCAGCTCATGCCGGAGCCGACGATCAGCACGCCCTCGTCGCGCAAGGGGCTAAGCGCCCGGCCCGCGGCCAGGTGCGCCTCCGGGTCGAGATCGGACCGCAGCGACAGCTGCACCACCGGGATGTCGGCCTCGGGCGTCGCCAGCTTCAGCGGCACGAACACCCCGTGGTCGTAGCCGCGCTCGGCGTCTTCCGCGCTCGGGAATCCTGCCGCGCCCAGAAGCTCGCGCACCCGCTTGGCGAGCGCAGGCGAGCCCGGCGCGTCGAACCGCAGCCGGTAGGTCTCCTCCGGGAAGCCGTTGTAGTCGAAGATCATCGGCGGCTTCGCCGACGAGCCGACGGTGAACACCGGTTCCTCCCAGTGGCCGGAGACGATCAGGATCGCCTTGGGGCGTTCCGGCAGACCGGCGACAAGGCCCTTCAGCCAAGCGCCGGTCTTGTCCCAGGTGTCGGCGGGCCCTCGCGTCCACTCCATAAAGAAGCAGGGACCCGCGCCGTGCGGGATGAACAGGGTGGGAAGCGTCATCGCAAACTCCTCTCGAACCTTTGGGACCCTAAGCGGCGACCTTCTCGTCCGCTAGGACCCTCTCGATCCAGGCGCTGAACGCCTGGCCGTAGGTCTTGAGGAAGTCTGCGGTGGCCTCGCTGATCAGATCGCCGTTAGCGTCGAACAGCGAGTAGGCATTGCCGATATAGGCTTCGGCGCCGAGCGTGGGCACGTTCAGGAACACGAGCGACTGGCGAAGGTGGTGGTTGGCGCCAAAGGCGCCGATGCCGCCGGGCGAGACGCTGATCACCGCGCCGGGCTTGCCGTTCCAGACGCTGGCGCCATAGGGCCGCGAGCCTACATCGATGGCGTTCTTCAGCGCGCCGGGCACCGAGCGGTTGAATTCCGGGGTCGCGAACAGCACCGCGTCGGCCGCCTTGACCTGCTGGCGGAACTTCACCCACTCGGGCGTTGGCGTGGCTTCGAGGTCCTGGTTGAAGGGTTGGAGGGCGCCGATCTCGATCTCGATGAACTTCAGGTTCGGGGTCAGCTTCTCGAGAGCCCGGGCGACCTTGCGGGTCACTGAGTCTTTGCGGAGGCTGCCGAC
>NZ_JAQGIZ010000169.1 GCF_028290885.1 Phenylobacterium sp.
GAATACCGAGCTGACGATGACCTATGACGTCGGCGGCTACGCCAAGGGCGGCCTCGCCGAGACGCTGGCGGGGCCAGTCGACATGGTGCTGGGCGAACAGGTCGCGCGGCTGAAGAAATACCTCGAGACCGGCAGACCGGATTAGGCAATTCCTTCCCCTTTTTGGGGGAGGCGGCCCCGCGTCTCAAGGCCCGCCGAAGAGACATGCCTCTCCCCCCGCGAAGCGGAGAGGGAGAGGATGAAGGAGAGGGCGGCGCGGCATTCGACGGATCACAGGCGGCGATGCCGTGGCCTCAGCGATCCCCTGACCCACCCGGAGCGCGCCGGAAAGTCCTCCGCCGCCCTCTCCTTTATCCTCTCCCTCTAGGGCTTCGCCCCGGGGGAGAGGCGGTGGGCAGTCTCCCCTCAATCAGCTTCGCTGACAGCTCGCCAGAGGCGGAGCAACTTTAGGCAGCTTCCGCCGTAAGCACGCGGCTCACCGCGTCGACCCCGGCTTCTTCCGCCGTCAGCACGCGGCTCACGGCGTTGACCACGGCGGCGATCCTGAGCGCGGCCTGGATCTGCTGGGCCGAGACGCCGTGCTTCTTCAGTTCGGCCTCGTGGGCGTCGAGGCAGGCGCCGCAGCCGTTCACCGCCGAGACCGCCGTGGACCAGAGCTCGAAGTCCGCCTTCTCGACGCCGGGGTTGGCGATCACGTTCATCCGCAGCCGCGCCGGCAGGGTCGCGTACTCCTTGTTCGTGAGCAGGTGGGTGGCGCGGTAGTAGACGTTGTTCATGCCCATGATCGCCGCTGCGGCCTTGGCCGCGGTCCGGGCTTCGTCCGAGAGGCCGGCGTCGACCGCGGCGGCTTCGACGGCCTTCACGACGGCGGCGGCTCCCACCGCATAGGCCGAGGCGACGAAGGCGCCCCACTTCTGCTGGTCGGTGAGGGTGGTTTCCGCGGCCAGGCTGGACAGGTTCAGGCTGAGGTCCTTGGCATAGGCGGGCAGCGTCTCGCGCAGGGCGTCGAGCGACATGGCAGGTCTCCAATTGAAAAGGGAAGAGGGAGGGACGCCTTCGCCCCTCCCGCCGTCGAAGGCTCAGGCCGCCTTCAGGGTCTCGCCGCCGACCGAGCGGTTGCAGGGGCAGAGCTCGTCGGTCTGCAGGGCGTCGAGAACCCGCAGCGTGTCCTGTGGATTGCGGCCGACGTTGAGGTTGGTCACGTAGACGTGCTGCACCACGTTGTCGGGATCGACCACGAAGGTGGCGCGCAGGGCCACGCCCTCGTCCTCGTTCAGCACGCCAAGCTCACGGGCGAACCTGCCGGAGCTGTCGGCGAAATTCCAGATCGGCAGGTTGTGCAGGTCCGGGTGCTCGCGGCGCCAGCCGAGCTTGGAATGCTCGTTGTCGGTCGAGCCGCCCAGCACCACGGCGTCGCGCTCGGCGAACTGCGGATTCAGCTTCGCGAACTCGGCGATCTCGGTCGGGCAGACGAAGGTGAAGTCCTTGGGGTAGAAGAAGATCACCTTCCACTGACCCGGGAAGCTTTCCTCGGTCAGGGTCTCGAAGGCGCTTTCGCCGCCCTCTTCGTGGCGCATGAAGCCGGGCTTCACGCCCACGATCTTGAAGTCAGGCAGGGTCTCGCCAACAGTCAGCATACTTGTCTCCGGTTTTCGTTGCGCGCCGGGGCGGGGAGGTCCGCGGCGTCGAGGCGTGGAGATAAGGGTGGCCCGATCCAATAGCTAATCGATTGGCTCTGGATTTTCGATAGAGCAAGCCTATGTTCTGTCCATGCTCCCCACCCTTCGCCAGCTGCAGTACCTCAAGCTCCTCGCCGAACAGGGCGGCTTCGGCCGCGCCGCCGACGCGGCCCATGTCACCCAGCCGACGCTCTCCTCCGGCATCCAGGAGCTGGAGCGCACCCTCGGCGCGCCGGTGGTCGACCGCGCGCGCTCAGGCGTGATCCTGACGGCGGTGGGCGAGGAGGCGCTGCGGCGCGCGACCGTCATCCTCAACGAGGCCGAGGAGCTGGTGGAGGCGGCCAAGAACGCCGGCCAGCCGCTCACCGGCCGCTTTCGCCTGGGCGTGATCCCGACGGTGGCGCCGTTCCTGCTGCCGCGCGCCCTGCCGGTGCTGCGCGAACGCTTCCCCAAGCTGCGGCTCTATCTGCGCGAGGACCTGACCCAGCGGCTGATCGCGGCCCTGAAGGCCGGCCAGCTGGACGCGGCGCTGATCGCGCTGCCCTTCGACATGCACGGCCTGAACTGGGCGCACGTCTCCGACGACGAGCTGCTGGCGGCTATGCCGGCCGGCCATCCGCTGGCGCGGCTGAAGTCGGCGGATCCCGAGGCGCTGGAGCGGGAGGACATCATCCTGCTGGAGGACGGCCACTGCCTGCGCGAGCACGCCCTGGCCGCCTGCGGTCTCAAGCCGCCGAAGACATCGTCCGGCGAGGAGTCCTTTGCCGCCACGTCGCTGCCGACCCTGGTGCAGATGGTCAGCTCCGGCCTCGGCGTCACCTTCCTGCCGGCCATGGCGGTCGATGCCGGCCTCACCGACCCGGCCTCGGTGGCCGTGCGGCCCATCTCGCCCGGCCACGCCAGCCGCGAGATCGTGGTCGCCTGGCGGGCCGGCTCCAATCGGAGCATCGAAGGCAAGCTGATCGCCGAAACCCTGAAGCATATCTAGTGCGCTGGGTTCGCCGCGTTCAGGGCCCTTCAAATTCAAGATGCGCACCAGAAATCCAAGAAGCACACCAGAAAGCATGGACTTGCTAGCGTCCTGTTCGATTCCGAAGTTCGCCAAAGCCGGCCGCGAACGCTTGCGAACTTCGGAATCGCGACACTAGCCCGATGGAGTCTCAACGATGATCAAAGTCCTGCTGGCGACTTCCGCCGCCCTGGCCCTGTGCGGCTGCATGAGCCTGTCCCGTAGCTCGACGGTGACGGCGATCCCGACGGGCGATGCGGCCCAGTTGAAGGTCTCCGAGATCAGGCTGACCGTCGCCGACGGCGTGAAGGTCAGTCCGAAGTTCGACGACATCTTCCGCCAGCACGTCCAGGCCAAGCTCGACGGCTGCGCCAAGGGCAAGCGGCCGGTGCGGCTGGAGGCCAAGGTGGACCGCCTGGACAAGTCCAATGCGGTGATGACCGCTATCGTGGCCGGCGCCAACGTCCTGCGCGGCTCCGCCAGGCTGGTGGACGTCAATTCGGGCGCGGTGGTCGCCGACTACAAGGTTGGCCAGACGGTGGTCGGCCGCAGCGTGGCGGTGGTGGTCATGGCCAAGGCCGAAGAAGAGCTCTCCGACGGCTTCGGCGACGAACTGTGCAAGCAGGCCTTCCCGACCTTGGTCGCAAAATAGTTTAGACATATCTAAATATGCTTGCGCCGCCGATCCGGTTTAGATATATCGATAACGTCCCGACAAAGGAGGGGACTTATCGTTATGCACAGACACCATCACTTTCACGGCGGCCATGAGCACCGAGGCCGTCATCCCTGGGGCGGCCATATGGGCGGTCCCGGGGGCATGCGGGGACACCATCGCGGCGGCCGCATCGGCCGCTTCCTGGAGCACGGCGACCTTCGCTTCGTGGTCCTGGCGCTGATCGCTGAACAGCCGCGCCACGGCTACGAGCTGATCAAGGAGCTGGAGGACCGCACCGGCGGCGTCTATCGGCCCTCGCCCGGGGTGATCTATCCGACGCTCGCCCTGCTTGAGGACGAGGGCTTCATCCGCCCTGTGACCGGCGAGGCCGGCCGCAAGCTCTACGAGGCCACCGACCCGGGCCGCGAGGCGCTGAAGGCCAACCAGGCCGGCGTCGACGCCGTCTTCGCCCGCATGGCCGAGGCCGCCGAGGGCGCGGATTCCACCCGCCCGCGCATCGCCCGCGCCATGACCAACCTCGGCATGGCGCTCGGCCAGCGGCTCTCGCGCCGTCCGATCACCCCAGACGAGATCGACCGCATCGTCCAGATGATCGACGACATGGCCGTGGCCATCGAGAAGACCTAGCGGCAAGTTCCTCCCCCAGCGCGTAAGCGCGATTTGGGGGAGGTGGCTCGGCGCCTGGCGCCGAGACGGAGGGGGTCCCCCGCCGAGGTCTGAGCGGACCCCCTTAGTCACCTTCGGTGACAGCTCCCCCGCAGGGGAGCAACTGGCAGACATAGCGCCTTGGCTCAGCGGCGTGCCTTGCGGGCCGTCTTGGCCTATATGTCCGCCGCCATGAGCCGTCCGTTCCTCAAGATGAACGGGCTCGGCAACGACTTCGTCGTGGTCGAGGCCCGCAGCGCGCCGTTTTCGCCGACGGCCGCGGAGGTGCGCGCGATCGCCGACCGGACGAGCGGGATCGGCTGCGACCAGCTGATCGTCATCGAACCGCCAGATCCGCAACAGGGGGGCGTCGACGCGCGGGTGCGCTTCTGGAATTCGGACGGCGAGGAGGTCTCGGCCTGCGGCAACGGCACCCGCTGCGTCGGCTGGCTGCTGATGCAGGCCTCCGGCCAGGACGCCGCGGTGATCGAGACCAAGGCCGGCCGGCTGCTGGCCCAGCGCGCCGGCGAGCGGCTGGTCAGCGTCGACATGGGAAAGCCCGGCCTCGACTGGCGGGACATCCCGCTGGCCCGCGAGCAGGACACCCGCTCGCTGGATGTCACGCTCTACGAGGACCCGTCGCTGGCCACGTCGCCGGCTTGCGTCTCCATGGGCAACCCGCACGTGGTGTTCTTCACCCACGACATCGAAGCCGTTCCGATCGTCATCGCCGGCCCGATCGTCGAGCACCATCCGCTGTTCCTGGAACAGGCGAACGTCGGCTTCGCCCAGGTTCTGAGCCGCGACCGCATCCGCCTGCGGGTATGGGAGCGCGGCGCCGGCCTGACCCCGGCCTGCGGCACCGGCGCCTGCGCGGCCCTGGTCGCCGCGGCCCGCCGCGACCTCACCGACCGAGCGGCGACCCTGGTGCTGGATGGCGGCGAACTGCTCATCGAGTGGCGCGACGACGACCACGTGATCATGACCGGCCCGGCCGCCGTAGATTTCGCGGGCGAGCTGCCATGAGCGCTCCGTCCGAAGACAACGTGGACGTCATCACGTTCGGCTGCCGGCTGAACGCCTACGAGAGCGAGATCATCCGCAAGCAGGCGGCGGCCGACGGGCTGTCCGACGCCGTCGTCTTCAACACCTGCGCGGTGACCGGCGAAGCCGTGCGCCAGGCGAGGCAGGCGATCCGCAAGGCGCGGCGCGAGCGGCCGGGCGCCAGGCTGATCGTCACCGGCTGCGCGGCCCAGATCGACCCCGCCGCCTTCGCCGGCATGGCCGAGGTGGACCTGGTGCTGGGCAATGCGGAGAAGAGCGCTCCGGGTTCGTACGTGGCCGCGCCCGAACTCGGCCGGGTACGGGTCAATGACATCATGAGCGTGCGCGAGACCGCCGGGCACCTGATCGCCAAAGACACGATTGGGGGGCTGAAGGACCGCGCGCGGGCCTATGTCGAAGTGCAGAACGGCTGCGACCACCGCTGCACCTTCTGCATCATCCCCTACGGCCGCGGGAACTCCCGCTCGGCCGCAGCCGGCGAGGTGGTGGCGCAGGTGAAGCGCCTGGCCGCCCAGGGCTACCGCGAGGTGGTGCTGACCGGCGTCGACGTGACCAGCTGGGGCGCGGACCTGCCCGGGACCCCGACGCTGGGCCAACTGGTGGCGCGGATCCTGAAGCTGGTCCCGGAGCTGCCGCGCCTGCGGCTATCCTCCATCGACGCGGCCGAGATCGACCCGGACCTGATGCGCTGCCTGGCGAGCGAACCGCGGCTGATGCCTTACCTGCACCTCTCGCTGCAGGCCGGCGACGACATGATCCTCAAGCGCATGAAGCGCCGGCACAGCCGCGCCGACGCCCTTCGGCTCGTGCGCGACGTCCGCGCCGTGCGCCCCGACACCGCCTTCGGTGCCGACCTGATCGCCGGCTTCCCGACCGAGACCGAGGCGATGTTCGAGAACACCCTGTCGCTGGTCGAGGCGGCGGGGCTTTCCTTCCTGCACGTCTTCCCGTTCAGCCCGCGCCCCGGCACGCCCGCCGCGCGGATGCCGCCCGTGGCGCGAGCCGTG
>NZ_JAQGIZ010000211.1 GCF_028290885.1 Phenylobacterium sp.
CCGCTGACGCTCTTGATGCACAAGCCGCTGGACGTGGTCTGCTCGCACCGCGAAGCCGGGCGCAGCGTCTATGAGCTGCTGCCAAGCCGCTGGCGGGCGCGGATCCCGGCGCTCTCCACCATCGGCCGGCTGGACAAGGACACCTCCGGCCTCCTGCTGATCACCGACGACGGGCCCTTCCTGCACCGGGTGATCTCGCCGCGCAGCCACGTGGCCAAGCGCTATGTGGCGAGGCTCGATCGTCCGTTGACCGGCGGCGAGGCCGAGGTGTTCGCCGCGGGGACCTTGATGCTGGAAGGCGAGACGGCGCCGCTCGCGCCGGCGGTGCTCGAGCCGTTGGGCGCGGCCGAGGCCAGGCTGACCATCACCGAAGGCCGCTATCATCAGGTCCGGCGGATGTTCGCCGCCGTGGGCAACCACGTCACCGCCCTGCACCGCGACCGCATCGGAGGCCTGGAGTTGCCGCCGGACCTGGCGGCGGGCGCCTGGCGCCCCCTGGCGCCAGGCGAGCAGGGCGCGATTTTCGCCTGACCGCCGGCGTTAACACTTGCGCGGATTCGGCGAGTTCCTCGCGCTTTACTGTGGAAATTAGGTCACTGTTAACCATACATGGCAAATTAACCACTTGTTAAGGGTCGCGGCTCCGGCTTTGCTCTTGTCGTCGAGAGCGCGACGGCGCCGTCTCATACCGGGACGGGCGCCTAGCGGGAGTGGCGGCATGTTCGAGTTGGGTCGGGAGTTCATGCGGCTGTTCGCGGGCGAGCGGATCAAGCCGTTCGCCGATGGCCTGACCGGCGGCGACGCCACCCTGCTGGAACTGCTCGATCTGCAACTGCTCACCCAGGAGGCCAGGGCGGCCGATGTCGCCGCCGGCCGCGTCAGCGCCCAGGACAAGCCCCAGCGCCGGCTCGACGCCGCCATCGTCTGGCGCGAAGTCGCCCGCCGCTCCGGCGACGCCGTGGCGCTGCGCAAGGCCGCCGCCGCCGCCGAAATCGCCTGCTCCGCCTTCGATCCCGGCAAGCGCCCGGACGCCTGGGCCCGCGCCCGCTGCGAGCAGGGCTTCTCCGGCCTCTTGGGCGCGGAACTGTTCGGCGACCCCGGCCTGGACGCCGCGGCCGCCGCCGCGTTCCGCGAAGCGCGCAGCGTGGCCAAAGGGGGTCTCTCCGCGGCCTTGGCCGACATCGGCCTGGCGCTGGTCGAGGCCCGCGGGCAGCTCGCCACCGGCGGCAGCGACGCCGCCTGGGCCGCCGCGGCCTGCTTCAACGCCCCGATCGCGGCGCTCGACACCCTGACCCGCCGGTCGTCGGCCGCGCGGCCGCTGGCCGCCGAAGCCCGGCTGATCCGCGCCGACCTGCTCTGCGGCTGGGGCGCGCGGCTGAAGGACGACCGGCTGCTGCGAGCCGCCATCGATGACGCCGCCGCCGCCGCCGACCGCCTGGACCTGGCCTATGAGCCGCTGACCTGGGCCCGCGCCGAGATCCTGCGCGGCCAGGCTTTGGCGCTGTGGGGCGAGGCCGCGGGCGACATCGACGCCGTGGCCGCCGGCGCAACCACGCTGGCCGGCGCCCTCGACCACCTGACCCGCGACCACAGCCCGCTCGACTGGGCGCGCACCCAGATCGCGCTCGCCCACGCCTTGCAGGCGCTGGGCGAGGCCAGTTCGGACGAGCGCGCCTACGAACAGGCGGTCACCTGTTACGACCGCGCCAACCTGGTGCTGAAGGACGCGCCGGCGACGCCGCTGCGCGGCCTGGCCGCCGGCGAGCGGGCCATGTGCCTGGCGCGCTCGGCGGAGCTGACCGGCGATCTCGGCGTGCTGGACGCGGCCGAGGCGGCGCTGAAGATCGAACTCGCCGTCCTGCAACCGCGCCGCGACCCGGTCGCCTGGGCGCTGGTCCAGCTGCACCTCGCCCGCCTTTACGAAGCCCGCCTCGACATCACCGGCAAGGACCGCGGCGAGCGCGCCGCCGGCGTCCTGGCGCTGGACGCCGCCCTCGACGTCTTCGGCGAGCAGGGCCTGCGCACGCTCAGCGTCATGGCCACCGATGCGCTCGAACGCCTGCGCAACGGCCCGGCCGCCAAGCGCACCGCGGTCTAGGCTCCCCAGCCCCTTCTCAAGAGCGGGCGCGCCGTGCCAAGCTGGCGGCGAAGCAGGAGAAGCATGTCATGTCTCTCAGGTTCGCAGCTCTGATGGCCGCCGGCGCCGCCGTCGTCGCCTCCACGGCCCTCGCCCAGGCTGCGGCGGAGTGGGCCGAGGCGCCCAGCGTCGCCGACATGGCGGCGGCCTATCCCGCCAGGGCCAAGGCCGCCGGCATCGGCGGTGAGGTCAACCTGACCTGCGAGCTCAACCGCGAGGGACGTCCCAGGCAGTGTGAACCCTTAGGCGAAAAGCCTTTGGGCTACGGGTTCGGCTCCGCCGCCCGGAAGATCGCCGAGCGGATGCGGGTCGTCGATCCCGGAATAGCCGGCAAGGAGGTCCGCGTGCCGATGACCTTCGATCCCGCGGTGCTGAAGGGCGCGGCCACGGTGACCAAGCCGTCCTGGGCGGCGCTGCCGAGCGCGGCGGACTTCCAGGCGAGCTTCCCGAAGGCCGAGAACGGCATCAACAACGTGCGCGTGGTGCTGGCCTGCAGGGTGGCCGAGGGCGGGTCGCTCTCCGGCTGCGCGGTGGACCAGGAGGAGCCGGCCGGGCAGGGCTTCGGCCAGGGCGCGCTGGCGCTGGCGCCGAAGTTCAGGGTCGGACCCTGGAGCCTCGCCGGCGAGCCGACGGTGGGCGCGAAGCTTCGCGTGCCGATCCGCTATGAGCTGACGCCGGTCAAGCCGGCCGCCGCCAAGCCGTAGAGCGCCGGCCTAGCTCTCAAATATCCACCCGGACGGCAAGTTCGCGAGGGCGACGCCGACGAGGATCATCTCGTTCCCGCCGCCCATGTCGATGACCGTGTCCGCCCCTACCTGGGTCAGGCTGTAGGCCGTGCCGGCGAGCAGATTGACCCGATCGCCCTCGGCGGCGTTGAAATCCGTCACCCGGTCGAGGCCGGCCGCGCCGAAAGTGTGGAAGATGTCGGCGCCTGCGCCCCCCGAAATCGTGTCGTTCCCTCGGTCGCCGGCC
Source organism: Phenylobacterium sp. (assembly GCF_028290885.1). Taxonomy (GTDB): domain Bacteria; phylum Pseudomonadota; class Alphaproteobacteria; order Caulobacterales; family Caulobacteraceae; genus Phenylobacterium. The sequence continues at coordinate 3,110 of NZ_JAQGIZ010000211.1, forward strand.
AACCAGTCATTGCCGTCGCCGCCCTGCACGACGTCGTCGCCCTGACCGCCGCGGACCGTGTCATCGCCTGCGCCGCCTGCGCAAGTATCGTCGCCCAGGTTGCCGTAGACGATATCGTTGCCGGTGTTGCCGGACAGCAGGTCCCCGTCCTTGCCCCCGACCACCCAGTCGCCGCCCGGACCACCCGCCAGGGTGTCGGCGCCCATGTTGCCGTTGATGTCGTCAAATCCCGACCCGCCGGAGATCGAGTCGTTCCCATCGGCGCCACGGAGGTAGTTGCTGCCCGCCACGGCGGCGATGGTGTCGTTTCCGGAGCCGCCCAGGACCGTGACGTCCGAGCCCCGTAGGCGGCCGGACAGCAGCAGGTTCGATCCGTTCAAGTCCCCGGCCTGCAGGCGATAGGTTCCACCGGACACGCCGACGCCCCCGACCTCGATCGCATAATCGCCCGTGGTCGGAGCGACGAACTGCAGGTGCGAGTCGAGCCCAAGGCCGCTGTCATCGTCCTGGGCGACGACCGCGCCGGAAGCGTCGAGGACACGAACTCTGGGATCGGCGAGCGAACCCGCGCCGCTGCTCACCCCCAGCAGGTCGACCACATAGGTTCCCCCGGCCAAGAGCGAGGCCGCGAAAGTGTCGGCGCCGCCCACCGGAATGGCGCCGGCGGCCTGCGAACCGATCGCGGGCGGAACGGCCCAGGTGGGCGGCGCTCCGGGCGACTGCAGGGAGTCGAGGATCTCCCCGGCGATCTGCGCGTGGGCCTGCGCCGAGGGATGGACGGTGTCGAAGAAGAGGAATCCGCTGCCGACCGGCTCCAGCGCGCCGGCCTGCACGGTCGTGCGGGCCTGGGTCACGTTGGTGAAGTCATATGCCGCCGGGTTGGCGATCACGGCGCTCGTATAGCCCAGGAAGTCATAGTCGGTCAGCGTCGCGCCGGCTGGCAGCATCAGGCCGCCCAGGTCGGCCCTGAGGAAGGCGTCGGCCTTCTCGGCGTATCCGTTGACGAGGCTTCGACGCGCGGCCTCGTCGACGGATCCGGTGTAGTCCGGCGTGAGCCCCACCTCGGGGATGTCCGCCACCAGGACGTGCCGCGCGCCGCGCGCGTAGAGTTGGGCGACCTCCTGGGTGACCTCGGATGCGATGGCGGACAGGCGGGCGTCAGCGGCGCCGCCCACCACCGGATCGCCTCCCTTGGGGACCAGGGCGCGCACGTCGTTGGATCCGATGGCGATGACGTAGAGGGCGCTCGGGTCCGGCGTGAAGTTCTGGTAGATGCCGATCTGGGCATGAAGCCCCGGGGGCAGATCGCCCTGGGTGGCCAGGGCGCCGCCATAGGCAAAACTCAGGTTGTGCCCCTCAGGCCGGTTCACGAACGGGATCGAGAAGCCGAACACCGCATCCGTGATTCCGTAGGGGAAGGTCGCCGCGGTCGGCTCGTGCAGCAGCTTGTTGCTGATCAGGTCGGCGAAGTTGTAGCCGTCAGTAAAACGGCCCTCGAAGTAACCCTTGTCGGCCGTCGGGGCGCCGTTCGGCAGAAAATCGAACGGCAGCTCGTTCAACAGCTGGGCCGCCCTCAGGTCGTTGCCCGGATCGATCAGGCTGTCGCCGAAAACATAGACGCCGGAGAACGCCGGAAGAGCTGCGCCGAGGCTGGAAACTTCCGCGGGCATCGGAGCTACTTACCCTTTGGGCAACATCATCCCTCGGCTCCAGAAGCTCCCATGCGCGCGCCGCCGTGAAGTCAATTGAGCAGCCACGGTTATTCAATTTCTCTTGATGGAATTTTGGCGATCGACACTTGATCCAAGTCGGCCGCGAGGCGCTCTAGGAGCTGTGGACACTTATCGGAGCCACAGGATGATGGCGGCGAGGGTGACGACGGCGAGATAGTTCCTGGCGGTCTTCTCGAAGCGTGTGGCGACCCTGCGGAACTGCTTGAGCCTGGAGA
>NZ_JAQGIZ010000214.1 GCF_028290885.1 Phenylobacterium sp.
GCCTCGAACGCTTCGCCCTGGAATCGCGGCATGTCCTTGCGCATGTCCCCCTCTCCCAGCTTGGCGAGATCGCGCACGCCGCCGGCCAGGAAGCCCCGTCCCACCGGCGAGAAGGCGACGAAGGCCACGCCCAGCTCGCGGCAGGCGTCCAGCACGGCGATTTCCGGATTGCGGGTCCAGGGGGAGTATTCGGTCTGCAGGGCGGTGATCGGATGGACGGCGTGCGCGCGGCGCAGCGTCGGCGCCGAGACCTCGGAGAGGCCGATGGCCCGGATCTTCCCCTCCGCCACCAGATCGGCGAGCGCGCCGACGCTGTCCTCGACGGGCACGCGGCGGTCCCAGCGATGCAGGTAGTAGAGGTCGATGACGTCGGTCTTCAGCCGCTTCAGGCTGCGCTCGCAGGTGTCCTTGAGGTTGGCCGGGTCGCCGCTCAGCTGCCGCTCGTCGCCGACCGTCAGGCCGCATTTGGAGGCGAGCGTGAACCGGTCGCGGTGCGGGCCAAGCACCTCGCCCACCAGCGTCTCGTTGTGGCCGACGCCATAGACCGCTGCGGTGTCGAAGAAGGTGTAGCCGGCGTCGAGCGCGCCCAAGAGCACCCGCTCGGCCTGGTCGCGCGGGGTCGGCGGACCGTAGCCGTGGGAGAGGCCCATGCAGCCCAGGCCAAGGGCCGACACCTCGAACGGACCGATCTTGCGGGTTTGCATGGACGGGAATTCCTCTCTTGCGCCCGGCGAAAGACGGCGCGGGAAACGCTGCGTCAAGTGCGCCAAGTGCTCCCAGGGGGCTCCGCTCGTCCCTGCCCTTCCGCCGCTCGTCCCCGGCCGGCGCCGGATGGCCCGGAGAGGACGCCGGTCGTCACTGGCCGCTGGCGGGGAAGCGGGGCACGATCACCCTGCCGCCGATCCTTTCGGATGGAGCGAACAAGATGTTGAAGTCGATGATGCTAGGCGCGGCGGCGGTGGCGCTGGCGGCGGGTGCGGCGAAGGCCGACGAATGGGCCGCCTACGGCCGCGACCTGCAGGGCACGCGGTTCTCGCCGCTGACCCAGGTGACGCCGGCCAATGTGGCGAACCTGAAGCCCGCCTGGACCTTCCACACGGGCGACATCTCGGACGGCAAGCACGGCGGTCCGCGCAGCGGCTTCGAGACCACGCCGCTTTACCTGGATGGCCGGCTCTACCTGACCACGCCGTTCAACCGGGTGATCGCGATCGATCCCACGAACGGCAAGCAGCTCTGGGCCTACGACCCGAAGGTCAACCTCCAGACGTGGTACGGCGACGGCCTGATCAACCGGGGGCTGGCCGCCTGGCGCGATCCCAAGGCCGGGAGCGGTGTCTGCGCGCTCAGGCTCTACGAGGCGACGCTGGACGCGCGGCTGGTGTCGGTGGACGCCGCGACCGGGGCGCCCTGCGCCGGCTTCGGCGAGGCCGGCGTGGTCAGCCTGCGCGACGTGGCCCGTTATAGGATCGGCCAGTACCACATGACCTCCCCGCCGATCGTCGTGGATGGCGTGGTGGTGGTGGGCTCGGCCATCGACGACAACGCCCGCGCCGAGATGCCGAGCGGGGCCGTGCGCGGTTTCGACGCCCGCAGCGGCAAGCTCGTCTGGACCTGGGAGCCGCTGGAGCGGCCGAAGGGCGTGGCGGCCGAGGCGTGGAAGACCGGCGCCGGCAACGCCTGGTCGATCCTCAGCGCCGACCCCAAGCGGCATCTGGTCTATGTGCCGACCGGCAGCGCCAGCCCGGACTACTGGGGCGGCCTGCGGCCCGGTGACAACCGCTGGGCCAATTCGGTGGTGGCGCTGGATGCGCGCACCGGCAAGCTGAGCTGGGGTTTCCAGCTCGTGCACCACGACCTGTGGGACTACGACACGGCCGCGGCGCCGCTGGTCACCCAGTTCAAGATCAAGGGCCGCATGACGCCCGTGGTGATCGCCGGCAACAAGACCGGCATGGTCTTCGCCCTCGACCCGGCGACCGGCAAGCCGGTGCTGCCGGTGGAGGAGCGGCCGGTCCCGAAGAGCACCCTGCCCGGCGAGGCGAGTTCGCCCACCCAGCCCTTCCCGACCAGCGTGCCGCCGCTCGTGCCCCAGGTGCTGACCGCAGCCGATGTCTGGGCGATCTCGGACGGCGACCGGAAGTGGTGCGCCGCGCAGCTCGGCGCGATGAGCGGGACGGCGATGTTCTCGCCGCCCAGCGAGGCCGGCACGCTGGCGATCCCGGGCAACGTCGGCGGTATCAACTGGAGCGGCTTCGCCTGGGACGCCGGCCACGGACGGCTGATCGTCTCGGTCTCCAACCTGCCGGCCAAGGTGCGGATGATCCCGGCCGACAAGTTCAAGGTGGGCGACCACGGCGACCTGCGCGCCGAGACCACCATGCAGCAGGGGACGCCCTACGCCATGAGCCGCGACTTCCTGCGGGCGCCCTCCGGCCTGCCGTGCATCAAGCCGCCGTTCGGCGAATTGGTGGCCGTGGACCTGGCGGCCGGTAAGGTCGCCTGGCGGGTTCCGCTGGGCGCCCTGGAGGAACTGGCGCCTGGCGTCGGCCACATCGCCAAGGGTTCGATTCTGCTGGGCGGGCCGATCGTCACCGCCGGCGGCCTGGTGTTCGTGGGCGGCACCATCGACCGCACCCTGCGCGCCTTCTCCGCCGACACCGGCCAGGAGCTTTGGACCGCCGAACTGCCGGCCAGCGCCCACGCCACGCCGATGACTTACGAGGCGGCCGGCAAGCAGTACGTGGTGGTCGCCGCCGGCGGCTCGGCCAAGATCGACGAGGAACGCCAGGGGGACGCGGTGGTGGCGTTCGCCCTGCCTTAGCTGGCGGCGAGCTTGGCTTCCAAGGCCCGCAGGTCGGCCACGAACCACACCGTCGTCCCGCGGTTGGACTCGCGGACGAAGTCACGCAGCGGAAGGCAGGCGGCCTCGGCGGCGGAAACGTCGCCGAGGATGGCGATCCGGAAGCGGTAGTTGACCAGCTTCTGGAGCACCGCCCCGGCCACGCCCGACGACAGCCGCAGGAAGTCGGGACCGAGGCGGTCGAGCGGGATCGCCACCAGCTTAGCGCCGGCGCCGAACAGCTCGCCGATCAGGTCCGAGAGGTTGCGGTCCTCGGCGAGCGACGGCCCCTCGGCCGCGCAGAGCCAGGCTTGCACGCCGCCGATCTCGCGGACGGTCATGGGAGCAGCGCGGTCATGTCAGCCGCCCCCCAACACCTGCAGGATCTGCAGCATCGAGGCCGTGTCGGTGGGCGAGCCGACGATCACCACCTTCAGATGCCGTCGCGCCGGATCGTAGGCGACGTCGATGTGCATGGGGTCGGGATGCGGCTCCTGGCCTATGCGCGCGGAGGTGACCTGCCGCGCCAGCCGCTGGGCGAACTCCGGATTGACGTCGGGCATGTCGACGATGCTGGTGACGCGGAACGCCGTGGGCCGTTCGCGCGGCGCGGCGCCGGTCATCGCCTCCATCTCCGAGCGCAGGATGCGGTAGGACTTGCCGACCTTGACCGCGCGGACGCGCCCCTCGCGGATGAACCGCAGCACGGTCTTAGGGTGCAGCTTCAGGCGCTCGGCGAACTGCTCGACGGTGTAGACTTCTTCCGACATGGGGAGTCGGGGCCTCGTCTGAATGTTCCTTATTGTTCCCTATTACTCCCTGATTAGGAGTCAATGACCGTGATCAAGGCGTTATTCGGAACAATCCTGGGGTTGGCGCTGGGCGGCGCGGCGCGGGCCGCGGAGCCTGCGCGCTACCTCCTGGAGCCGGCTGCGGTGTGGAGCGCCGGCGACGCGGCGCCGCACGCCGGCTGGGTGGTGGCGGTGGAGGGCGAGCGGATCGTGGGCGTCGGGCCGAAGGGCTCGGTCCAGGCGCCGAGCGCGCAAGCCGTGCCCCTTCCCGGCCTGACCCTGATCCCCGGCCTGATCGAGCTCCACTCGCACCTGCTGCTGCACGCCTACGACGAGACGCCGTGGGACGATCAGGTGCTGAAGGAGGCGGCGACCTACCGCGTGCTCCGCGCCGGGCGCGACGCCACACGCACCCTGATGAGCGGCTTCACCACCGAGCGGGACCTGGGCACCGAGGGCGCCGGCGACGCCGACGTGCAGCTCAAGCGCGCCATCGACGAGGGGGTCATCGCTGGGCCCCGGCTGTTCGTGGTGACCCGGGCCATCGTGGCCACCGGCTCCTACGGGCCGAAGAAAGGCTTCCGCGCCGACCTCGACCTGCCGCAGGGGGCGCAGGAGGTGAGCGGCGAGGCGCAGATGGTCGCTGCGGTGCGCGAGCAGGCGGCCATGGGCGCGGACTGGATCAAGCTCTACGCCGACTACCGCACCGGTCCGGACGGCTCGACGCGTCCGACGCTCACCGAGCGCGAGATGGAGGCGGCGGTGCAGGTGGCGCACGCCTCGGGCCGGCCGGTCGCGGTGCACGCGGCCAGCGACGAGGGCATCCACAACGCGGCCCTGGCCGGCGTCGACACCATCGAGCACGGCTACGGCGCCTCGGAGGCCACCTTCCGGCTGATGAAGGCCAAGGGGATCGCCTACGTCCCGACCCTGACGGCGCCCGAGGCGACCTCGATCTACTTCCAGCACTATGTCCCTGGCCAGACGCCGCCGACGCCGGCGATCCTGGCCGCCGAGCACGCCTTCCGCCTGGCGCTGAGTGTCGGGGTCACCATCGGCGCGGGCTCGGACGTCGGCGTCTTCCCGCACGGCGAGAGCTGGCGCGAGTTGGGTTGGATGGTGAAGGACGGCATGACGCCCGTGCAGGCGCTGACCGCCGCCACGGCGACCAACGCCAAAATCCTCGGCCGCGAGACCAGCCTCGGCCAGGTGAAGGCGGGCTATCTCGCCGACCTGGCCGCCTTCCAGGGCGACCCGACGCGGGACATCGCCGCGCTCAAGAACGTCCGCTTCGTGATGAAGGCCGGCCAGATCTATCGCCAGCCATGACGGCACCAGGAGAGCCCATGACGACCTCGCACACACCCCATGCCAGAATCGTAGAGCGGGCCAAGGTCGGTCCGCACACGACCAAGGCCGAACACGTGGGCTTCAACGGCCGTGTCGCCATCCTGATCACCAACATGGTGGGCACCATGTGGTGCGCCTACGCCTTCGCGGCCCTGGCGCTGATCAGCCTGCCGGAAGCGATCAAGGGGGGCACCGCGCCCCTGATCGCCTGGATCGCCCAGACCTTCCTGCAGTTGGTCCTGCTGTCGGTGATCATGGTCGGGCAGAAGGTGTCGGCGGCGGCCTCCGACAAGCAGGCCCTGCAGACCTACAAGGACGCCGAGGCCCTGCTGACGATCCAGGACGAGGTCCATCGCCTGATCAAGCTCAACAACGAACTCACCACCCAGATCCATGCCGCGACCTGCCCGGTCCCCACGCCGGCCACGCCGCCGACGTCGCGCAAGCGCTAAGGGGTGAGCTGTCCTTCTCCCCTTGTGGGAGAAGGTGGCCTGCGAAGCAGGTCGGATGTGGGGTCGAAAGTCCTATCCGATCTGAGCGTGGGATAGCAGCGGAGGGCGGAGCGCAACCCCACATCCGTCACCCTTCGGGCGACACCTTCTCCCACAAGGGGAGAAGGACGCATGGCGACGCCCGATCCGCCCTCAGACCGGCGCATCCCCCGCCACGGTCGTCCGGTGCATCAGCCGCAGGTGGCCGTCGTAGCCGCCTTCGGCCAGGTGCATGGTGCAGCGGTTGTCCCACATCAGCAGCATCCCGGCCTTCCAGCGGTGGCGGTAGATGAACTGGTCCTGGACCATGTGCTTGAAGAGGAAGCCCAGCAAGGCGTCGGACTCCGGCCCCGTCAGGCCCTCGACGCCCACCGTGTAAACGGGGCTGATGAACAGCGCCTTGCGGCCGGTCACGGGGTGGGTGCGGACCAGCGGATGGGTGCGGGTCTTCTCGGCCTCCGCAGACGTGATGATCTGCATGGTGCGCTGGGCGGTCTCCTTGGCGAAGGAGCCCTGGGCGCCGTAGGGCCGCGCCGCCGAGTGGATGGCCCGTAGGGGAGCCAGCATCCCCTGCATGGTCGGCGACAGCGCCTCGTAGGCTCGCGCGCAGTCGCAGAACAGGGTGTCGCCGCCCACCGGGGGCGTCACCTCGGAACGCAGCAAGGTGGCGGCGGGCGGCCGGTCCTGGAAGCTCCAGTCGGAGTGCCAGCCGGCCCCGAAGTTGGTGGCCTTCTCGTCCGGCTCGCGGCGCAACTCCAGCACATTGGGGCGGCCGGGCATCGGCTTGATGAAGGGGTCGTGGCCGAAGCCGCCCATGGCCAGGGTGAAGGCTTCCAGGGCGTCCAGGCTGAGCGGCTGGTCGGGGAAGGCCACCACGCCGTGGCGGGCCCAGGCGGCCTTCACCTCGGCCAGGACGGGCGCCGGCAACGGATGCGAGAGGTCGACGCCGGTGATCTCTGCGCCGAAGCCGGTGGGCTGCGGCTCCACTTGGATGATGCGGTGGGCGCTGTCGGCTTCCCTGAGCATGGCCTTGCCTCCCTGCCCATTATAGGGCGCTCCACCATGAAACACCCGTTTGCTTCCGTCCCGGCAAGCCTGTAATCGATCCGCGCCATGACCGCTTTCGACACCACCGAAGACAAGCTGCTGACTCTGGCCCCCGACCACGAGATCAACACGCGCGAGACGTTCGGCGTGGATTTCGACGCCAAGGCGCCGGCGTTCACCACCCGCGACCCGCACGTGCCGGACCTCGACGAGGCCTACAAGTTCGACCCGGAGACCACGCGCGCGCTGGTCGCCGGCTTCGCGCACAACCGCCGCGTGATGATCCAGGGCTACCACGGCACCGGCAAGTCGACGCACATCGAGCAGGTCGCCGCGCGGCTGCACTGGCCGCTGATCCGCGTGAACCTCGACAGCCACGTGAGCCGCATCGACCTGGTCGGCAAGGACGCCATCGTCCTGAAGGACGGCAAGCAGATCACCGAGTTCCGCGAAGGCATGCTGCCCTGGGCGATCCAGCGGCCGATCGCGCTGGTGTTCGACGAGTACGACGCCGGCCGCCCGGACGTGATGTTCGTGATCCAGCGGGTGCTGGAGGCGCAGGGCAAGCTGACCCTGCTCGACCAGAACCGGGTGATCCGCCCGAACCCCTGGTTCCGCCTGTTCGCCACCACCAACACCATCGGCCTTGGCGACACGACGGGGCTCTACCACGGCACCCAGCAGATCAACCAAGGCCAGATGGACCGCTGGTCGATCGTCACCACGCTCAACTACCTGGCCCACGACGTGGAGGCCGAGATCGTGCTGGCCAAGGCGCCGACCTACAACACCGCCGACGGCAAGCGCACCATCGCCGCCATGGTCCGGGTCGCCGACATGACCCGCAACGCCTTCATGAACGGCGACATCTCGACGGTGATGAGCCCGCGGACCGTGATCACCTGGGCCCAGAACGCCGACATCTTCGACGGCGACATCGCGCTCGCCTTCCGGATGACCTTCCTGAACAAGTGCGACGAGCTGGAGCGCGGCACGGTGGCCGAGTTCTTCCAACGGGCGTTTGGGCAGGACCTGCCGGAGAGCACGGCGCGGGTGCGGGTGGCCTAAGCCACTTCGAACTCACCGGCGACGAACCGGTCGCGCAGCACGAACTTCTGGATCTTGCCGGAGCCGGTGAGCGGCCAGTCGTCGACCGCGATCCAATTGGCTGGGGTCTTCTGCGGCGAAATGCGCTCGCGGCAATGGGCGACCAGGGCGGCGCGGTCGAGGTCGGCTCCCGGCGCTAGGCGCAGGAAGCAAACGACGATCTCGCCCCAACGCTCGTCTGGCGCGCCGACCACAGCCACCTCGGCCACGTCGGGATGCTCGAGCAGCACGTTCTCAATCTCAGCGGGGAACAGGTTCTCGCCGCCGCGGATGATCATCTCCTTCACCCGGCCGGTAACTTTCAGAAAACCGCGGGCGTCCAGGGTTCCTAGATCGCCGGTGTGCAACCAGCCCTCGGCGTCGATGGCCGCAGCGGTGGCTGATGGATTGTCGTTGTATTCAAGCATAACGCCGTAGCCGCGCGCGCAGATTTCGCCGAAGGCGCCGGCCGGCTGCAGCGCATGGGTTTGCGGATCGCGGATGGAGATCTCGGTCTGCGGGAGGGGCTGGCCCACCGTCTCGCAGAGGTCGGTTTCGTCATCGTTGCGGTGGGTGATGGTCAGCAGGCATGAACTCTCGGTCTGGCCGTAGACGATGTGGAAGTCACAGCCGATTGCGGCCCGGATCCGCCGCACCAGGTCCGGCGGGACCATCGAGCCGCCCGATCCCATTGTACGGACGCAGGTTAGGTCGCGCGGCCGCGCGGCCTGGGCCTCCAGTAGCGCGACCAGCATGGTCGGAACGCCCAGGACAAATGCCACGCGCTCGGCCTCGACGATGGCCAGCATGCGTGCGGGGTCGAACAGCCTCGCTACGATCAGGCGGCAACCGAACTGCACGGCGCCCAGGGTCAGCAGACCGCAGCCAGCGGTATGGAACAACGGCATGAAGTTGAGGACCGTGTCTCCCGCGCGCAGGCCCATCCGTGCATTGGAAAACCTGGCGTTGTTGGTGATGCCACGGTGGCGCAGCACCACGCCTTTCGGGAATCCGGTGGTTCCGGACGTGTACTGGATCTGCACCGGATCGTCCGGTCGGACGTCTGGCAGCGGGTGGCCGGCCGCCTCGCCTGCGTAGAGCGCCGAAGCGTCCTCCAGATCAACCACCTCGCGCAGTCCAGGCAGGTCGCCCGCCACCTGGGCGGCAATCTGCGCCATCGGGTTGCCGCGGTACTCTCCCACCATGAAGAGCCCGACCGCCCCGGATTGCTCGAGCACATACTGCAATTCGCGCGGCCGATAGGCGGGATTGGCCGTCACCAGCGTCAGGCCGGCCAAGCCGGCCGCGTACTCCAGGATGACCCATTCCGGCAGGTTCGGCGCCCAGACCGCGATGCGTTCGCCGGGCTCGTATCGGGACAGCAGCGCCCGAGCCAGGCGCTCGGCGTCGGCCAGAAGCTCGCCGTAGGTCCAGCGCCGCCGCAGCTCGCCCGCCATGTCCGCCTCGACCAACGCTTCCACGTCCGGCGTGGCCTGGGCCTGAGCCCGCAGGACGCCGCCCACGGTGCTGTCGAGGACCTGATCGTCGGCCTGCGCCGGAAAATACGACTGT
>NZ_JAQGIZ010000159.1 GCF_028290885.1 Phenylobacterium sp.
AGTTGCTGGCCTGGGCGCGCTTCCAGCCGGGCGAGGAATAGCCCGCGCCGAAGGACGGGCTCTCGTCCCAGCGGCTGCCGTGCTGCTGCATGCCCGGTCCGCCGCCGTAGTAGCCGGTCTCCGAGGACGCCTCGACGTTGGCCAGCGGCAGCTCGTCCACGAACCGTGAGGGCAGCTGGCTGGTCCAGCGGCCATAGACCTGGCGGTTGGCGGCGAAAGAGACGCGGGCCTCCTCGCGGGCGCGGGTGATGCCGACATAGGCCAGCCGCCGCTCCTCCTCGAGCCCCTTCTCGCCGGACTCGTCCATGCTTCGCTGCGAGGGGAAGACGCCTTCCTCCCAGCCGGGCAGGAAGACCAGCGGGAATTCCAGGCCCTTCGCCGAGTGCAGGGTCATGATCTGCACCGCGTCGGCCTGCGGCCCGCGGTCCATGTCCATCACCAACGAGACGTGCTCCAGGTAGGCTTGAAGGTTCTCGGAATTGCCCATCGCCTGGACGAGTTCCTTCAGGTTCTCCAGCCGGCCCTGGGCGGTGGGGCTCTTGTCCAGGCGAAGCGCGTCGGTGTAGCCGCTCTCCTCCAGCACCGCCTCCATCAGGCGCGGGTGCGGCATCCGCTCGGCCTCGGCCCGCCAGCGGTCGAGATCGCGCAGAAAGTTGGCGAGCGAACTGCGGGTGCGCGCCGCCAGCTCGTCGGTCAGCACCACCTGGCGCGCGGCCTGCACTACCGGCACGCCACTGAGGCGGGCCATCTGCAGCAGCTTCTGGACCGTGGTCTCGCCGATGCCGCGCTTGGGCACGTTGACGATCCGCTCGAAGGCCAGGTCGTCGTCCTGCGACTGGATCAGCCGCAGGTAGGCGTGGGCGTCGCGAATCTCGGCGCGCTCGAAGAACCGCGGGCCGCCGACCACCGTGTAGGGGATCTGCAGCATCACGAACCGCTCTTCGAAGGCCCGCATCTGGAAGGAGGCGCGGACCAGGATCGCCATGTCGCGGTACTTGCGCGGGTTCTTGTCGGTCGTGCCCTTCTTGGCCCGCTCGATCTCGTCGGCGATCAGCCGGCTCTCGGCCTCGCCGTCCCAGACCCCGCGGACGATCACCTTCTCGCCGCCCTCGGCCTCGGTCCACAGCGTCTTGCCCAGCCGGCTCTTGTTGGCGGCGATCAGGCCGGAGGCCGCCGCCAGGATGTGGCTGGTGGAGCGGTAGTTGCGCTCCAGCCGGATCACCTTGGCGCCCGGGAAGTCGCGCTCGAAGCGCAGGATGTTGTCCACCTCGGCGCCCCGCCAGCCGTAGATCGACTGGTCGTCGTCGCCGACGCAGCAGACGTTCTGCCGCTTCTGGGCCAAGAGCCGCAGCCACAGGTACTGGGCGACGTTGGTGTCCTGGTACTCGTCCACCAGCAGGTAGCGGAACCGGTCGTGGAAATCGGCCAATACGTCGGGGTTGGACGTGAAGATGGTCAGGTTGTGGAGGAGCAGGTCGCCGAAATCGCAGGCGTTCAGGACGCGCAACCGCTCCTGGTACATGCGGTAGAGCGCCTGGCCCTTGCCGTTCGCGAAGTGGGCGCTTTCGGCCGGCGGCACCTGGTCGGGGCGCCAGCCGCGGTTCTTCCAGTGGTCGATCATCCCGGCCAGCGCCTTGGGCGTCCAGCGCTTGGTGTCGACGTTCTCGGCCTCCAGCACCTGTTTCAGCAGACGTTCGCCGTCGTCCTGGTCGATGATCGTGTAGTTGGACTTCAACCCCACCAACTCGGCGTGGCGGCGCAGGATCTGGGCGGCCACCGAGTGGAAAGTGCCCAGCCAGCGCAGGCCCTCGGCCTGGGGCCCGATGATGTGGGTGATCCGCTCGCGCATCTCGCGCGCGGCCTTGTTGGTGAAGGTGACCGCCAGCAGCTCCCACGGCCGCGCCTTGCCGGTGGCCAGGATGTGCGCCAGCCGCGTGGTCAGCACCCTTGTCTTGCCGGTACCCGCGCCCGCCAGCACCAGCACCGGCCCCTCGGTCGCCTCCACCGCCGCCCGCTGCTCGGGATTTAGCCCGTCCAGATAGTCCGTGGGCCTGGGGTCGACGCGGGCGAGATCGCTGACGCGGGCAGCCGGCAGCTCATCCAAGGAACTTGGGGGGGAGTCGGGAGAGGACATCGGAACATATGTAGCACACGCGGGCGCTGACTTAAGCCCGGGAGGGAAGTTCGTGCGACGGGCCGCGGCCTGCGAAGGTCAGCGCCGCCACGCGGCAGGCGGAGGCGAGCGGACGGCCGCCCCGCGCGTCGTCGATGCGCCCGATCAGGGCGGCGAGGCTCAAGCCATCCACCGCCGCCATCGCCTCCAGCACGGCCCAGAACTCCGGCTCCAGGGCGATGGAGGTGGCGTGGCCGGAGAGCTGGACGGAGCGTTTTCTTAAGCTGGCCATGCCTAGGTTTGTCGCCGCGTTCGAGCGGGCGATCAAATCCCTTCGACAAAGTTGACGGGGTCGTCATCTTTGGACTTGCATTAAGTTGACGGTGGCGTCATCTTCTTCGGCGTAAACACGAGTTAGGCGATCCCCATGGCCCTGGTCGACACCGCCGAGCGCCCCGCCTTCCGCGGAACCGCCCCGAAGCTCGATTGGCTGCACGCGCTGAAGTCGCTGCGCCGCCTGCTGAACGACAAGGAAGACACCGGCCAAGTGTTCGAGATCATGCGGGCGCTGAACGGCAACTCCACCGCCAAGGCCTATCACCGCCTGCTTGCGACCCAGCAGGGCGGCCGCATCGCCTATGAGCGATCCGAGTTCGCCCCTCGGCTGATGGACGACGCCTGGCTGGACAGCCTGCCGCAGGGCAGCGTCGGCGCGGCCTATCGCAACTTCATCCGCAGCGAGCGGATCTCCGCCGAGGGCCTGATCGAGGTCAGCCGCCAGGGCGCCCCGGCGGTCGACGAGCCGCACCCCTACGCCTGGATGGGCCGCCGCACCCGCGACGTGCACGACATCTGGCACATCCTGTCGGGCTACCACCGCGACGCTCTGGGCGAAGCCTGCCTGGTGGCCTTCTCCTACGCCCAGACCAAAGGCCTCGGCTGGGCGCTGATCGCCGCCGGCGCGGCCTGGCGCGCGAGGGGCGGCAAGCAATACCCCTATGTGAAGGCGATCTGGCAGGGCTTCACGCGCGGCAAGGCGGCCAAGTGGCTGCTGGGCGAGGACTACGAGCGTCTGATGGTCGAGCCGCTGGAAAGCGCCCGGCGCCGGCTGAACATCACGCCTGCCACGCTCTACAACTCGATCCCGCCGGAAGCCCGCGACGGGTCGCTGCCCACGGCGGCTTAGTCCTCGCGCTTGGCCTGATCCAGCGTCCGCCGGGCGCGCTCGGCCTCCAGCTTCGACACCGTCTTCTCCGCCTTCTTGACGCCGAACAGCGCGCGGTTCTGGCCGGCCTTCGCCTTGGCCTCGGCCTTGGCGCGGGCCTTGCGGGCCTTGTTGAGGTTGATCGGGTCGGCCATCGACGAAACTTCCCACGGCCCCCGTCGTTTCCCAAGCCTCAACCGCTTAGGAGACAGCAATGATCCAACCCTCTGAAATCCGCGAACACATGGAAGTGGTGGGCTCCGACGGCGGACACGTCGGCCGGGTCGACAAGGTGATGGGCGACGAGATCGAGCTGACCAAGCTCGATATCGCCGCGGGCCTCAGGCACCACATGATCCCGATCACCTGGGTCGAGATGATCGACCAGGACACGGTGCGGCTCAACATGACCAAGGACGCCGCCAAGGCCGCCTGGCGGACAAAGCACTAGGCTGGCGCTCCTCCCCCCAGCGCGAAGCGCGATGTGGGGGAGGTGGCCCGAAGGGTCGGAGGGGGTCCGCTCAGATCGTGGGGGACCCCCTCAGTCAGCTTTGCTGACAGCTCCCCCGAAGGGGAGCAACTTGTCCCGCTACTTCACTGCCGCGCAGAACCGCTGGATGCGGCTGCAGGCGTCCTCCAGCAACGCATTGGACGTCGCGTAGCTGATGCGGAAGAAGGGCGAGAGGCCGAAGGCCGCGCCGAACACCACCGAGACGCCCTCGGTCTCCAGCAGCTCGACGGCGAAGTCCTGGTCGCTGGCGATGACCTTGCCCGAGGGCGCGGTCTTGCCGATCAGCCCGGCCACCGACGGATAGACGTAGAAGGCCCCCTCCGGCGTCGGGCAGCGGATGCCGCGCGCCTGGTTCAGCATCGAGACCACCAGGTCGCGGCGGCTCTCGAACAGCTTGGCGTTGGGCTTGATGAAGTCCTGTGGCCCGTTCAGGGCCTCGACCGCCGCCCACTGCGAGATCGACGACGGGTTTGAGGTGGTCTGGCTCATCACCTTGGCCATCAGCTTGATCAGCGGCTCCGGCCCTGCCGCGTAGCCGATCCGCCAGCCGGTCATGGCGTAGGCCTTGGAGACCCCGTTCATGGTCAGGGTGCGGTCGTAGAGCGCCGGCTCAACCTGGGCGATGGTCGAGAACTCGAAGTCGCCGAACACCAGGTGCTCGTACATGTCGTCGGTCAGGATCCAGACCTGCGGATGCCGCAGCAGGACGTCGGCCAGCGCCCGCAGTTCGGCGCGCGTGTAGGCTGCGCCGGACGGGTTCGACGGCGAGTTCAGGAACAGCCAGCGGGTCTTCGGCGTGATCGCGGCCTCGAGGCCTTCGGGGCTCAGCTTGAAGCCGCTTTCCGCCGTGGTCGGCGCGGCCTTCGGCTCGCCGCCGGCCAGCAGCACTATGTCCCAGTAGCTGACCCAGTAGGGCGTCGGGATCACCACCTCGTCCCCGGGGTTCAGCGTCGACAGCATGGCGTTCCAGATCACCGGCTTGCCGCCCGGCGAGACGTTCACTTGGCTCGCCTTGTAGGTCAGCCCGTTCTCGCGCTTGAACTTCGCGACGATGGCTTCCTTCAACTCCGGGATGCCGTCGACGTTGGTGTACTTGGTCTTGCCGTCGCGGATCGCCTTGATGGCGGCGTCCTTGATGTTGTCGGGGGTGTCGAAGTCGGGCTCGCCGGCCGCCAGCGAGATGATGTCGCGCCCCTGCGCCTTCAGCTCGCGCCCTTTCTGGTCGGCCGCCAGGGTGGCGGACGGCTTGACGCGGGACAGCGCGGCGGATTCGAGCGACATGGCGGGCGATGCTCCCGGAGGTTCAGGTTGACGGAACGGGCCGGGGTTTAGCCTAAGCCGTCCGCCGGGTGAACCCGCCGTATCGCACTGCAGCTTGACCCTCCCGGCCTGATCGGCGACCTCAGGCTCGCATGCGCCGCCTCTTCCAGGTCCTTTCCAACATGGATGCCCAGGCGTGGCGGACGCTGCTGGTGTCCTTCGTGCTGTTCGGGGGCGTGGGCCTGGTGTTCGTGTTCGGCGCCCAGGCACTGGGCTTCAACGGCGAGGCGACGGTGCAGGAGTGGCTCAGGGCGGCGTCGGGGCCCTGGTCGCTGCCGGTGGCGGTGCTGGCCTTCGCGGTGCTGGCCTTCGCGGGCGTGCCGCAGATCATGCTGATCGCCGCCGCTGTAGTGGCGTTCGGGCCGGTGACCGGCTTCGCCTATAGCTGGATCGGCACCATGGTCTCGTCCCTGGTGGGCTTCTACCTGGGCCGGCTGGCGGGCGCGAAGGTGCTGGAGCGGTTCTCCGGCGCCGGCCTGGCGCGCTTCGTAAAGCTGGTCGCCCGCAACGGCTTCTTGGCCAGTTTCATCGTCCGCCTCGTGCCGTCGGCGCCCTTCATCGTGGTCAATATGGCGGCCGGGGTGACGCCCATGCGGGTCGTAGACTTCCTGCTCGGCACCGCCGTCGGCATCGTGCCGAAGATCGTGCTCACCGCCTTCGCCGGGAATTCGATCTTCCGGGTCCTGAAGGGCGAGATCGGCAAGGACGCCCTGTGGCTGGTGGCGATCGCCGCGGCATGGGTGGGGATCGGCCTGGCGGCGCGCGCCTGGCTCCGCAGCCGGGAGGAGGAGGTCGGCTGATGCTGAAACTGTTCTTTTCGCCGGGGTCCTGTTCGCTGGCCTCGCACATCGCGCTGGAGGAGGCGGGCGCCGCCTACGAGACCGTGCGGATGAACACCGGGGCCTGGGACCAGCGGAAGCCGGAATACCTGGCGATCAACCCTAAGGGCCGCGTGCCGGCGCTGGTGACGGACCGCGGCGTGCTGACTGAAACCCCGGCGATCCTGGCCTTCGTCGCCCAGAGCTATCCGGCCGCGAAGCTCGCGCCGCTCGACGACCCCTTCGCCTTCGCCCGGGCGCAGGCGTTCAACAGCTACCTCTGCTCCACCGTGCATGTCGCCCACGCCCACAAGCACCGCGGCTACCGCTGGGCGGACGCGCCCGAGGCGCTGGCCGAGATGACCCGCAAGGTCCCGGAGACCGAGACCGCCTGCTTCCAACTAATCGAGGACGAGATGCTGCAAGGGCCCTGGGTCCTGGGCGAGGCCTACTCCATCTGCGACGGCTACCTGTTCACCCTCGCCGGCTGGCTGGAAGGCGACGGAATCGACTGCCGGCGGTTCCCCAAGGTCTACGAACACCGAGAGCGGGTCCGCGCCCGGCCCGCGGTGCGCAAGGTTCTTGCCGACGAGGCGGCCTAGGGCCGCATTTGGCGCAAGATGCTTGCGCCGTGGGGGCCATTTCGGTAGAGCCTGTCGCCATGCGCACGCGCAACGCCAGCCTGCTTCTTCTCATCCTGGGGCTTAGCCGCCCCTGGGCGCCTCTCTAGGCTGCGCGTCTTCGCGGCCGGGCGTTCAGGGGTTTTCTCCGCCGCCTGACCCCAACGAAACCTCCGCGAAGAGACCAAGCCATGACCACCCCCGCAAATGAATCCGCCGCTCCGCGCTCCGAACGCGACCGCGTCATCGTCTTCGACACCACCATGCGCGACGGCGAGCAGTCGCCCGGCGCCTCGATGTCGCTCGAGGAAAAGATCGAGCTCGCCAAGATCCTGGAAGAGATGCGCGTCGACGTGATCGAGGCCGGTTTCCCGATCGCCTCCAACGGCGACTTCGAGGCCGTCCGCGAGGTCTCTAAGATCGTGACGGAGAGCACGATCGCCGGCCTATGCCGCGCCAACCTGGTGGATATCGATCGCTGCGCCGAGGCCATCCGTCACGCCAAGCGTGGGCGTATCCACATCGTCATCGCCACGAGCCCACTGCACATCAAGCACAAGCTGCAGATGGAGCCAGAGGACGTGCTGGAGGCGATCACCCGATCCGTCTCCCATGCCCGCAACCTATGTGACGACATCGAGTGGTCGGCGGAGGACGCGACGCGCAGCGAGCCGGAATTCCTGCGCCGGGCCATCGAAGCCGCGATCCGCGCCGGCGCCAGGACGATCAATCTGCCCGACACGGTGGGGTATACCTACCCTTCCGAATACGCCGCTCTTTTTCAGGACATGATCGCAACGGTCGAAGGAGCGGACGAGGTGGTGTTTTCCACCCACTGCCACAATGATCTGGGCTTGGCGGTCGCCAACAGCCTCGCGGGCATCCAAGGTGGGGCGCGCCAGGTGGAATGCGCCATCAACGGCCTGGGCGAGCGGGCTGGAAATGCAGCGCTGGAAGAAATCGTCATGGCGCTGAAGGTGCGCGCTGATCGCCTGCTCTATTTCACCAGTGTCGAGCCCCAGCACATCACGCGGGCGAGTCGGTACGTCTCGGCCATCACCGGATTTCCCGTGCAGTTCAACAAGGCGATCGTCGGCAAGAACGCCTTCGCCCACGAGAGTGGCATCCATCAGGACGGGATGCTGAAGAACCGGGAAACCTACGAGATCATGACGCCGGAATCCGTGGGGCAGGCCGCCTCCAGCCTGGTCATGGGCAAGCATTCTGGCAGCCATGCCTTCCGCGCGAAGTTGAAAGAGCTGGGCTATGAGCTCGGCCAGAACGCCTTGAAGGACGCGTTCGTCCGCTTCAAGGACCTCGCCGACAAGAAGAAGCACGTCTTCGACGACGACATCATCGCCCTGGTGGACGACGCCCTGGCCTCGGGCGCCGACCGCATCCAGGTGAAGAACCTACGGGTGATCGCCGGCACCGAGGGGCCGCAGGAAGCCTTCCTGACCGTCACCATCGACGGCGAGGAGAAGTCGGCCAACGCCACCGGCGACGGCCCGGTCGACGCGGTGTTCAACGCCATCCACAAGGTCGCGCCGCACGAGGCCATCCTGCGCCTCTTCCAGGTGCACGCGGTGACCGAGGGCACCGACGCCCAGGCGCAGGTCTCGGTCCGGCTCGAGGAGGACGGCCGCATCGCCACCGGCCAGGCCGCCGACACCGACACGCTCACCGCGTCGGCCAAGGCCTACGTCAACGCGCTGAACAACCTTATGGCGCGCAAGGAAAAGTCGGCCCCCAACGCGATCGCGAGCGGGTTCTAGGCCCAACCCATCGTGTCATCTCGGAAAGCGCACAGCGCTTGTCCGGGACCCATGATCACGAAGTCCTCCGGCAACCCATGAACCTCGGTGTTCATGGGTCCCGGTCTTCGCTGCGCGAAACCGGGATGACCCTGGAAGTTTTGGAATGCTCTGGATCCTCCTGACGGCCGCGGCCGCGCCGGTGCAGGTGGCGCGCAACGCCCTGCAGCGGGGGCTGGTAGGCGACGCCGGGCCGTGGGGCGCGACCCTGGTGCGCTTCCTGTTCGGCCTGCCGTTCTCGCTGGCGATCTTCGCGGCCGTGGCGCTGGCGACGCCCGAGGCCGTCCCCAACCCATCGTCGCGGTTCCTGACGGCCGTGGCGGCGGGCGCGCTGAGCCAGGTCGGGGCGACGGCGGCGTTGCTCATGGCGATGCGGACATCCGGCTTCGCGGTCGCCAGCTTCATGCAGCAGTCTTCGCTGCCGCTTGGGGCCCTGATGGGATTCTTCGTGTTCGGCGACCGGATGAGCGTCGTGCAGTGGACGGGCCTCGCCGCCACGACGGTCGCGCTGCTGGCGCTGTCCTGGCCGTCGCGAACCCAGGCGACAGGAAAGGCGGCTGGGTCGCTCTATGGGCTGGCCTCCGGCCTCGCCTTCGCCGTGGCGCTGAACGCCTATCGCCAAGCCGGCCTCGCGCTTGAGCCCGCGCATCCGATCTACTCGGCGACCGCCGCGCTCTGTCTCGCCCAGGCCCTGCAGTCGCTGGTGATGGTCCTGCTGCTCGCGGTGATCCGCCCTGGCGCGTTGCGGGCGGTCGGCGCTTCGTGGCGGACTTCGCTCGGCGCCGGCTTCTTCGGCACGGCGGCGTCGGCCTGCTGGTTCAGCGCCTTGGCCCTGGCGCCTGCCGGGCAGGTGAGAGCAATTGGCGTGATCGAAGGACCGATAGCCGCCGCAGCGGGTCGCCGGCTCTTCAAGGAGCGGCTGTCCATCCGCCAATGGGCGGGCGGCGCACTGGCGGCCTTGGGCGTCGTGATGACCGCGCTCGGTTGAACGTTGAGGCCGGCGCGACGGTCCGCCATAGTCCCCCCGTCAATCGGGGATATCTCAGTGACCGACGCGCTTACGATCCGCGGTCTTTCCAAGACCTTCGGCGGCAAGGTCGCTGTCGACAACCTCTCGATCAGCGTCGGGGCCGGCGAACTCTACGCCCTCTTGGGCCCCAACGGCGCGGGCAAGACCACCACGCTGCGGATGGTCGCGGGTCTCCTGAAGCCCAACGCCGGCGACATAGAGGTGTTCGGCCACAATGTGCTGACCGAGCCCGCGGCCGCCAAGCAGGTGATCGCCTGGGCGCCGGACGAGCCCATGCTCTACGATCGCCTTACCCCCCTGGAATACCTGGACTTCGTAGCCGGCCTGTGGGGCGTCGATCCGAAGGTGTCCATGGCCCGCGCCGAGGAGCTGCTGCGCTGGCTGGGGCTCTGGGACAATCGCGCCGAGCGCTGCGAGAGCTTCTCACGCGGCATGAAACAGAAGACCGCGCTGGCCGGCGCCTTGATCCACGATCCGCGCCTCCTGATCCTCGACGAGCCGCTGACCGGACTCGACGCCGCCGTCGCCCGCCAGGTGAAGGACCTGCTGCAAGAGCGGGTGAAGGGCGGCGCCACGGTGATCCTGACCACCCACATCCTGGAGGTCGCCGAGCGGATGGCCGACCGAATCGGCATCATCCAGAACGGCCGGCTGCTCGCCGACGGCACGCTTGATGAGCTCCGCGCCCAGAGCGGCGAGGGCCGCGCCACCCTGGAGGACGTGTTCCTCGACCTGGTGGGCGGGGCCGCGGACGCCGCGGCGTGATCGCCGCCCCCGGCTCGACGCTCTGGCTGCTGCGCTACGAGCTGCTGCTATCCTGGCGCCGGATGATGCAGCGGCGCGGCCGCGGGCGCTTCGCGAGGATATGGCTCACCGCCATCCTGCCGCTGATCCTGCTCTGCAGCGCGGGCCTGCCGCTGGGTTTCGTCCTGCGCGGCAAGCAGGTTCCGATCGTCCCCGTGACCAGCCTGGTCGCCGCCGCGGCCCTGGTCATGCTCTTCACCCTGATGCTGTCGCAGACGCTGGGCGCGGCGGTGGACGCCCTCTACGAACGCGGCGACCTCGACCTGCTGTTCTCCTCGCCGCTCCCGCCGCGCAAGGCGCTGACGGCGCGCTTCCTGTCGGTGGCGGTCGGAGCCTTCGGCATCTTCGGCATGATCCTGACGCCGATCCTGCTGCCGATCGCGGTGATGGGGCATCCAAGCTGGCTCGCGGCCATCCTGGTGCTGTTCTGCGTGGCGCTGGCGGCCAGCGGCGTGGGCCTGCTGCTGGCGGCAGGGCTGTTCCGGCTGATCGGGCCCAGGCGGACGCGCACGGTGGGGCAGGTGCTGGCCGCCCTGATCGGCGCCGCCTTCTTCCTGGTCGCCCAGGCGCGCAACATCCTGGGCGGACCCCAGACCGCCACCCTGGCGGCGACCGTCGTCAAGCTGTCGCACGATCCGCGTTTCCACGCGCCGCCCGGACTGAGCTGGCCGCTCCGCGCCCTGCTGGGCGAGCCCCTGCCGCTGCTCGCCGCCTTCGGTGTCAGCGGCGCGATCTTCCTGACCGCAAATCAGCTCCTGGGCGCCCGCTTCGCCGCCGACGCCGCGGCTGCCGCAGGCGTGGGAACCGCCGGACGCGCCCGCGCCCGCCGTGCGGGACCCGTGCGGTTCGCCGCCACCGCCTTCACCGCCACCCTGGTGAAGGAGCTGCGCCTGATCGCCCGCGACCCGGCGCTGATCGCCCAGGTGATGCTGCGGGTGCTCTACATGATCCCGCTCGCCTTCGTCCTGCTGCGCCAGGCCCGGAACGGGCAGAGCGTCTTCCTGCCCGGCAGCGCCGCGGCGCTCAGCCTGCTGGCGAGCCAGGTAGCGGGCAGCCTGGCCTGGATCACCATCTCCGCGGAGGACGCGCCGGATCTGCTGAGCTGCGCGCCGACCCCGATCCGCACCCTGCGGCGGGCCAAGATCGCCGCGGCGATCCTGCCGGTGGCGGCGATGCTGGCGCCCCTGCTGCTGCCGCTGGCGGTGTTCGCGCCGTTGACCGCTCTGGCCGCCACCTTGGGCTGCGCGGCGTCGATGACCATGGCGGCGCTGATGAACCTGTGGTGGCAGCGGCCGGGCAAGCGCAGTGAGATGCGCCGCCAGCGCGCGTCGGCCTGGTACGTCACCCTGGCGGAGCTCGTGCTGGGCCTGCTGATCGCTGCGGCCACCGCGCTCGTCGCCGCGGGCCTGTTCGGCTGGGCCCTGATCCCGGCAGTGCTGGCCCTGGCCGGCGTCCTGATGCTCAGCCGCACCGACGCCCAGATCGCCCAGGCGCTCCGCGCCGCGAGCTGAGCCGAGCTGCGGCCTGCGTGACAAGCGGCAAATCGCTGCTAGGGTCGTTATGTAGTCCGCCAACATAACGAGGCGCCGTGGTTTCCCCGCAGCTGCTCAACGCCGCGCTCTCCCTGCGCCGGGGCGAGGGGCCCCGCGTCGGCGCCGAGCGCATCGCCCTGCTCGATGCGCTGGACGAACTGGGCTCGATCCGCGCCGCGGCCGCGCGCGTGGGCCTGAGCTACAAGGCGGCCTGGGACGCGGTGCAGGCGCTGAACAACCTCTTCGAGGCGCCGCTGGTGATCGCCCGCGCCGGCGGCCGCCACGGGGGAGCCGCCGAGCTGGCGCCCGCCGGACGCGCGGTCGTCGCCGCCTTCCACCGCGTCGAGTTTGAATTGGCCGAGGTGATGGACCGCCTCGAACGGGGACTCGCCGGCGCGCCCGCGGATGACATCGGCCGGCTTTTCTGGAGCCTCGGCATGCAGACCAGCGCCCGTAACGCCCTTCGCGGGACCGTCACCCACATCACCGATGGCGCGGTCAACGCCGAGGTGAGCCTGGCGGTCGCGGGCGGCGTCGAGATCGTGGCCATCGTCACCCGCGAAAGCGTGGGGGCCCTACACTTGGCGGTCGGCCGGCCGGCCATCGCGCTCATCAAGTCGAGTTTCGTGGTGCTGGCCAAGGGCGAGGGGCTGGTGACCTCGGCGCGCAACCAGATCGGCGGCGTGGTCGCCCGCCGGGTCGACGGGGCGGTCTCCAGCGAGATCACCCTCGACATCGCCGAGGGCAAGACGCTGACCGCCACCATCACCCGCGAAAGCGCCGAGGCGATGGACCTGACGGAAGGCGAACGGGTGGTGGCCCTGGTCAAAGCGCCGCACGTCATCCTGGCCGTGGAATAGGGCTTCAAATCGGCCTGGCTGCGACACGCTGAACGGCCGAATCCGCCGGTTCGCGGCGCAACGCGGCGGTTCGTGGCGAAATAGCGGCGCGCGTTGCAACAAAACTCGCGCGCGACGCGAAAGCGCACACTGCTCTTTATGCCTTGAATTCAACCATAGGGCAGGGCAGGGAACGCCGAGCCTGCCGGTAATTCGCAACGACTCGACGCCTTGTTAACGCGTTGGATGCGATCGTTACGGATTGCCGTTCCGCAATGCCCCGTTCCAGCCCCCAGTCTCCAGGGCCCTCCATGATCTCTTCCCTCTTCGGCGCCATCTCCAATGACATCGCCATCGATCTCGGGACCGCCAACACGCTCATCTACATGAAGGGCAAGGGCATCGTGCTGAACGAGCCCTCGGTGGTCGCGCTACGCAACGTCGGCGGCCGCAAGGTCGTCCACGCGGTGGGTATCGAGGCCAAGCAGATGCTGGGCCGTACGCCCGGGCACATGGAGGCCATCCGCCCCATGCGCGACGGCGTCATCGCCGACTTCGAAGTCGCCGAGGAGATGATCAAGTACTTCATCCGCAAGGTTCACAACCGCAAGGGCTTCGTGAACCCCAAGGTCATCGTCTGCGTGCCGTCGGGCGCCACCGCCGTCGAGCGCCGGGCGATCAACGACAGCTGCCTGAACGCGGGCGGCAGGCGTGTCGGCCTGATCGACGAGCCGATGGCCGCCGCGATCGGCGCCGGCCTGCCGATCCACGAGCCGACCGGCTCGATGGTCGTCGACATCGGCGGCGGCACCACCGAGGTGGCCGTGCTCTCCCTGTCCGGCATCGTCTATTCGCGCTCGGTCCGGGTCGGCGGCGACAAGATGGACGAGGCGATCATCTCCTACATGCGCCGCAACCATAACCTTCTGATCGGCGAGACCACCGCCGAGCGGATCAAGAAGGAGATCGGCACCGCCCGCGCGCCGGCCGACGGCGAGGGCCTCTCGATCGAGGTCAAGGGCCGCGACCTGATGCAGGGCGTGCCGCGCGAAGTCCGCATCAGCGAAAAGCAGGCCTCGGACGCGCTCTCCGAACCGGTCGGCCAGATCGTCGACGCGGTGAAGATGGCGCTGGAAGCCACGCCGCCGGAGCTCGCCTCCGACATCGCCGACAAGGGCATCATGCTGACCGGCGGCGGCGCGCTGCTACGCGGTCTGGACGCCGAGATCCGCGACCACACCGGCCTGCCGGTCACCGTCGCCGACGACCCGCTCTCCTGCGTCGCGCTGGGGTGCGGCAAGGTGCTCGAACATCCGAAATGGATGAAGGGTGTCCTCGAATCCACGTTAGCTTAATCCCAGCGAGTCTCTGCTAGCTCGGGTGGCGGCGGGGGCTGTCGCAACACCGCTGGAATGAGGCGCCTCAAGTGTCCTTAAGGGACAATCCGCTTGGTGAACTGAAGGTCCCCCTGACCTGGGCGGGCGCCATCGCGCTCGTCGTGGCGGCCGTGGCGGCCACCGCCATCCTGATCGCCGACCGGCGAGAGACCTTCAAGGCGGAAGCCTATGGCGCGACGCGGCGAGCCAGCGACACGGTGCTGGCGCCGGTGGGCGACGTCCTGGCCGCGCCCGGCCGCTGGACGGGGGCGGGCGTCGACACCGTCCGCGACTACTTCGGCGCGGCGTCCGAAAACCGGCAGCTGAAATCCGAGCTGAAGGAGATGCGCCAGTGGCGCGACGTCGCGATCGCGCTCAAGAACGAGAATGAGCGCTACCGCACGCTCCTGGGACTGAAGACCGACCCGCCGATCCCGATGGCCGCCGCGCGGATCGTCACCGATTCCAGGGGCCCCTTCGCCGACACCCGGCTGGCCAACGCCGGCAGCGAGCGCGGCGTGAAGGCGGGCAATCCGGTGATGAGCGAAAACGGCCTGGTGGGCCGGGTGATCGGGGTGACCGAAGGCGTGAGCCGCGTGCTCCTGCTCACCGACATTGCCTCGCGCACGCCGGTGATGATCGACCGGACCAACGCGCGCGCCATCCTGACCGGCGACGGCGGGCCGAACCCTCGCCTCGACTATCTGCGCGGCCGAGATCCGCTACGCCAGGGCGACCGGGTGCTGACCTCCGGCGACGGCGGGGTGCTGCCGCGCGGCCTGCCGGTGGGAACCGCGGTGAGGGGCCTCGACGGCCGCTGGCGGGTAGTGCTGGCCTCGGACCGCGCGCCCATCGACTTCGTGCGCATCCTGCTGTTCGAGGACTTCACCCAGGTGGCGAACCTCAAGGCGCTGAACCAGATGCAGGTCCCGCCGCCGACCGGCGGCCCCGGAACCACGCCGGTCACGCCTCCGAAGCCCGCGGCGCCGGTTGAGACCAAGGCGGCGACTCCCGACGGGGCTGCGACGGCGTCGCCTTCGAAGCCGGGTGCGGCCAAGACCGAACCTTTGACCGAGGCGGCCAAGCCGACAGTCAGGGCGCCGACCTCCAAGCCGAAGACAGACGACAGCGCGTCGCCGAAGCCGGCGCCTTCCAAGCCCGCGGCGGCCAAAGCCCCTGAGGCGTCGGCGTCCAAGGTCGCCGCATCGAAAACGACGGCCTCGACGGGCGGAGCTCCCAGGGCCGAACCCTCGAAGAGCGCCGCCTCCACGGTGACGGCGTCCAAGCCCTCGCCGGCTGCGCCAGGCGCCGCGCCGAAGCCGGTGAAGCCTAAGCCCCTCGCCGCCGAGGCCGTTCCTTGAGCGGCGCGCGGCCCCTCGAGCCCTGGCGATGGCTTGGCGTGCCGATGGTGCAGGCGATCGCCGCCACCATCCTGTTCGGCATCCCATTGCGCGTCTTCGGTCTCCAGCTGCCGGAGCCGATCTTCCCGATGGCGCTGGCGTTTGCCTGGGCGGTGATCCGGCCCTCGGTGCTGGCGCCCTTTGGCGTACTGCTGATGGGCCTGTTCCTCGACATCTTCTGGGGCGGCCCGCTTGGCCTGTGGGCGATCTGCCTGCTCATCGCCTACGGCGGCGCGCTGGCCGGACGCAGCATGATGGCCGGCCAGAACCGGGCGATCCTGTGGGCCTGGTACGGGCTGACCACCGCCACGGCCATGGTCGCGGGCTACCTCTTCGTGATGCTGGATTCCAAGTCGACGCCGGGCCTGATCCCGATGGCTTGGCAATTCCTCGCCACAATCGTGCTTTATCCCTTTTCACAACGGCTGATCGACCTCTTCGAGGATGCCGACGTGAGGTTCCGCTAGGGGCGGGCGATGGCTGAACCCTCCATCTTCTTCGCCGAGGTCAACGAGCGGCAGGGCGTCTTCCACCGCCGGGCCTTCCTGCTGGGCGGCTTCGCGGGCGTGGGCCTGCTGGCGCTCGGCGGCCGGCTGGCGCACCTGCAGCTGATCGAGACCCAGCGCTACGAGAAGCTGTCGGCCTCCAATCAGTTCAACTTCAAGCTGACCCCGCCGCCGCGCGGCCTGATCGTCGACCGCAACGGCGTGGTGCTGGCCTCCAACCGCCCGAACTTCCGGCTGATGGTGGCCAAGGACAAGGGGATGGATCCCAAGGCCACCCTGAAGACGCTCGCCGAGTTCGTGCCGCTCGACGACGCCCGCCAGACCCGCCTGCTGAGGGACATCTCCAACGCCCCGCGCCGGTCGCCCATCCAGGTCATGGAGGACATGAGCTGGGAACAGTTCAGCGCCATCAACATCCGCGCGCCGGAGCTGCCGGGCGTCACCGCCGACATGGGCGAGGTCAGGGTCTATCCCTACGGCGGCGCCTTCGCCCACGTGATCGGCTATGTGGCCAAGGTCAACAAGGTCGACCTGACGCCGACCGGGCCCAACTCCGAACCGATCCTGCTGAACCCCGGCTTCCGCATCGGCCGCCAGGGCGTCGAGCAGGCCTTCGACCTCGAGTTGCGCGGCAAGCCCGGCGCCCAGAAGGTCGAGGTCGACGCCAACGGCCACGAGGTCTCCACCGACCCGGCCGGCGACATCAAGGCGATCCCCGGCAAGGAGATCGTGCTCACCCTCGACGCCGACATCCAGAACCGCGCCATGGAGGTGTTCGGCGACCAGTCGGGCGCCGCCGTGATGATGGACTGCCGCAACGGCGACATCCTCTGCATGTTCTCCGGCCCGAGCTTCGACGCCAACCGCTTCGTCCGTGGGCTGACCGGGGCGGAGTACCGGGCGCTCGCGCAATACGAGCGCAAGCCGTTGTTCAACAAGGCGCTCACCGCCACCTATCCGCCGGGCTCCACCTTCAAGACCATGGTGGCGCTGGCGGCGCTGGAGAACGGCTACGACCCCAAGACCGTCCACGTCTGCAACAAGGTCTGGTTCTGGGGGGGGCGGCCTTGGCATTGTGACCAGGTTCATGGCGCGCAGGACCTTCACTCGGCGATCGCCACCTCCTGCGACATCTACTTCTATCAGTGCGCGCTTGCGGTCGGGCCGGACAAGATCGCCAAGGTGGCCCGCGGATTCGGTCTGGGCGAGATCTTCGACATCGGCATCCCGGGACAGAAAAAAGGTCTGGTGCCGGACACCGCCTACAAGCGCCGCACCTTCCCGAAGGACCCGGTCTGGCATCCCGGCGAGACGCCGAGCATGGGCATCGGCCAGGGCTACACCCACCTCAATCCGCTGCAGCTTTGCGTGCAGGCGGCGCGCTTGGCCAACGGACGCAAGGCGCTGCACCCGCGCCTGATCAGGTCCATCGGCGGCGTGGCGCAGCCGTCCGGCGCGGCCTTCGGCGACCTGCCGTTCAACCCGGAACACATCGATTTCGTCCGTAACGGCATGGCGGCCGTGACGGGCGCCGCCGGCGAGCACATCGCTAAAGCTACCGGCGCCGGCGCCGCGGCCGACCTCGGCCTTGGGCCGATCAAGATGGCCGGCAAGACCGGCACCGCCCAGTCCCGGGGCTACAGCGGCGGCACCGGTGCGCACGGCGCGGTCGGCGAGTGGGCGCTGCGCGACCATGCTTGGTTCATCTGCTACGCGCCCTACGACGAACCCCGCTACGCCATGAGCGTGCTGGTCGAGCACGGCGGCTTCGGCGCCGGCGCCGCGGCGCCGCGGGCGCGCGAGATCATGCGGGTTGCCCTCCTCAAGGATCCGGAAATCAGGGCGAAGATCGAACGACCCATGCCGATGCCGGAAATCCCCGCAGGACCGGGCAACGGCGACGTCGTCCCCGACCTGCCGCCCGAGCCGATCGACCCCGCCGCTCAGACCGGAACGCCCACATGACCGTCTCGGCGCTCACCCGTCCCGGCGAACGCGACCGGTTGATCGTCAAGATCGGCGAGATCGACTGGATCTTCTGCCTGACCCTGTGCCTGATCGCCGGCGCGGGCGCGGTGATGCTGTTCTCCATTGCGGGCTCGTCCTGGACGCCCTGGGCCGCGCCGCACCTGGCACGGTTCGCGCTGTTCTTCGCGATCATGATCGTGCTGGCGCTGGTCGACCTCAGGGTCTGGTTCGCGCTCTCCTATCCGATCTACGCCATAGGCTTCCTGCTGCTGATCGCCGTGGACCTCGTGGGCCACCATGCGCTGGGCGCGCAGCGCTGGCTGCAGGCCGGACCCATCACCATCCAGCCGTCGGAGATCATGAAGATCGGCCTCGTGCTGGCGCTGGGGCGCTTCTACCACGGCCTGTCGGGCAAGAGCGCCCAGCTCTCCTGGTGGCTGCTGGTCCCGGCCGTGCTGATCCTCGCGCCCGTGGCGCTGGTGGCCAAGGAGCCCGACCTCGGCACGGCGCTCCTGATGCTGATGACCGGCGCGATCGTGGTGATCCTCGCCGGGCTGTCCTGGCGGCTGATCGCGGGGGGGATCCTCAGCGTCGCCCTGCTCGTGCCGCCGGCGATCATGTTCGGCATGCACGACTACCAGCGCAAGCGCCTGACCACCTTCCTCGACCCGGAGAACGACCCCTCAGGCTCCGGCTACCACATCCTGCAGTCGAAGATCGCGCTCGGCTCCGGCGGCCTGCTAGGCAAGGGCTACGGCCTGGGCTCGCAGAGCCAGCTCAACTTCCTGCCCGAAAAGCAGACCGACTTCATCTTCTCGACCCTGGCCGAGGAGTTCGGCTTCGTGGGCTGCGCCTCGATCCTGGTGCTCTACGCCGCGGTGATCTTCATGGCGCTCAGGACCTCCTACCTGTCGCATAGCCACTTCGGGCGGCTGGCCGCCGCCGGGGTGACCGCCACCTTCGCCCTCTATGTGCTGATCAACGGCTCGATGGTGATGGGCCTGGCGCCGGTGGTGGGCGTGCCCATGCCGCTGCTGTCCTACGGCGGTACGGTGATGCTGACCGTGATGGTCGGCTTCGGCCTGGTCATGGCCGTCCGCGTTCACCGCTACTCGGAAGTCACCAGCGGCAAAGGCTCGCTGCTCTAGGCGGCGAGCCCTGCGCAGGCGGCTACTTGGCCGGCGTCACTTGCCCGCGGATCTCGCCGCCGGGGTTCGCGGCGGTGTGGACGTTGAAGTACCACTTGCCGGCGTTGAGGTCGGCGATCTGGGCGTCGGTCAGGGTGGCGGTTCCCTTGATCGGGCTCGGGCTCGGCACGGCCGGGACCACCGGCGGGGCGTTGGCGCCGGGCGCGGCGGGGCCGTGGAAGTGGGCGGCGACGACCGGGCCGGTCAGGTCCTTGTAGGTCGCCGAATAGGTCAAGGTCTTGCCGTCCAGCATCGCCTGGACCGCGCCGGTCCCCTTGACGCCATCGGCGCCCTTCATGGTGGCGCTGTAGTGGGCCATCTGCGCGGAGGCGGCGCTCGCGACCAGCAGGCCCACGGCCGCCACCGCGGCGAACAGGGTATGACGCATTGGAAGTTCTCCCTTGCTTCCGGACAAGTTTCCCGGATGAAGCGCCACGTTGCCCCGCGGCGCAGGTCGGCGCAACCGCCGGCTTAGACGCTGAGCGCCTGATCGGTGGCCCGCACCAGGGCGTCGACGATCCCAGGCTCGGTGGAGGCGTGGCCGGCGTCCCAGACCACCTCGAAGCGCGCCTCGGGCCAGGCGCCCTTCAGCTTCCAGGCGGCTTCCATCGGCGTCACCACGTCGAAGCGGCCCTGCACGATCCAGCCGGGGATGGCCTTCAGCTTGGCGGCGTTCTTCAGGATCCAGCCTTCCTCGGGGAAGAAACCGTGGTTGGCGAAGAAGTGGCATTCGATGCGCGCGAAGGCGATGGCGAAGTCGATCTCGTTGAACTTCGAGGGCCGGGCCTCCGGCCCGCGGATCGAGATGGTATCGCCCTCCCACTGGCTCCACGCGGCCGCCGCCTCGGCCTGCACGCGCCGCTCGGGATGGGTCAGGCGCTTGTGGTAGGCGGCGATCATGTCGCCGCGCTCGGCCTGCGGGATCGGCGCGCAGAATCGCTGCCAGGCGTCCGGGAACAGCATGCAGGCGCCGTTCTGGTAGAACCAGCCAAGCTCGCGCTCAGTGAGTAGGAAGACGCCGCGCAGCACCAGGCTCTCGACCCGCTCGGGATGCCGGATCGCGTAGGCCAGCGCCAGCGTCGAGCCCCAAGAGCCGCCGAACACGCACCATTTCTCCACGCCCAGATGCTCGCGCAGCCGCTCGATGTCCTCGATCAGCGTCCAGGTGGTGTTGTCCTCGAGGGAGGCGTTGGGCCGGCTCTTGCCGCAGCCGCGCTGGTCGAACAGCGCCATGCGCCATTTCGCCGGGTCGAAGAACCGCCGCATGGTCGGGTTGATCGCCCCGCCCGGGCCGCCGTGCAGGATCACGCAGGGTTTGCCCTTCGGCGCGCCGCATTCCTCGTAATAGATCTCGTGCGCCCCGTCGGGCGGCAGCCAGCCGGAGGCGAAGGGCTCGTTGTCCGCGAACAGGCCTCGCCGATTGGCGGCGGTCGAGACGGCGGGCGGGGGCGTGCTGCGTTCCATGGGCGGCAATCTACTTCGGGAAACGCCTGTCCAGCCAGTCAAGGATGAGCCGGTTCACCTCCTCGGGCTTCTCCTGCTGCGTCCAGTGGCCGGAACCGTGGATCATGTGCATTTCCAGGTCGCCGATCATGCCGGGCATCCCCTCGGCCATGGCCGGCGTCAGCACGGCGTCCTTCTCGGCGGTGATCATCAGGCAGGGCAGGCGGTCGATCCGCGCCGGCAGGCCCTCCGAGCGCTCCCAGTTACGGGTGAAGTTGCGGTACCAGTTGATCCCGCCGGTGAAGCCGGTGCGCTGGAAGGTCTCGACGAAGGCGGCGAGCTCCTCGGGCGTAAGCAACTGATTGCCCGCGTCGGTCGAGTCCCACCGCTGCAGCAGCTCTTTGAAGGCGAAGGTCGAGCCGCCTTCCGTCGGCTGGGCGGCCGCGGCCTGCAGGGCGGCAGGCTTGCGCATGAAGAAGCGCATGGTCTTCTCCACGTCGGCGGCCAGCACCGCGTCTGCGTCGCCCGGCGTCTGGAACCAGACGATGTACATGTCCGGTCCGAAGCGCATGCGCATCAGCGCGATGGGGTCCATCGGGGCGCGCGGCATGAACGGCGTGTTGAGGCCGATGACGCCGGCCACGCGGTCCGGATGCATCAGCGGCAGTTGCCAGACGACGATGCCGCCCCAGTCGTGGCCGCAGAAGATGGCCTTCTCGACGCCCAGGTGATCCAGCAGGCCCACGAGGTCGCCGGTCAGGTGCTCCATGTCGTAGTCGGTCACGGCGTCTGGGCGCGAGGAGAGGCCGTAGCCGCGTTGGTCCGGCGCGACGACCCAGCGACCGGCGGCCTCGAAGGCCTTCAGCTGCTGGCGCCAGGAAAACGCCAGCTCCGGGAAGCCGTGGCAGAGGATGACCGGGACGCCCTCGCGTGGGCCGGCCTCGTAGTAGGCCATTTCGATGCCGTTGACCTGGGCCCGCTGGACGGGCGGCATCTGGCTTTCGAGCGCGGACATGGCGGGGCTCCCTGGTGGCCGCGCAGCTTTGCAGCAAATCGCCGCTCGCTGGAACGGGGAAGACAGCGGCGGCAAAGCCGCTAAGAAGACCCCATGACCGCAGAGGCGCAGCCGCAACGCACCCAGTGGGGCCTGGTGGTGCTGCTGGGCTCGCTCACCGCCATGGGGCCAGTGGCGATCGACATGTACCTGCCGAGCCTGCCGGCCATCGGGGCCGGCCTGCACGCCTCAGCCGGCGAGACGCAGGCGACGGTGTCAGCCTTCCTGGCCGGCATGGCGGTGGGCCAGCTGTTCTATGGGCCGGCCGCGGATCGGCTGGGGCGGCGCCCGCCGATCCTTCTGGGCACGGTGATCTTTGTAGCGGCCTCGATCGCCTGCGGGTTCGCGGCGTCGCCGGCAATGCTGATCGGCGGCCGGTTCGTGCAGGCGTTGGGGGCTTGCGCCGGGGGCGTCGTCGCCCGCGCCGTGGTTCGCGACCGCTTCGGCCACACCGAGACGGCGCGGATGCTCTCGCTGCTGATGTTGATCATGGGGCTCGCCCCGATCCTCGCGCCGTTGCTGGGCGGAGCGTTGCTCGGCCTCGGGGGCTGGCGGCTGAATTTCTGGTTCATGGCGGCCTTCGGGGTCGCCGTCGGCTTGGCCGCGCTCTTCCGCCTGAAGGAGAGCCGCTCCGAGGAGACCACCGCCCACGCGCAAACCGAGAGCCCGCTGCAGGCCTACCTGGCGCTGCTGCGCGAGCCTCGGCTGGTAGGCTATGCGCTGGCGGGTGCGCTGAACGGGGCGACGATCTTCACCTACATCGCCTCTTCCCCGGACCTGCTGATCAAGACCTACGGCATCCCGCCAGCGGCCTTCGGCTGGGTGTTCGGGCTGAACGCGGTGGGAATCATCGGCAGCAACCAGGTGAACCGGTTCCTGCTCAGGCGGCGCACCGTGGACCAGGTGCTGGCGCGCGCCAGCCTGGTCGCCGTGGGCATCGCCATCCTGCTGATGATCGCCGCGGTGACCGGCATCGGCGAGCGGTGGAGCGTGCTGCCTCTGCTGCTGGTGCTGCTGTCCAGCTACGGCTTCCTACAGGGCAACACCATGGCCGGGGCCTTGAACGTCGATCCGCGGCGCGCGGGTGCGATCTCGGCGCTGATGGGCGGGGTCTCCTTCGGCACGGGCGCGCTGGCCTCGGCGGCCGCCGGCGTGCTGCATGACGGCACGCCGCGGCCGATGGCGCTGGTGATGCTGGTGGCGCTTGCAGGGTCGGCGGCGGCCCTGCGCCTCCTGGCGCTGCCGAAACGGCGGTCCGCGGCCGGCTAGACGGGATCGACCCCGCGCGCGGCCCAGGCGAGCACAGCCCAGCCGGCCAGGAAGCAGAGGCCGCCGATCGGGGTCACCGCGCCCAGCCAGCGCGGCGCGCCCAGCGCCATGGCGTATAGCGAGCCCGAGAATATCACGACGCCGGAGAGGAAGAAGGCCGGCGCGAACCGCGCTTGCCGCGCGCCCACCTGCATGAAGGCCACACAGGCAAACGTCGCCAGGCTGTGGACGAACCCGTAGAGCGATCCGGTCCGCAATAGCTCCTGCGCGCGCGGATCGGCGACGCCGTGCGCGGCGAAGGCTCCGAACGCCACGGACAGGAAGCCGCCCGCCGCCGCCAGCGTCATCCAGTTGCGGCGGCTCCAAGGGCCCATCAGCCCCAGACCTTGGGCCGTCGGTCCTTCCAGGGGGCTTCCTTCTCCAGCTGGGCGGCGAGGCGGAAGAGGGTGGCCTCGTCGGCGTAGCGGGCGGTGAACATCATGCCGATCGGCAGGCCGTTCGCATCGGTCTCCAGGGGGAGCGACATCGACGGTTGGCCGGAGAAGTTGAACGGCGGGGTGAAGGGGAAGGCCCGGCCCTGGCGCCGGTTCACCTCGCGCGGCTCCAGGTTCACCGGATCGATGAAGCCGATCTCCGGCACGGGCGTGCCCAGGACGGGCGACAGGTAGACGTCGACGTCCTCGAAGAAGGCCAGCGTCCGCCGGTTGAGCATCCGCGTCTCCTGCAGCGAGCGCATGACGTCGGCGCCGGTCTGCCGCCGGCCCGCCTTCAGCGTCGCCCAGGTCAGGGGCTCCAGCTCGCCCTCCTCAGGTTCGCGGCCCACCAGCTCGATCAGCCGCGCCATGCCGGCGGCGAAGTTGGCCGCCGCGGCCGGCCCGCGGGAGGCGAAGAGGGCGCGGTAGTCGATGCCGAGGCCCTTCTCGACCACCTCGTGACCCAGGCCCGTCAGCAAGGCCGCGGTGCGTTCGAGCGCGGCCTGGATTTCCGGCTCGATGGGGCGTCCCGACGGGGTCTCGGAGGACCAGGCGACGCGCAGGCGCCCGGGCGACCTGGCGATCTCCTCGACATAGGGCCGCTCCTTGGGCGGCGGTGGGTAAGGGGAGCCGGGCTCGGGGTAGCCGGTGGCGTCCAGCATCGCCGCGGAATCGCGCACCGTGCGGGTCACCACATGGTCGACCACATTGCCCAGCGCATAGTCGAAGCCGTCGGGCATGTTTGGGTTGCGGTCGCGGGTGACCTTCAGGCCCACCAGGCCGCAGCAGGCGGCCGGGATGCGGATCGAGCCCAGCCCATCCGAGGCGTGCGCCAGGGGCACGATCCCCGCCGCCACCGCTGAGGCCGCGCCGCCCGACGAGCCGCCGGCGATGTGGTTCGGGTTCCAGGGGTTGCGGCAGGGCCCCAGCGCCGCGCTCTCCGTCGTGCCGGTGATGCCGTACTCCGGGGTGTTGGTCTTGCCGACCGGCACGACGCCGGCCTGGCGGTAGCGGCGCGTGAGCCCGCCGTCCTCGGCATCGACCACGCTGCGCGCGAACTTGCTGCCGTGGCTGCGCGGCCAGCCGGCGACCGGCATGCCGAGGTCCTTGATCAGGAAGGGCACGCCGCGGAACGCCCCGTCGGGCAGCTCGCCCCTGGCCCAGGCGCGGGCGTCGTCGTAGCCCTTGTAGACCACCGCGTTCAGCGTGGGGTTGTGCTGCTCGATCCGCTCGATGGCGGCCTCGACGAGTTCGGCCGGGGTGACGGCGCGCTTGCGGACCAGCTCGGCCAGGCCAAGGCCGTCGTAATCGGCGTAGTCAGGCATTTCCATGGGCTCACCTCGTGCCGCCGGCGGTCAGGAACGCCAGCTTCGGGACCGGCTGCAGGGTCGGGGATTGCCGCTTCAGCGCTCCCAGCGCGCCCTCGGCCGCGTCAAGGAACGCTTCGATGTCGGCGTCGGTCATGGCCGCGCAGAGGAACATGTTGTGCCAGGGGTGCACATAGACGCCGCGGTCCAGCATCTCGCTGGAGAAGCAGAAGCCTTTGCGCAGGTCCGGGTCGTCGTCGAACAGGAACAGCGGCATGGTCACCGGCCCGGTCTGGCGCAGCGAGAATCCGGCCGCGGAAGCCCGCTCGTCGAGGCCCGAGCGCAGGCGCTCGCCCAGCGCGGTGATCCGCTCCAGGTAGTCGGTGTCGCGGACCAGGCCGAGCGTCTCCAACGCCGCGGCCATGGGCGCGGCTTGGTACCAGAACGAACCGGTGACGAAAATCGAGGCCGCCGCCTTGCGCGCCTTGTCATTGCCCAGCAGCGCCGAGAGCCCGTGTCCGTTGGCGATGCACTTGCCCCAAGTGGAAAGGTCCGGCTGCACCCCGATCCGCGACCAGGAGCAGTCGCGGGCGAGCCTCAGCCCTGCACGCACATCGTCCACGACCAGCAACGCGCCGGTTGCGTCGCAGAGCTCGCGGGCGCGGCGGGCGTAGGCCGGGTCGGGCTCGGCCTGGTCGATGAAGGCGTCGTGCTTGAAGGGGGCGGCGAACACGCAGGCGAGGTCGTCGCCGGCCTGGGCGACCGCGGCCTCAAGGCTGGCGACCTCGTTGTAGTCGTAGAAGATCTGGTGGGCGCGGTCGGTGTCGATCGTGCCGGTCGGCCTCGGCACGCACCAGGGGGCCGCGCCGTGGTAGGCGCCCTTGGCGCGCACCACGATCTTCCGACGGGTGTGGGCGCGCGCGGTGGTCAGCGCCATGGTGGTGGCGTCGGTGCCGTTCTTGCAGAACATCGCCCAGTCGGCGTGGCTGACCATGGCCACGAAGGCCTCGGCCAGCTCCACCATCAGCGCCGTCGGCCCGGTCAACGTGTCGCCGAGGCCCAGTTGGCGGACGAAGGCCGCGTCGATCTGCGGGTTGGCATAGCCGAACAGGTTCGGCCCATAGGCGCACATCAGGTCGAGGTAGCGGCGGCCGTCGACGTCCCAGATGTGGGCGCCTTCCCCGCGCTCGAAGAACTGCGGATAATCGTCGGGCAACAGGCCCGTCGCCTGGTGGCCGTACATGCCGCCGGGGATCACCGCCTCGGCGCGGGTCCGAAGTTCCTGGTCACGGCTGTTGGTGCGGCCCATGGGGCGTCTCCCTTATCGCTGTTCACACATTACGCGGCGCCGCGGCGGCGTCCACCGCGACTCCGTGTAAGGGCGAGCGGACATGCCGCTCACCGTGCGCCTTGGCCTATTCTACGGGGCGATCTTCATCGGCACGGGGGTCAGCTCGCCCTATCTGCCGGTGTGGTTCGCTCACCATGGCCTGTCGGGCAGCCGGATCGGGCTGATCCTGTCGCTGCCGATGCTGGCCCGGGCCTTCACCGCCCCTCTGCTGGCCGTCTGGGCCGACAGTTTCAAGCTTCGGCGCACGGCGCTGCTGATCCTCGCCGCGGCGGTGACCGTGGCCTACGCCCTGATGGCGCTGCCGGGCGGGTTCGCCTGGTGGACAGTGGTCTGGTTTGCGGCCTCGTCGATGTATTCGACGCTTTCGCCCCTGGCCGACGTGATCACGCTGCGGCGAGCCAGGACCGACGGGTTCAACTTCGGCTGGCCGCGGGGGATCGGGTCAGCGGCCTTCATCGTCGGCAACCTCGGGATGGGCGCGATCCTGACCCGCGGATCGCCGGAGGTGGTGCTCGTCTGGATGGTCGCCGCCACGGCCCTGACCGCCGTCGCCGCGCGCTTCCTGCTGCCGCCCGATCCGGTGCACGACGAGGGCCATGTGGCGGCGCTTTCCGACCGGATGGGCGGCCTCACCGACCTGTTGCGCGATCCGGTGTTCATGACCGCGGTGGTCTCTGCCGGCCTGATCCAATCGGCGCACGCGTTCTACTACGGCTTCTCGACGCTGGCCTGGAAGCGGCAAGGGATCGCGGAGGACATGACCGGCGTGTTGTGGGCCACCGGCGTCACTGCCGAGATCGCCTTCATGTGGTTCCTGGAGCCCTGGCGGCGGCGGGTCGGACCGCGCAATCTGCTGATGCTGGGCGGCATCGCCGCCGTGGCGCGGTGGAGCGCGCTGGCGTTCTCGCCGCCGCTCTGGGCGCTCTTCCCGCTGCAGGCGCTGCACGCGCTCAGCTACGCAGCGACCTTCCTGGCCTCTCTTCAGTTGGTCGAGCGGCTCTCGACGCCTCGCAACGCCTCGGCCGCCCAGTCCCTCAACTCCGCGCTTTCCGGCGGCGTGCTCTCCGGCGTCGCCACGATCCTGTCAGGCTGGCTGTTCGACCGCACCGGCGCGCACGGCTATCTGCTGATGTCGGCCATGTGCTTCATCGGTCTCGTGGGCGCGATGCGGCTCTACGGCGTCCGCCGGCTCGACCCGACCTGAGGGCGGCAAGCCTCCGCGCCTGACCCAAGGACAGCCTTGCATCCCTGGGCGAGGCGGGAATGATGCGCCGGAGCGGAGGCCGCCCATGCGCGCACTGAAGGTCGAGGCCCCCTGGGGGCTGGACGCCATCGAAGTCGTCGAGGTCCCCGATCCCGCACCGGGTCCTGGCGAGGTGCTGGTGCGGATGCGGGCGGTGTCGCTCAACTACCGCGACCTGCTGATGGTGGGCGGCATCTACGGGAGAGGCTCCGGCCAGGCCGGCGCGATCACCCCCTTCTCGGACGGCTGCGGCGTGGTGGAGGCGGTCGGACCTGGCGTCAGCCGGGTGAAGCCCGGCGACCGCGTCTCGACGCTGTTCTTCCAGAACTGGGTCTCAGGGCCGCCGACGCAGGAGAAGCTCTCGTCGTCGCTGGGCTTCCCGATCCCGGGCGCCGGACGCGAACTGGCGGTGTTCAGCCAGGAGGGCGTCTCCAAGGTTCCCGACTTCCTCAGCGACCAGCAGGTCTCGACCCTGCCGTGCGCGGCGCTCACCGCCTGGCGGACTCTGTTCGAGGATAGCCGCCTGCAGCCGGGCGACACGGTCGTCTTGCAGGGAACCGGCGGGGTATCGATCTTCGGCCTGCAGTTCGCCCACGCGGCCGGTTACCGGACGATCATCACCTCGTCGTCCGACGAGAAGCTCGAGCGCGCCAGGGGATTCGGCGCGGACCACACGATCAACTACCGCAAGGTCCCCGAATGGGGCCGGGCGGTCCGCGACGCCACCGGTGGCCGGGGCGCCGATTTCATCCTGGAGGTGGGCGGCGGCGGCACCATCGAGCAGAGCGTGCGGGCGGTCCGGGTCGCCGGTCACATCGCGGTGGTCGGCGTGGTCGCGGGGCCCGGCGCGGGCTTCAATCCCGCCTCGCTGATCGGCAACTCCGCCAAGCTGCAGGGCGTCTCGGTGGGCTCGCGCGACATGTACGAAGCCATGTGCGAGGCGATCGCGCTCAAGGACATCCGCCCGGTCGTCGACAAGGTATTTCCCTGGACGGAGGCCAAGGCCGCCTTCACCGCCATGCAGGGCGGCGAGCATTTCGGGAAGATCGTGCTGGAATTCTGATCGGCGCGTAGGCTCGACGGGAAAGGGAAGATGACCCCCAGACTTCAGATTCCCGGATCGAAAGCCCCGCCTTCCAGCCAGTCGAAGATCCGCTCGGCGGCCTCCGCGGCGGAGAGGCGGGTGGTGTCGATGCGGATTTCGGGGTCTTCCGGCGGCTCGTAGGGTGAATCGACGCCGGTGAAGTTCTTCAACTCGCCGGCGCGGGCCTTCTTGTAGAGGCCCTTGACGTCGCGCTTCTCGGCCTCGGCCAGCGGGGTGTCGATGAACACCTCGACGAACTCGCGCTCGCCCATCAGTTCGCGGGCCATCTGCCGCTCGGCGCGGAACGGCGAGATGAACGAGACCAGCACGATCAGGCCGGCGTCGACCATCAGCTTGGCGACCTCGGCCACGCGGCGGATGTTCTCCACGCGGTCGGCCTCGGTGAAGCCCAGGTCCTTGTTCAGCCCGTGGCGGACGTTGTCGCCGTCCAGCAGGTAGGTGTGGCGGCCCTCCACGGCGAGGCGCTTTTCCACGAGGTTGGCGATGGTCGACTTGCCGGCGCCCGAGAGGCCCGTCAGCCAGACGACGCGGGCCTTCTGGCCTTTGCTCGCGGCGCGCGCGGCCTTGTCCACGTCCAGCGCCTGCCAGTGGATGTTCTGGCTGCGGCGCAGCGCGAAATGTAGCAGCCCTGCGCCCACCGTGCGGTTCGATATCCGGTCGATCAGGATGAAGCCGCCGAGGTCGTGGTTCTCCGCATACGGATCGAAGGCGATGGGCGCGTCGAGCAGCAGGTTGCAGACCCCGATCTCGTTCAGCTCCAGCCGGCGCGCGGCGAGGTGCTCCAGCGTGTTGACGTAGACCTTGTACTTGGGCTCGGCGACCTGGGCGGCGACCGTGCGGGCCCCGAGCTTCATCAGGTAGGGGCGGCCGGGCAGCATGGCCTCGTCGTCGAACCAGACGATCGTCGCCTCGAACTGGTCGGCGACGGCGGGCGGGCTCCCGGCCGCGGCCAGGACGTCGCCGCGGCTGACGTCGATCTCGTCGGCGAGGGTGAGCGTCACCGACTGGCCCGCCACCGCTTCCGGCAGGTCGCCGCCGAGCGTGACGATGCGCTCCACCGTGCTCTCGCGGCCCGACGGCAGGGCCTTGATCCTGTCGCCCGGCCGGATGACGCCGGAGGAGACCATGCCCGCGAAGCCGCGGAAGTCGTGGTTCGGGCGGTTCACCCACTGCACCGGCATGCGGAACGGCTTTTCGCGCAGGTCGTCCTCGACCGGCGCGTCCTCCAGCCAGCGCATCAGCGGCGGGCCGGAATACCAGGGCGAGTTGGCGCTGGGCTCGGTGATGTTGTCGCCGCGCAGCGCCGACATCGGGATGGCGGTGAAGGCGCTGATCCCAATTTGATCGGCAAAGGCGCTATA
Organism: Phenylobacterium sp.; assembly: GCF_028290885.1. Lineage (GTDB taxonomy): Bacteria > Pseudomonadota > Alphaproteobacteria > Caulobacterales > Caulobacteraceae > Phenylobacterium. The sequence continues at coordinate 29,649 of NZ_JAQGIZ010000159.1, forward strand.
GGCCCCGACAATCTCGTCGAAGCGATCCTGGCTCCAGTCCACCAGGTCCATCTTGTTGATCGCCAGCACCACGTGGCGGATGCCGAGCAGGCTCACGAGGTAGCTGTGCCGCCGCGTCTGGGTGAGCACGCCCTTCCGGGCGTCGATCAGGATCACCGCGGCGTCGGCGGTGGAGGCGCCGGTGACCATGTTGCGGGTGTACTGCTCGTGGCCGGGCGTATCGGCGACGATGAACTTGCGCTTGTCAGTGGAGAAGAACCGGTAGGCGACGTCGATGGTGATGCCCTGCTCGCGTTCGGCTGCCAGGCCGTCGACCAGCAGGGCGAAGTCGATCTCACCGCCCTGGGTGCCGACCTTCTTGGAGTCGGCTTCAAGGGCCGCGAGCTGGTCCTCGAAGATCATCTTGGAGTCGTAGAGCAGGCGACCGATCAGCGTCGACTTGCCGTCGTCCACCGAACCACAGGTCAGGAACCTGAGCAGGCTCTTATGTTGGTGGGCGTGGAGGTAGGCCTCGATATCCTCGGCGATGAGCTCGGACACGTGGGCCATCAGAAGCGCGCCCTTACCAACCGCTCATTCCCGCGAAGGCGGGAACCTAAGCGGACTTTCGGCGCGCGAGCGGTTGACTCAGCTTGGGTCCCCGCCTTCGCGGGGATGAGCGGAAGGGAGGCGTGAGCCACTAGAAATAACCCTCCTGCTTCTTCTTCTCCATGGAGGCGGCCTGGTCGTGGTCGATGACGCGGCCCTGGCGCTCGGACGTGGTGGCGAGCAGCATCTCCTGGATGATTTCGGGCAGGGTCGCGGCCGTGCTCTCGATGGCGCCGGTCAGCGGGTAGTCGCCCTGGGTGCGGAAGCGGATCGAGCGCAGCTGCGGCACCTCGCCGGGCTTGAGCCTCATCCGCTCGTCGTCGACCATGATCAGGTTGCCGTCGCGCTCCACCACCGGCCGCTCGGCGGCGAAGTAGAGCGGCACGATCGGAATGTCCTCAAGGTAGATGTATTGCCAGATGTCGAGCTCGGTCCAATTGGAGATCGGGAAGGCGCGGAAGTTCTCGCCCGGCCCCTTTCGCGTGTTGTAGAGCCGCCAGAGTTCGGGGCGCTGCATCTTGGGATCCCAGCGGTGCTGGGCCGAGCGGAACGACAGGATGCGCTCCTTGGCGCGGGACTTCTCTTCGTCGCGCCGGCCGCCGCCGAAGGCCGCGTCGAAGCCGTACTTGTCGATCGCCTGCTTCAGGCCCTCGGTCTTCCAGAGGTCGGTGTGCAGGGAGCCGTGGTCGAAGGGGTTGATGCCGCGCGCCTCGGCCTCCGGATTGCGGTGGACGATCAGCTCCATCCCGGTCTCGCGGGCCATCCGCTCGCGCATCTCGTACATCGCGCGGAACTTCCAGGTGGTGTCCACGTGCAGCAGTGGGAAGGGCGGCTTGGCGGGATAGAAGGCCTTCATCGCCAGCCGCAGCATCACCGCGGAGTCCTTGCCGATAGAATAGAGCATCACCGGGCGCTCGCACTCGGCGACCACCTCGCGGAAGATGTGGATGCTCTCGGCCTCGAGGCGCTGCAGGTGGGTGAGCATGGGGGCGGAGAGGCGGCTTCCAGCGGCTATGGGGTCAGGCGCGAGGCGGGCGTCCATCAGCGGACCTTACAACAAAGATGGCAAAAGCCGCCCATGGCGGCAGTCGCGGTGACCGGGCCGGCCCGAGGGTCACTTAGAGAGGTGAGCCTTGCGGGGCAAGGCGAGCGGCCCCCAGGAATTCTTGAGGCGCGTGCAGCGGACGTGGCTCCGGTTCGCCGGGTCAGAACGCGGCGCGTCGCCACACCTCGGTGCGGCAGAGCACCGAAAGGCAGCCTTCCACGGCGAGCGCTTCGTCCGACCTGAGGCGGATCTTCGAGGCGTAGGTGCGGCCCGTCTCGGGATCGTAGATATGGCCGCTCCAGACGCGGTCGCCGGCGGGCGCGAGGCCAGGGAGCACCGGCAACCCCACGATCGGCCGGCCGCGCAGGGTGGGGTCCTGGTTGTGGATGTCCTTCAGCGGGACGCCAGCCGCGTCCGTCGGCTGGCGCAGGCGAACGATGGTTCCGCAGATCGCCTCGGGCCGGGCCGGGCAGGGCGCGACACGCACGATCCCCTTGCCGCCCTTCGTGACCCAGTCGCCGACGACGCGATCGGCGGCGGAGGCCGGCAGCGCCAGCGCTGCGGTCCCAATTGCTGCCAGGAGGGCTTGTCTCATCGCGCGATCCATCTCGCCAGGCATTGGCCGAAAGATCGTCCAAGGGCCGTTAAAGAAGCCCTGCCTGGGTCCAGATTCCCGCAACGAGCGCGTTAGCGGATTGTTTGAAGCTTTCCGGCAGGCTCCAGCGCCATGACGGGATCCGCCAACCTGGCCGCGCTGCTCGGGTTCGACACCGAGTTTGACGCCACGGCGCCCGAGACGCGGCAGAAAACGTCGGAGCGCGTCGGCATATCGGCGGTGATCGTCGCCGGCTCGATACCGGTCATCGGACTGCAGAGCGCCGTCGTCTGGTGGGCGTTCTCTTTGCTTTCCGAGGCGTGGATGTGGGCCTCGACCGGCCCGCGGGCCTACGGCAAGCCGGCGGCGCGCGCGCAGCGGCTTGCCGCCTCGTTCATGGCCAGCCTCTCGTGGGTCTTCATCGGTCTGATCTACTGGGCCACCGGCCAGGAGAGTTCGCGGCTGCTCACCGTCGCGCTGATGGCCGGCATCCTGCTCTACGTGGTCAAGGCCTGCTACAAGAACATCCTGCACCTGCTGGTCTGCGCCCTGCCGCCCAGCGTCTGCATCCTGCTGCTGCCGCTCTCCTACCGCGCCTCGGGGGCGAAACTGGCGACCCTTGAGGGCGCCATGACCCTGCTGATCGGGTTCACGGTCAACTCTGCCGTGTCGGCCCACCAGCACCACCGCCGACTGCGCGCAACCACGCGCGAGCTCACCGAAAAGCGTGAAGCCGCCGAGGCGGCCAGCCGCGCGAAGAGCGAATTCCTGGCCAACATGAGCCACGAAATCCGCACGCCCCTCAACGGCGTCATGGGCATCGCCGGCGCCCTGGCCCAGACCCGCCTCAGCCGCGGCCAGCAGGAGATGGTGCACCTGATCGAGAGCTCCGCGTCGAACCTGCAGGTGCTGGTCTCGGACATCCTGGACCTGACCCGGATCGAATCCGGGCGCCTGGAACTTGGCGCGGAGCCCTTCGAGCCGCTTGCGGCGGTTCGCGCCTGCGGGGACCTGTTCCGCGACACCTTCTGCGCCAAGGGTTTGGAGTTCACCTTCCGCGCGGATCCGGCCGCCAGCCTGCTGGTCTTGGGCGATGCGGCGCGCCTGCGCCAGATCGTCTGCAACCTCTTGTCCAACGCCGCCAAGTTCACGGAGCAAGGCGCCGTGACGCTGACGCTCTCGGCCGAGGCGCGGGAGGACCGCGTGCGGCTGGTCTGCAAAGTCGCCGACACCGGCATCGGCTTCGACGAGGCGACCAAGGCGCGGCTGTTCGAGCGGTTCGAGCAGGCCGACGGCTCGATCACTCGCCGTTATGGGGGCAGCGGGCTCGGCCTGGCGATCTCCCGCACCCTGGCGAAGGAGATGGGCGGCTCGCTCACCGCCGAGTCGGACCCGGGCCGCGGCTCCTGCTTCACCCTTGCGCTCGAGCTTCCGGCGCAGCCTGCCGCCGCCCAAGGAGAGGACGGCGCAAGCTCGTCCGCAGCCGTACCCGACGTTGCGGGCCTGCGCGTGCTGCTGGCCGAAGACCATCCGGTGAACCGCCGCGTGGTGGAGCTGATCCTGGGGGCCGCCGGCGTGGCGCTCACCTGCGTGGAGAACGGCGCGGAGGCCGTCGATGCGGCTGCGCACGCCCAGTTCGATCTGATCCTGATGGACATGCAGATGCCGGTGATGAGCGGCCTGGAGGCGATCCGGCTCATACGGGAGAGCGGCGGCCCGATGTCGCGCGCGCCGATCTACACCCTGACGGCCAACGCCCTGCCGGAACATGCGCAGGCCTCAGCCGCGGCCGGCGCGAACGGGCATGTCACCAAGCCGATCACGCCGGCGGCCTTGCTGGAGGCGGTCAGGCGGGCGGCCTTCGAAGGCGGCGGCCACCCCGCCGGCCGGCGCTCAGACGCGGCCGTCGGCGGAGCGTTGGCTTCCCGTGGCTAGGGGGTCAGCCGCCACGCGGGCGTCCGTCAGCGGACCTTACGGCCGAGATGACGAAAGCCGCCGAAGGGGGCTGGGCCTTGCGGCCCACGGGCAGCGCGGCTATGCGCGGTGTCGAGCTTCGATCTGGACAGCCGTCCTGCAGTCGCTCGGGGTGCTTCAAGCTGGCGCAATGCGTATCGACGCCTATAAAACCCACATAAGTTGAAACGCCCTGACTGAATTCGAGCCTAACTTCCGAATCGGCCTCGTCCCTCCCGCGAGATCGGATGGGCATTTTGGTGACCTGAAGATGCGCGACGTCGTATTCACCTTCTGGCACGAGACCTGGACTGACTCGATGCAGCGTCTATTCATGACGCCGGACAGGCTGTTGCAGACTCTTCTGGTGCACGAAGACGTCGGAAAGCTGCTGATCGCCGATCCCTTTCGAATGGGAGCAACCCAGTTCGCCAGGCGGCTGCTTGGAAGACGCCCGGTTCCGATCCCGCCGCGGCCACACGCGACCGGGGTCGTTTCTCCACTCAGGTTCCGCCGCAGGGATGGAGTAGGCGAGGCGACGCTGCGGGCGTCCTACGTCGAATACGATCGCTGGGTCAGCGCGCGGGCGCGCGATCTCGGCCTTGAGGACGCGGCGCTGATTACGACCAACCCGTTCTACGCCGCCTATGCGCCGCTGAAGTGGACACGGGCCGTGACCTACTACGCCTTCGACGACTGGGCGGCGTTCGACGACCACAGCGAGTGGTGGCCCGACTATGCTCACGCCTATGAAACGATCCGGGCGCGGGGGCATCGCGTGTGCGCGGTGTCGCAGCACCTGCTTCGACGGCTTGACCCGATTGGGCCGGGCATCGTGGTTCCAAATGGCATAACGCCATCAGAATGGCAGCAGCCGTGGAGGGCGCCGGACTGGTTGGCGACGCTCCCGCGGCCGCAGATCCTCTACTCCGGCGCCATACACGGCCGCCTCGACGTGGGTGCGGTGGCCGAGGTGGCCAAGCGCTTCCCAGGCGGCTCGGTGATCATTATCGGGCCCGTGGCCGACCCGGAGGTGGTCAGGCAGCTCCGCCTTATACCGCGCGTCCACATCAAGCCGGCGCTGTCGGAGCGGGACCTGATCGCCGGCCTGACCCGGAGCGTCGACGTTTGCATCATGCCGCACCACCGCACGCCGCTCACGGAGTCGATGAGCCCGCTGAAGATCTATGAATACTGCGCGGCCGGGCGCCCGGTGGCGGCGACGGACATCGCGCCGGTCAGGGGCATCCACGATCACGTCGTCCTGGTCGGGGACGGCCAGTCCTTTGCCGACGGTGTCGAGCGGGCGCTGGCCATCGGGCCCATCGCCGAAGCGGACCGCCAGACCTTCCTCGCGGAGAATTCGTGGGCGAGCCGCCACGACGTGATCCTGGATCTTGCGCTCGCCGACTAGGTCTGCACGCAGGCCGCCGCCGACCCGAGGCGCGATGTTTCGCGACGGTCACACCTCGCCGCTTGGCGAGCGCCGGCGCCATATGCAACATGACGCCCGGGAAAACGTACCGGACCTTGGAGCCAGAATACTGGCGGCGGGACGTCCCATGCCTGGGGGATTTGCATGACGTCCGCGACCACGACAGCGCCTAAGGCGGCGACCGGCTACCGCTACGTGGTCGTGGGCCTGTTGGCCGTCGTCTACACCTTCAACTTCATGGATCGGCAGATCATGTCGACCCTCGCCGAGCCGATCCGCAAGGACCTCGGGCTCAGCGACACGGCGCTGGGCGCCCTGGGCGGCCTGACCTTCGCACTGTTCTATACGACCTTCGGCATTCCGGTGGCGTGGCTGTCGGACCGCTTCAAGCGCGTCTGGATCATGGCCGCGGCCTGCGGCGTCTGGAGCCTCTTCACCGCCGGCTGCGGCCTGGCGACGAACTTCACCCAGCTTGCTATCTCGCGGATGATGGTGGGCGTAGGCGAGGCCGGTGGGTCCCCGCCGTCCTACTCGCTGATCTCCGACTACTTCCCGGCCAAGGAGCGGGGCACCGGACTGGCGCTCTATTCGCTCGGCGTGCCGCTGGGCTCGATGCTGGGAGTGGCCCTGGGCGGAGGCGTGGCCGCCGCCTACGGCTGGCGGACGGCCTTCTTCGCAGTCGGCCTGCCGGGCGTCCTGCTGGCGCTCGTCATGCTCTTGGTGGTGCGTGAGCCGAAGCGCGGTGGGCTGGACGAAATCGCGCTCGGCGCCGATGCGCACGCGCCCGCCCCGCCGGCCTTCAAGGTGATCGCCGCCTTCGTCACCAACCGCACCCTGCTGTGCGTGGCGATCGCCTGCGGCCTTTCGGCCTTCGTCGGCTACGCCATGCTGACCTGGAACACCCCCCTGCTCATCCGGGTGAAGGGCATGACGCTGAAGGAGGTCGCGGCCTACTACAGCGTGATCCTGGGCGTGACGGGGGTGATCGGCACCTTCGGGGCCGGCTGGCTGGCGGATAAGCTGAGCCACCGGGACCGGCGCTGGTACGCATGGATCCCGGCGATCGCCTTCACCCTGACCCTTCCGGCTCTGGCGGGCCTGATCTGGGCCCCGACCTGGCCGATCGCGCTGGCGTTCATCGCGGTGCCTGCGCTGCTCAACAACATGTACCTCGCCCCGGCGCTGGCGGTGGTGCAGAACGCGGTGCCGCCCGGCCAACGGACCATGGCGGGGGCGATCCTGCTGTTTGTCCTGAACCTGATCGGACTGGGTGGCGGGCCGATATTCCTCGGCCACGTCAGCGACCTGGCCAAGCCCAGGTACGGCGAGCACTCGCTGCTGATCGGCTATGCGGCCCTAGCCCCGGTGATCGTGATCGCCATCGTCGCCCACCTGGCGGCGGCGAGGTCCATCGCCCGCGACAAGCGGCTGGCGGCGGCGCTGTGAGATAGGCGGCGACGCCGCGCGCCCACGCTAGCCGATCGTAAAATGCGCGAGACCCGAATCGCGCCAGGAAAGTCGCGAGGCGCTCTCGGGCGGTGCTGACATTTGTTCGGCATGTTTCTCGTGCTTTAGCCTCACATTATCGTCTGGGGCCGACTATGAAGAGGGCTCTTATCCGTCTATGGCGGGCGCTAGAGAGGTCGGCGGAATGGCGGGAAGGCTGTTGAAGATTGCGTATAGCTTTCCTTTTAGACTGGGTTCGCCGGGCATCGGGGCCGCGGCCCTCAGCCAGATCCGGGCGCTCGCCGAGCGGGATTGCTCGGTTCAGGTGTTCTGTTGGTCAAGCCCGCAGCGCATCCCCGGAGTCAAGGTCGTTCAGACCCAGAGAATTGTTCCGATCCCACAGCGTTTCATGGGGCGGCAGCGCGCCTGCAGGTTGCATGACTATCTCACCGCAACCTTGCTCACCCACTGGAGGGAACCTTTTGACGTCGTCCACACCTGGCCGCTTGCGGCGGAACTCACTCTAAAAGCGGCTCGGGCGCGGCACTGGCTCGGGGTGAGAGAGGCGCCGAACACCCACACTGAGCACGCGTTCGATGTCGTTGCGAAGGAACATCGGGCCCTCGGTATCGAACAGGAGAGGGACAATTCGCACACGTTCGACCCGACGGTGCTGGATCGAGAGATGCGCGAATATGAGGTCGCAAGCCTCATTCTCGCGCCGTCGGAGCTCGCCATCGACACGTTCGTTCGCCGCGGCGTTCCGCGAAGCAAGCTTGCGCTCAAGAGTTATGGCTTCGATCCGCTTCGGTACACGAGCAACGCCGGCATGCGAGCCAATGATGGTTTGACCTTTTCCTTTGTGGCGCGTTGCGAACCCCGCAAGGGCCTTCACCTGGCCTTGGAAGCTTGGCATCGGTCGGGGATAGCTGATCGCTCCAAGTTCCGGGTGACCGGTCGTTTCATTCCCGGATACCGGGAGCGTCTTCTCCCGTTGCTTCAGCATAAGAACGTCTCGGAGCACGATTTCCTTGCGGACCTTCGACCGCTTTACCAAGCTACAGACGTTCTGGTGCTGCCGTCCGTCGAGGACGGCAGCGCGCTCGTGACTTACGAGGCCCAGGCTTCAGGCTGCGCCCTCCTGGTTTCGGACGCCTCCGGCGCCCGTTTCACCCACGGCACCGAGGGCTTTATGCACCGCGCAGGCGACGTGGAGACGCTGGCGCAACAGATGCGCATGCTTGCCGATGATCGCGCACTGCTGCTCCGCATGCAGAATGCCGCCGCCTTGAACGCGCAGCAATATACCTGGGAGCGGGCGACCGAGCGCTTGGTCAATGCCTATGAGGCAGCTTTATGAGTTACGAGCGCCCGATGATTCCATTTAACCGACCGACGCGCGTTCCGGAAGAACTGGAACTGGTCTCGCAG